>DATDVT010000001.1:0-18227 GCA_035289905.1 Candidatus Nanoarchaeia archaeon
TTGTAAACTCCATTCTTTAGGTAGTTTAACCTTATTTCCATTATTATCGGTTGTAAAATCTATCAATCCAAAGTCTAAACCGATTTCATTTTCTCCATGTTTTCTTTTAATAGTCTCATCTGTTTGTAAAATAGCAAACCAATTGTTTATTTCTTTTTTAATTATAATTTGTTTTATTTTACCTTTGATTAATCTATGATTTTTTATCTTTATTTCACCTATTTTAGAAAGTTTTAACTTATTTTGTTCTTCATCTAATCTAAAACCACTCTGATTAAAGATAAAGGTTTTCTTCCATCCCTTTCCTTTAAATCTTAATATTCCAACTTTATTTCCATTTTTCTTCGATTCTGATAATCCTTTTAGATTTCTAAAAAGATTATCATTTTCAACTTGTAATGCCTTAGAATATACTTGTTTTAATTCAGGATAACAAGCCTTTAAATCTAAAAGATAGTTTGATAGTTCTAATTTAGTAAATCCACTATTTAACTCTGAAAGAAGTTCATTATAAGTTCTTCTGCAAATATCTAAAGTGTACTCTAATCGATCTTGTTGTTCTTTGCTAGGATATAACCGGAACTTATAGCTTATCATAACTAAACTAAGTAAAATTTATTTATATATTTTATATGTCCATGTCCACTACAAAATTCATCCAACCAATAAATTAGTTGGTTTTCTTTCGCTAGGATATAAAATTATTATAATTGCTATTCCAATTAAAACCCTAGCGTCTATTTCCCATCCTTTTTTATTAAAAATATTAAGTGTATCTCCCTTTTCTATCTCTATTTTACTATTTCTCTCTTTTTACTTTTTCATCCTTTAAAGAAACAGTTACTTGTATTGCACAAATAATTTTTCTATTCTCTTTCACTAAAAAATTACATCATTATTGTCTTTATAATATAATATTTCTTTTTATTTACTGAATTTTAGATCATCATACATTTATTTTCAAAAAAATTTAAATGAAATAGAATTAATTATGCGATACATCTAAAATAAAAGGCCTATAGTTTACTTGAGTATATGTCACCCATAGAACTTTTAGATTGTTGTAGTTGCTTTTTTAAACCTTTGTGTCATTAATTTCTTATGTGTGGAATAATTGGAGTATTCAATAGAAAAAATCATAAAGAATTAGTTGAAAAAGGTTTAGAGATAATAAAATATAGAGGTTTAGATGGGAAAAAAGTTTATTCTAATATAGACTATTCAATAGGTCATTTGCTTCATTCAATTGTTGGTTTTGTTGAGCAGCCAATAGATAATAGATTTATAGCAAATTGTGAGATTTATAATTGGAAAGAATTGAATAGAAAATATAATTTCAAGGCTGAAAATGATGCTGAACTATTATTTTATTTTGTAGATAAAGGATTAGGTTTAGATGAATTAGATGGATCTTATGCCTTTGCCTTGATTAAAGATAATAAAGTAATTTTAGCCAGAGATATTTTAGGGATAAAACCATTATGGTATTCCAATAAAGAAGGATTTGTATTTGCTTCAGAAAAAAAAGTATTTAAAGAGATGATTGAATTAAATCCAAGAAAGATTTTAATCTACGAGAATAACAAAATTGAATTTATTCAAAGAGAATTTTTTAAATTAACTCCAATAAAAGGAAAAAATAAAGAAAAAGTAAAAGAATTGTTGTTTGAAGCTGTAAAAAAAAGAATACCTAAAAAGAAATTAGGTTTACTGTTTTCTGGTGGAATAGATTCTACAATTTTAGCTGTGATTTTAAAGAAATTTAATGTTGATTTTACTTGTTATGTTTCTGGTTTCTATAGTGGAAACATTAAAGAAGCTGAAGATGTAGTTTTTGCTAAAAAAGTAGCTAAAGAGTTAAATTTAGATTTGAAAGTAATAGAAATTAAAGATATTAAACCATATCTAAAAAAAATAATTCCATTAATCGAAGATACAAATGTAACTAAAGTAGGAGTAGCTTTGCCTTTCTTTACAGCATGTGAACAAGCAAGAAAAGATGGATGTAAGGTAATTTTTTCAGGCTTAGGTTCAGAAGAAATATTTGCAGGATATGAAAGACATAAATTATCAGATGATGTAAATAAAGAGTGTTTAAGTGGTTTATTAAAAATGTATGAAAGAGATTTATATAGAGATGATGTAATAACTATGTATAATAATTTAGAATTAAGACTACCATTTTTAGATAATAAATTAATTGAATTAGCTTTGAGAATCAATGGAAAGTATAAGATAACTAAAAATAATAATAAACTAATTTTGAGAGAAATAGGAAATGATTTAAATTTAAAGAAAGAATTTTATGAGAGAAAGAAAAAGGCTGCACAATATGGTTCTAATTTTCATAAAGCATTAAAAAAATCAGGAAAAAGAGATATTTCTAGTTATTTAAAAAAATATTATCCTTGTAATTTGAGATTAGGAGCATTAATTAGTGGTGGTAAGGATAGTATATATGCAATGTATATTATGATGAAACAAAATTATAAGATTGAATGTTTAGTTACAATTAAAAGCAAGAATAAAGATTCTTTTATGTATCATACACCAACTATAGATTTAGTTAGACTACAAGCAGATTCTTTAGGTATTCCTCTAATTTTACAAGAAACTAAAGGGGAGAAAGAAAAGGAATTAAAAGATTTAAAAATAGTATTAAAATTAGCTAAAGAAAAATATCATATAGAGGGTGTAGTTCATGGTGGGCTTTTTAGTGATTATCAAAGAAAAAGAATTGAAGAGATTTGTGATTCTTTAGATTTAAAGATATTTTCACCATTATGGCATATGGACCAGGAAAAAGAGATAAGAGAGATAATTAGAAATGGTTTTGAGTTTATTATAACTAAGATAGCTTGTGATGGTTTGGATAAATCTTGGTTAGACAGAATAATTACTGAAAAAGATGTTGATAAGTTAGTTAAAATCAAGGGAATAAATATCGCATTTGAAGGTGGAGAAGCAGAGACTTTAGTAGTTAATTGTCCAATATTTTCTAAAAGAATAAACTTTAAAGGAAAAATTAAAATGGAAAATAGTTATACTGGAAGATTATTTGTTTAACATTAAATCTATAGCTACTCCAAAGGCCAATAATAGAAATAATCCAATAGTGATTCCGATTATATTTGAGATTAAAAAATTATTAGGTAAGAAGTATTTATCTGTTAGATTCCAAATCCCTCTCCATAATAAAACTAAGCCTATTAAACCAATAAAACCTAAAAATAATTCTTTTCTAAATTTCTTTTTTTTAAAATCTTTTAAAACTTCTGAAGGTTGTATCATAAAATAAATAAAATATATCTCTTTTTAAAGGTTCTTTAAAAAATTAAATTATGTTTTGAATGACCTTTACACATGTAACTATTCCCCAAACCCATGTTCCAACCAATAATGGTATACCTATAACAATTCCTACTATTGTTAAACATAGAACTACTCCAAGAATTACTAGAAGTAATTGTAATAATCCTGTTTTTGTTTTTCCTATGATTAGACTACCTAACCCTGGCAAAAAAGCAGCATTAATGACTAAGCCTACAATTGCCCATGTTAGTCTTTTACTTTTTACTTGTTTTATTTCTTGAATAGTTTTTTTAACTACTCTCTTTTTTATTTTCTTTTTTGGCATAAAATCTCCCCCTTTATATTTCACCTTCAAGTGTTCCATAAGTCATGTCATTTTTATTAAATAAATATCTTTGTTTTTCACCAAAAGGAACCCCTTCATTATATAAAACATATTTAATTTCTATGTCTGTATATACATAATCATCTGTTATTTCACAAGGAATATCATAAGTTGTCTCTTTTAATGGTTCTATTTTTGAGTAATCAGTTAATGGGTCATAAATCCACTGATCTTTTGGAACATCATAAAAATATTTTGAACAATCTATGCTTGGAAATGAAATAGATTCTATAAAAACTTGTCCTGGGATTATATATTTTAAACTTAAGTGAATATTATCTTTAGTTATTTCAGCATACCTACAATTAAATGGTGCAGAAATATCACATCTAGTTTGAGTAGATTCAATTGTCTCATCTTTATCACATACTTTGTTATCGTTTTCATCTAAACAACATTCAGATCCAACCTGGATATATGGTTTATTACATACAAAAGTTGGAATAGCTATAGTTGTTGGTTCAGTTATATTCGAAACTAAAGCCTTTGGTGCTTGGGTTACACATGAACTTATTATAAATAATATACAAATTAGGACTATTTTTTTCATAAGTATATTTAATACTAATCATATATAAATATTACTCTTTAATATATGTAGATCATGATGATAAGAAAAGAATTAGGCCAGCATTTTGTGAATGATAAAAAATTTTTGAAAAGAGAGGTTGGATATGCAAATATAGGCCAAGATGAAACAGTTTTAGAAATTGGTCCAGGCATTGGTAATTTAACAGAAATATTATTAAAAAAAGCAAAAAAGATTATTGCAATAGAAAAGGACTTACAGTTTAAAGAAAAATTATCAAAAATTAACGGAAATCTAGAAATTATTTGGGGAGATGCTCTAACTGTTAAATTGCCTGATTTTGATAGAGTTATATCTAACTTACCATTTAAAATTGCTTTACCTTTAATTTTTAGATTATTAAGTAAAAATTTTAAAATAGGCGTGTTATTAATTCAAGAAAGGTTAGCTAGGAGAATATGTGCTAAACCTTCTGAACCTAAATACGGAAGGTTAAGTGTTCAAATACAGAGATTAGCTGAAGTTACTATTCTTGAAAATGTTAATAGGAATAAATTTTATCCTAAACCTAATATTGATTGTTCTTTAGTTCTAATTGAAAAAAAAAGGAATACTATCAAAGTTAAATCTGATGATTATTTTAAAAAAGTATTAGATTATTTATTTTTTAGAAGGGATAAAAAATTAAATTATGTTTTGAAAGAACTAGGTGTTATGAAAAGTATTAGTAATAAAAAAATATATGAGTTAAAATTAGAAGATTTTGTTGAAATTTCTAATTTATTATACAATAAAAAAGTTATAATACCCGTAATTTCAAATGAATTAAAAAGAAAAGCACAAAAATATGCCTCAGGGAGGATCTGAACCCCCGACCTCCACCTTTCTTAGTATCTTAATCCATATGAGAGTGGCGCTCTAACCAAGCTGAGCTACTGAGGCCTTACGTTTTATGAAACAGATTTATACTTAAATATAACGGATATTTTTTTAAAGTTAAAGGTATATTAAGAAAATATGAATAAGAGGGGAGATACTGGGATAGTTGTACTTATCATTGTTTTGATAGGAGTTATTATTTTTCTTTTTAAATATGGTGCAACTACTACAGGATCAACTGCAAGAGAGATGAAGGAAGGTTGTATAGATACTGATAAGCCTACTGATTATGAAGGAAGAAACAATTATAATATCTATAAACAAGGCTCAGCTTATAGGTATTCTACTATTTGTTTGGGAGATGTCAATGCTGATTGTTTGTCAGATACACAAAAAGATATTTGTATTGATGAATTTAATTTGAAAGAAATTTATTGTTATAATGGTGAAATATTAAATTCAATAGTAAAATGTAAAGATGGTTGTGAAGCAGGAATGTGTTTAGATTAATAACTTAATTTTTTCTTGTAGTTTTTCTATTTCTCCTTTGGCATACTCATTAGCTTCCCATTTTTCTATAGAGATACTATCATTCTTAAATCTTGGAATTAGATGAAAATGTAAGTGATTAATATATTGTCCAGCTACTTTTTTATTATTCTGTAAGATATTTAGACCTTCTCCAAATTTAAGTAATGCTTTGCTTATCTTTTTTATTGTTTTTGATAAAGCTATTAGTTCAATTTCTGGTATATCTGTGATAAGTTCAAAATGATTTTTTGGTAAAACTAAAGTATGACCCCCTTTTTTTGAAGCAGGCCTAATGTCTAAGAAAGCATATGTATACCTATCCTCATAGATTTTTGCTGCCTTTATCTCTCCTTTTATAATTTTACAGAATATACATTCTTCCACATAATTTGATGTTTTTTTGTTTTTTTAAATATTCTGGACCTGTCGGGATTTGAACCCGAATCACTGCAACGCCAATGCGGTATTCTACCAGATTATACTACAGGCCCATTAGTTTCTATAAATAGAAAGCTTTTTAAAAATTTATTTATTATAAAAATAAGGAGGTACGAAATATGGCATTATTATGGGTTATATTAATTATTGTAGGTATATTAGTCTTAGTAGTTATTTGGTTATTTAATAGCCTTATAAGACTAAAAAATCAGGTAGAGAATGCTTGGGCTCAAATAGATGTTCAATTGAAAAGAAGAGCTGATTTGATTCCTAATTTAATTGAAACTGTAAAGGGATATATGAAACATGAGAAAGAGGTTTTAGAGAATGTAACTAAAGCAAGAACCTCATTGATGAATGCTAAAGGTGTCGAAGGAAAGGCTAAAGCAGATAATATGTTAGAAGGCACATTAAAGACTTTATTTGCTGTTTCTGAGAATTATCCACAGTTAAGAGCAAATGAAAATTTTATTCAATTACAAGAAGAATTAACAGGAACCGAAAATAAAATTAGTTATGCTAGACAACATTATAATGATATGGTTATGGAACTTAATACCAAAATTCAAGTGTTTCCAAGTAGTATTATAGCAGGGATAATGAATTTTAAAGAGAAAGAAATGTTTGAAGCTACAGATGAAGAGAAAAAGAATATTAAGGTTAAATTTTAATTTTTTCTTTTAAAAAAATAAGATTATTAGTAAAAATAAGAGAACCATATTTCCAAAATCAGCAATTGATGTTGTTATCGGAATTAAAAAATTATTTGGATCTTCCTTTTTTTTATAAAAATATAAACCAGAAAAAATAGCTATAGAAAATAAAATTATCATTATAAAAAAAATATCTATAAGAGTAATTAACATGATTTTTAGAAACAATAATAGGGTAACTGGGTAACCAAAAATTAAAGAGATTAAAAATGCAAGGGTTACACTTAAAAAGGTCGTTATAATGGATATTAGAATTAATTCGTTAAATAATACTTTAATTTCTAAATTTTTACTATTTTTTATTTTTCCTTCGTGGATTAGGGTTGATATTTTTGAAGAGATGATTGTCCCATAATTTCCTAACATTCCATTTAAAACTGGTAATAGTATTATTAAAGGGAACAGAGATATAAAAAATGGTTTTATTTGTTCTAAGGCTATCCCTCCAAATGAACTTATTAGAGAAGCGAATAATAGAATTTTTATACTTTCTTTAATTATTGTTTTAAATGCGTGTGTGTGAGGGCCATATTCTTTTACATAGAACAATGTTTTTTTAGAGATTTTATGTGTTTTATGAACTTCATGTATGATTGGATGATATTTTTTTCTTTTTAAATTTTGAATTGTTTTGAGATGTTTGTTTAAATTATTCATATGAACACCATCACAACTAATAGCGAAACTATACTAGTTATATCACCTAAAGATGCTATAAACGGCCCCATAATATTACTAGGATCATGACCCTTCTTAAATAGATAAAATGTTGCAAAGATGCCAAGAGGTAACTCTATAGAATTTGATAGAATACTTGCCAGGATTGGAATTAAGATTATTTCATAGATAATTTCTTTTAGAAGAAGATAATTAAAAATAAAGGCTATTAAACCCAAAATAGTTGAAATTATTATGACTAAACAAAAAGAAGCTAGTAGATTTGTTTTTATTATTTTAGTTTTAATATTGTTTTTATTAATTACTCCTAAAAATAAACCAGATGTGATTCTAGAGGACAGTGTTCCTCCAATATTACCCTTCATTTCTAAAAAACCAGGTAATAATATTAACATTCCAGGAATTAAAAGAATTTTATCGGTATAAACTGCAAGTATTGTTCCTGCAATTAATCCAATGAATACAAAGATTATTTGGGCAGTTAAAATCTCTTTAAAATTATTGTCAAATAGCTTCATATTCTATTATTATAATTTTTATTATATATAGTTTACTATTTGCTTCTCTGTCGCAATAACGAGCGATGATTCTCAAATCGAATGTTCTTCTGTTTTGTTGATAAAATCTAAAACTTTATTTTCATAATCATTAATTGTTTCTTAAGAGAATTTGATATTTATTGCATAACTCGTATCATACCTGCTATCTTTAAGATTAGTGTAGAGTGCTGTATCTTTTTTATTTACAGAAAGTTCATTTAATAATCTTGCTTCATCTCTGGTGATTGTATATTCCTTTATTGAATTTTGTATGTTCTTTATTCAAATTATAAAATTCCAGATTATATCTTGCTTTTTTAAGATGCAATTTCACTAATTCTTGCTAAACCTGCTAAAACAAAGTCTCAATCATCCGAATAAGACAAGAAAGGAGGTATTTTAAATGACCTTTTAATACGAAAGAAAATAATAGAAATACTTATTAATCTTTTTTTTGTTTATATCTTATGAATTTACATGATCAAATTAGAAGTAATAAAAGAAAGAGTATGTTTTTGGTGTTTGTGTTTTTGATTTTAATTGGTTTTTTAGCTGCTGTTCTTGGATTAATTCTAGGAAATATTATATTTGGTTTAGTGATTGGTCTTATTGGAGCAGTAATTTACACCTTAATTGTTTTTAGTTCTGGATCTAATATGATCTTGAGTATGACAGGAGCTAAACCAGTTACTAAGGCGGAATATCCTCATTTATATCATACAGTTGAAGGTTTGACTATTGCCGCTGGTTTAAAAAATATACCTAAATGTTATGTAATCAAAGATTCTGCTTTGAATGCTTTTGCTACTGGAAAAAATCAAGATAATTCTGTGATTGTTGTTACAACTGGTTTAATGAATAAATTAAATAGACAAGAATTAGAAGGTGTAGTTGCTCATGAAATGTCTCATATAATGAATGAAGATATCAAAGTAATGATGTTAGCAGCTGTTTTAGTCGGTGTTACAGTTTTAATAAGTGATGTTTTGTTAAGAAGTTTTATTTTTGGTAAAAAAAACGAAGGAAATAGTAATTTACCATTAATTATTTTGGGGATTGTTTTGGCGATAGTTGCTCCAATTATTGCTTATTTGATTAAATTAGGGATTAGTAGAAAAAGAGAATTTATGGCTGATGCTAGTGGCGCTAAACTAACAAGATATCCTCAGGGTTTGGCAGATGCTTTGAAGAAAATTTCTCAAGATCCAGATCCTTTGGTTGATAATGCTAATAAAGCAACTGCTCATTTATTTATTTCAACTCCTTTTAGAAATACTAAGGGTTGGTTGACTGGATTGTTTAGCACGCATCCACCAATTATGGAACGTGTACACCGTTTGGAACAAATGTAGTTCTTTATGAGTATATAATTTATATATATTTTAAGAATTTGAATTAAGTATTTCTATTACTATTAATATGATGTGGGGGTGGTTTTATGAGTCTAGAAGAAAAGGTCATACAATTAAGTTTTAAGGAAATGTATAAAGCAACAAGTAAAGCTATGGAATTAAAGGGAATTGCAAAGACATTTCAAGAAATAATTGGAGAGATTGATCAGAGAAGTGGATTAAATGGTGGGAAATTTGATAACCATTCTGCAGACTTAGTTGATCATCTTAAATCTGAAGTAGAATGGTATAAGTTTACATATAATGCGGAAGGTGCAGATTTTAAAGATAAAATGAATGAATTTCAGAGTAAATTTAGAGGACGATTTGATGAGAATGCAGTTTTTAGTTTATTTTATGGCGGTATAGTAGGAGTTTATGAAAGATTTAATCCATCTGTGGATGCTTTGTATAATGCTGTTGGAACTATTGCTAAATATTGCAAGGAAGGTAATGAATATTCTCATTCATTGAGAGCAAATATGCTGCAAGTAATCGATTTAATGGATCAGTTACCTGAACAACAAAAACTTGCTCTTGAAGAGGCATCTATGAATCTAATGAATTTAGGAGCGGGTTTGATGGACGAATTAACTAGAGAGGATCGAGCTTGAAAAATTTTTCTATGAACCTTTTCCACCAATTTTCTTTTTCATTTTCTTCTTTTTCTTCTATGAAAATACATTTATTTTTTCCACAAAAATTTGAGATACATTCATAATCCTTCTCACAATATTCTCCTAACTCTTTTTGTTCAGATGTGGATTTATCTGGGTTACAATAATATCTTGTTTCATTAATATAAAATCTTTGTCCATAAGACAAACACTTATTTGAAACTATACAACCATTCTTACAATCCTCTGGTTTAGTAGTATATGGTTTTGTTGCTTCTGAGGTCATCATTGATGAAATAAATCCCAAACCAGCAAACAAAAAAATAAATGTTACTATTCCTTTTTTATTCATAAAAAAATAATGATTTTCGATTATAAAAATTTAATCATATAGGGAGATTTTAGCTTATAATCTAATTTTTTGTAATAATTTCTTGTCCCAACACCTGAAATTATTAGAATTTGTTTTTTATTGTGTTGTTTAGCTATATTTTCTGCTTTATTTAGTAATAATTTACCATATCCCCTATGTTGAATCCTTCCTTCTTCTTTTAAGATTGTTAAATTACCATATATATGAAGTTCTCTAATTAGGGCTTTTTCTTTAAAAAATCTTAATCTACAAAAACCAAGGATATAATCCTCTTCTTCTATAGATATAAAAAATTCTCTTTCTCCTGATGCAATATACTCTCTGATAGTTAATTTTGGATTTTTTGGAATAAAATTATCTTTCGGTTCTCTGCATCTGATACATTTACATTTGCTTAAATATTGTCTAAGATTAGTTATATCTGGTCCTGCCTCTGTAAATTTTGTAGGAATATCCCTTTGAATACGCATTATTCTACAATATTCTGGAATAAATTGTTTTATTTTATTTAACAAATAAATAGCTTGCTTCGTAGTTAATGGATGATATTTGTTCTTTTTATATAATTCATATAATTTTGTTCCTTTTAGAACTAAACAAGGATAAATTTTTAACATATCTGGACGAAAATTTGTATCTTTGAATAATAATTTAAATGTTTGAATATCTTTTTTTATTGAAGAAGAAGGTAGACCAATCATCATATGATAATTTATTTTAAACGCAAGATTCTTTGCTATTTTAGTTGCTTTTATTATATCTTCTATTAAATGCCCTCTTTCAATGTTTTTTAAGATTTTATTATTTAAGGATTGAACTCCAATTTCTAATCTAGTTACACCTAAACTTAAAAGGAATTTAAGTTGTTCTTCTAAAGCATAGTCTGGTCTAGTTTCTATAGTTAGACCAACACACTTTATTTTTGAAGATTCATTTATTTTATGTTCTTTTTTTATATTTGTAGTTTTCTTCAATTTTAAAATTTTTTTGTAAATAGACTTTATTCTTTCTTCATCCTGAATTGAACCAGGTAATTCAAAAAATTTATTAAACTTTTTAGAATCAAAAGAGTTCTTATAGAATAATTTTGAAAATATATTTAATGCTTGGAACGCTTCTGTAATGAATTTTTTTTGATAGGTTTTATTTCTTGCTGGAAATGTTCCTCCCATTATAATTAATTCTACTTTTTCTGGATTTTGACTAAGAACAAAATATTGCTCTAATCTTGTAAATGTTTGCAGGAAGGAATCAAAATTGGTTCTTAAACCACGCATAGTGGCTGGTTCTTTACCAGTATAACTTTGTGGGATATTTCCAAAAAAAGAATTTGGACCACCAGGACACATTATACATTTACCATGAGGACATTTTTCTGGAGAGGTCATTATAGCAATAGGCGCTACTCCTGATAATGTTCTAATTGGTTTTGTTATAAAATATTTAGAATAAATTTTTCTTTGTTTTTCATTTAAATTATTAAGTATTTGAATATTTGCTGGAATTCCTTTAAGATTATATTTCTTTGCTAACTCTTTTTTTAGTTGAGCTAATGATTTAGTTTTTATTAATCTAATTAATTCTTTTATATAATCTTCCATAATAACATAATATTAGAAAGATATATATTATTTTTGAATTAAGAGAAATTTTATAAATAGAGATATGTAAATCTTATTAATGATAAAAAAGAAACTAGAGGTTGTTAGATTTTGGAAAAGAGTTGTTGCTTATTTTATTGATGTTTCTATAATTAATTTATTAATTTTATTTCCATTTAATGCTTTTTTTATAGATAAGAGTTTAGACTGGAAGAAATTATTTGAAATCCAATCTAGCGAAGAATTGGCCATACTTAGCCTGATTATGGTTGTAATAAGTTTAATATATTGGGTGATTATGGAATATAAATTACAACAAACTATTGGAAAGATGATTATGAAGATTAAAGTAAAATCTGTATCAGATAAAGAACTTAAGTTTCCACAAATATTTATTAGAAATCTTCTAAAACCGTTTTTTATTGCTTTTTTAATAGATGTTACATATATGTTTATAATAAAATCTAATCAAAGATTAATGGAAAAATTTAGTGGAACTTATGTTGGAGAGGAAAATAATGAGAAATAAATGGATTTTTGGATTATGTTTGATTATATTTTTATTTTTAATTAGTTATGGAATTATGTTTTTTTATTTAAAGGGAGATTCTAATGTAAAAGGTAATAGTTTTATTGTTTTACCAATGAGTGGTGGAATCTCTATAGATGGCAGTGGTGATTTTTTAATGCCTGGTGGTGTATCTTCTACTCAATTTGTTCAAAAATTGAAGGAATTAGAAGAAAATCCAAGTGTAAAGGGAGTAATAATAGAAATAAATAGTGGTGGAGGAAGTGTTGTTGCTTCCGAGGATATTGTTAATGCCCTTAAACATATGAATAAGACAACTTATGCTGTAGTTAGAGAGGTTGGTGCTTCTGGGGCTTATTGGGTTGCAAGTGCTACAGATAGAATTTATGCTTCACCTGTTTCTATGACTGGAAGTATAGGTGTAGTTGGTTCTTATTTAGAATTTGAAGATTTATTTAAAAAATATGGGGTCGGTTATGAAAGATTGGTTGCTGGTGAGTATAAAGATATGGGCACTCCATTTAGGGGATTAACTGATGATGAAAAGGCAATTATGCAGCATAAATTAAGTCTTATACATGATTACTTTATATTAGACGTTGCAAGAAATAGGGAAATGAGTGAAGAACAAGTTAGAAAATTAGCAAATGGTCAATTCTATTTAGGTATTGAAGCCAAAGAATATGGTTTAATAGATAGATTGGGTAATACTGATGATGCTTTAAATGATATGAAACAAGAGATAGGTGATTATCCGGTAAAGAGGATTTCTGAGAAAAAGTCTATATTAGAATTTATTGGCTTAAGCAGTTATTATCTTGGAAAAGGTATTGGTACTGAATTGGGTAAAAAATTAGAATTAAAAAATGAATTAGAAATTAAAAGTTAATTATTTTTTCTTTTTCGCTTTCTTTTTTGGAGTACAACACCCACATGATGCCATTGATATCACCTCTAAACTTAATTATATTAATTGTTTATATAATTATTCTTTTTTTTTTGGCTCTATCCACAAATTGTAAATCTGTCTATTGGGATAAGCCAAAGAACTCCCACTTACGTTACCATGGATTCAAAAATATTTATATAGTAAGAACATATTAACAGTTGATAATTCAAGAACAACAAAAAGATTTGTTAAGGGGTTTATATTTATGGTTTCTAGATGATAAAAAACAATTTGATAGTGTCACATTGAAGTTTTCTAAAATAAAAGACATTGATAAAGGAATGTTTATTGAGAATCTTATTAACGGTAAATCAAATAGTAAGAATTTGATTAGATTACTAGAGATACAAGTAGGTAATTTACAAGATATGCGTACTGCTTGTGAAATGTTTTTAGAGTATGAGAAAGAAGTAATTAGAATATTAAAAAGAAATGGGTTATATCAAAAACAGATAAAGGCTTTACTTACAGTTTCTTTTGATTTTATTGGTGCAGTAGAACAACCAATCAGAAAAGTAAGCAAGATTGTTATCCAAGAACAAGAGGCAATTAGTAGGACTAATTTTGATAAATTAAGAAAATTATATCGAGAAGAGCTGTTAGAAAATAAAAGGTTAGCTAAAATTCTTCAGTCCTCTATAGTAAAAACAAGTAGTCTTTTAGAAGAAATACAAAAGAACGGAAATCTTAGTCCAAAAATAAAGAAAAAAGTAGAGGATATTATAAATAAATTAGGTTTGGAAGGTTTATTAGATAGTGAAGTGTTAATAACTTCTGAAGGAGGATTTTCTACAGCTAATTTTTTCGGTTTTGTTAGCACTCTTCTAGGGGGTGCAGGAGTTTATGGAACAGTTCATTGGTTAGTCGGATCTCAAGAATTTAGAGATAGGACTGTTGATGGTTTTGTTGGTTTTTGGTATTTTATATCGAGTGCGTCAGGTATGGTTATTTTTATAGTTCTATTAATAATTTTAGGAATTATTTTCATAAGAAGAGATTAGTAATGTCTAATATACTTACTAGCTCGATGTTCTTCTCTTCTAATTCTATTTTTTAAAGAACGAATACAGCGATATTTGTAGATGCCATAGCCTATGGTTAGAAGAAAAGGAGCACCTCTTGCAATATTTGTAATAAGATTTTGCTCTATTAAAGAAGGTTCTAATTCAACAGCTAAATTAATACCCATATAGGATACGAATCCAAGTATTCCTATAATTCCTCCCTCTACAATTTGTTTTTCAAGCTTATCTTTACTATTTTTTCTTCTCCACAATGTTTTCTATGGAAACTCATCATTAAGAATGAATTAATTAATTATTTAAACTTATATTATTTTTTAAAGTATATGTTTAATGAATTAGTGCAGTCATTAAGATTGGAGCAGACAATAATACTTTCAATCCTATAAATGAAACTTCGCCCCCATTCCATGTTTACCAAAATTTTTCCAATCTCTACCAAAATATTGAAGAAAAATATTGAATTGATCATACTCGCTAAATCCACTTAATTCTACAGTAATAATACATGTATTTTCAGGAGGAGGTGATTCTTCTAGTATTCTTTTAAGTTCATCGCCTATATTTAATCTATCTACAAGTTGATGATATAAATAAGTAGGACCCAAAAAAGTTTTAACTAAGTATATATCTGCAGGAGTTTTTTTAGAATCGTAACCTCTTCTGCTAGCTTGCTCAACTGCTATTTCACTAAATCTTTTTGTTTCTCGATTATAAAGATTAGCTGCAGAATATATTACTCATTTCTTACTTCCCATATAATTTATTTGTTTGAAAAGATAAACCTATTGGGTCTGTTACAGAACCTTTTTAAAGTAACCTTTTGTTAAGATTTAAAGATGGAAATAGAGATTTGTACAATAGGCGGATTCCAAGAAGTTGGAAAAAATATGACTGCTATTAAAGTAGATGATGAAGTAATTATAATAGATATGGGTATTTATCTACCAGCAATTATTAATTATGAAGGGGAGGATTGGCATACATTATCTTCTGCACAAATGATTTCTTTAGGATCTATTCCTGATGATAGGGTTATTGAAGATTGGCAAAAGAAAGTAAAAGCAATTATTTTAGGTCATTGTCATTTAGATCATATTGCTGGTGTACCTTATTTAGCTGCGAAGTATAGAGCATCCATATATGGAACTCCATTTACTTTAGAAGTATTAAAAACTATTTTAGATGATGAAAAAATTAGTTTACCTAATAAATTAAAACCTGTAAACACAGGTAGAATAGTAAATATAAGTAAAAATATTAGTATAGAATTTATTAATGTTACACATTCTACTTTACAAACTGCAATGATTGCTATTCATACTCCCAAAGGCATTATTATTTATGCAAATGATTTTAAGTTTGATAATCATCCTGTATTAGGAAAAAAACCTGACTATGAAAGATTAAAAGAACTGGGGAAAAGAGGGGTTCTTTGTTTAATCGTAGAAAGTTTATATGCTGATAAAGATATGAAAACCCCTAGTGAAAAGGTAGCAAGAGAATTATTAAAGGATGTTTTACTTGGGGTAGATAATAAAGGAAAGGCCGTTTTTGTTGCAACCTTTGCTTCACATTTAGCTAGGATTAGAAGTGCAATTGATTTTGGCAAAAAAATGAATAGAAAGGTAGTTATGTTGGGAAGAAGTATGGGTAAGTATGTTTCTAGTGCTGAACATGCTAATCTAATTCAATTTTCTAAAGAAGCTGAAATTGCTGGCTATAAAGGTCAAATAGGTAAAATATTAAAACATGTAAATGCACATAGAGAAAAGTATCTAGTAATTTGTACTGGCAGTCAAGGTGAACCTGGAAGTATATTAGACAAATTAATTAAAAAACAATTACCTTTTACATTTAAAGAGGGAGATCATGTAATTTTCTCTTGTAAAACTATCCCTTCACCTTTAAATATAGAAAATAGGGCAAATTTAGAGGGTGTATTAAAAAAAGACAAAGTAAGGTTATTTTTAGATATTCATCAAAGTGGTCATGCTGCTAGAGAAGATCTTAGAGATTTTATAAACATGGTAAAACCACAAAATATTATTCCTGCACATGGAGAAGAGCATATGGAGGAGGCTTTAGCAGATTTAGCAGAAGAAATGGGTTTTAAAGAAAATTCCCAAATACATATTATGAAGAATGGTGATAAATTAAGATTATAAGATGAGAATTTTACTATTCTTTGGATTGATCGTATTATTTTCTAGTTTTGGTGCTGCTGAAGAGATTTTTTCTCAAACCGTTTTTGAAAATTATAATGAAGAGGTTGATGGAGAAGAATTAGTTGTTCTTATTAGTGGAAATAGTGTTTCTGTAAGATATGGATTAATTGGTGGTGTTTTTACTGAAGGTGAATGTGATGAACAAGACAATATAAAAATATGCGTTAGTGGAATAGATGGTTTTTCTGCAACTGTAACAATTGATAAAAAAATAGGCACTCTATCCATTTCTAAAAAAATAATTACTGAACCTGTTAAAGGTAAAAATTTAGAAATAGAGGTGATTTTAACTAATACAGGTGAAGCAGCTATTAATAATATCTATTATGAAGATATAGTTAATAATTTAATAGTAAGTAATATTGATTATTGTCAATTTAACAATGGAAAAATAATATGGAATGGTAATTTAAATATAAATAGTGAACATAAATGTAGTTATAGTGTTAAATCAGATATTGCTGGAAACTTTAAAATTTTAGGATTAGCAACTTATAATGGCCAAGAGATTAAAAGTGATTTAAGTTTCGAAATTCCAGATGATATTGATCTAAATATGATTGTTGATTCTGAATTAGTTTTTGTTGGTGATACTTTTAGAGTTGATTTAATATTAAAAAGTGAAACAGGTTTGACTTTAAATAATTTAGATATAATTATTCCCACTGGTTTGCGGGTTATTAATACTAATTTGGAAAATATAGATGAAAAATATGGTTTATTTGAAAAAATAACTTTGAATGATCAATCTAAAGAATATTTTATTGAGTTAGTTGCTGATAGCGAAGGAAAATATAATATCAATGCTAAAGGTATTTATTCAAAAGGAGATTTTTCTAAAAGTGTTGATGTAGAAGTAGCTGGAGTAGAGTTTAGTTTTTCTACAAAAATAGATGGTGATAAAGTTAGTTTATTAGTAAAAAATCCATTTAATGAGAAAATTGAAGATTTAAAAGTAACAAGTATTAGTGTACTAAAAGAATTAAATAAAGAATATAATGTTGTTGTTGATGCTAAAGACATTGAATATGTGTTTAAGGATATTACAATAACTAATGCTGTTGCTACTATGACTTATTCTTTAACAGTAAAATATAATTCTAGTAAAAAGGAGGGCAGTCAACAATTAAAATTACAATTTAATAGAGATATTGGTGGGGCTACAATTATCCAAAATATTAGTTCTGAAAATTTTACTGAAACTATCAATGAAATTCAAATAGAACAAAAAAATAGTTATAAATGGATAATAATAGTTATAGCTTTTATTTTATTAATAATCCTATTTGTTATAATAAAAAGAATTAGTTTAAGGAAATATATGGGCTAGTCTTAACTATGATTTCTAAACTCTTGTCTTCAAATTTATCTTTAAACACAGTAAAATCGCGAGTTATTTCTATATACGGACCATCTGCAATTTTTTGATTCGGATCTGTATAAAATCCTAAATGTTGATTATCCGCACTTTTTTGATTCGGATCTGTATAAATTGCCTTAAAATCTTTTTTAA
>DATDVT010000002.1:0-30671 GCA_035289905.1 Candidatus Nanoarchaeia archaeon
TACCAAAAACAAAATCACCTACATCTAGCTGTTCCATAGAAACATCAACACCCAAATCAACTAAATTTTTAAGAATAGAAGAACCCTTTTCTCTGAAATCAACAATAATCTTAATCTTATCAATATATTTATTTAAACCAATATCTTGACTTAAATTTAATTTATTCTTTATACTTTTCAACAAATCCTTCATTCTTCTCTCTTTATGAAATGCCACCCAATGATAAGCTTCATCTCTAGTATTCTTAGTCATTAAAACAATAACTCTCCCTTTATCCATCCTAGCAGTCCTTCCCCTTCTCTGTATAGTTCTTATTGCTGAAGGTACAGGTTCATAAAAAATAACTAAATCCACTTTGGGGATATCCAATCCCTCCTCACCTATAGAAGAACTCAAAAGAACATTAAACTCATCTCCCCTAAATTTATCTAATAAAACTAATTGTTTCTTCTGAGTCATTCCCCTCCCATCTTTATTATTTTGTCCAACAAACACTCTAGACTTAATCCCTTCTATCTGATTCAACTCCTTCTCTAAAACCTTAATAGAATCCCTATATTGATTAAACACAATAATTTTCTTATCTTTATTTTCTAAAATAATTTCCTTTAATCTTACAAGTTTCGGATGTTCTAAATCCAAATAATGATTTGCTTTAGCTAAAGCATTCCTAAAATTTAAATCATTTACTAAATTCTTTACAGCTTTAGTTTTTCCCTTTTCACCCTCTTTAACTAATTTATTCATATAAATAACTAAAGCCTTCATTCCTTGAGTTTCTAATAATTCTAAACCATGTTGAATCTTTAAAACCTCAGCAACAGAACTAACCGATTTCATCAAATTAAAATCCTTATCACCCCTAACTATTCTTCCTTGTAGCTCTCTCATTAATCGTAATAAATCACTTTTAGTATTCAAACCATTAAAACCACTAACCTTTAAAATATCTAATTTAGAATTATAACAACTCTCAATTAATCTCCTAACAACTAAATATTCCTCAGGCAAACTAACCTTAACCCATTCAATATTCATCTGCTGAACATATGGTTTAACATCACCATCATCTTCACTTCTAAATTCAATTTCCTCAATAAAAGCATTCTTACAAACATCCTGAATCTTTTCTAGATCATCCCCAGGTGAAGCAGTTAATCCAATAATCCTGACATTCTTTCCTATGCGATTATACTGTTTACACAACCAGGTGTAATCATATTCCTTAACATTCCTATGCGCCTCATCCAAGACTAACAAACTAATCTCTTCCAAATTCAATCTCTTAGAAATAATATCATTAGAAATAGTCTGTGGTGTACTAACAATAACCCTGGCCCCTTTAATTAACTCCCCTCTTTTCTCTGGTGCAACTTCTCCACTAAATAAAACAACTTCTTCTTCTCCAAGAGTAGTATCTTTAATAAATTCATTCCTTATCTGACCTGCTAAAGGCTTTGTTGGAGTTAAAAATAAAATCTTTCCTTGAAGAGTATTTAACCTACTAACAGCAACCAAAATAGCTAGCTTAGTCTTACCCAAACCAGTAGGTAAAACAATTAAAGTATTTTTACTAGTACAACTATTTAGAATAGTTTCTTGATATAATCTCGGCTTAAACTTAATCTCAATCATAGCTATTTAATAAAAAAATAGTACTTAAACCTTATGCGCAAATGTCCAGTGCAAAATATTTAAAAACAACAAATAACATATAGACTTTAGAATTTAAAAAAGAATTAGACTTTTGTTTAGAATTATGGAAAAAACAAGGAGAATGTACTTTCGGCGGAGGAAACAATGTGTCGTACCTTATTTACTCTTGAAACAAAAGAGGTATTACACGGAGATATAAAACGACTAACATTAGTTGATTGGAAAAATAAGATAAATGAATTATAATAAAGCTTTTTAATAGCCTATTTAATTTTGAAATGTGACTAATTTATATCCCTTCCTTTTAGATAGAGACAATCCAAGAGATTTAAGAGAAACTCCATTAAGCCCCCCAGAAAGATATAGAATGGCAGAAGAATACAGGCAATTCATAGATCAAATCATTGCCTCAAATATAGAAATAGAAGCAAGAACCTGGAGAATAAGAGAAGTATTAAAAAAAGAATACAAAGACGCTACTACAGAACCAAAAAATAGAGTTATAGTAATTCCCATCTTAGAAGGAGCAAGCAACTTTTATAACGGGCTCTTTAGAACAAAACCAACCTTTCATCATAGAGCAATCTCATTAACAAGTAAAAGTTATAACAATTCTACTCAAACAGGAGATCTCAATCTAAATCAAGATAATCTAAAAGAAATCGCAGAATCAATTCCAGGAGAAAGAGTAATTATTGTAGAAGACATAATTGATACAGGTAATACATTAAAAGGAATAGTTGATATCCTTCAAAGCCTAAACCCTAAAGACATGAAGATAGTAAGTCTATTAACTAAACCAGATCGGCACGAATCAAAAAATCTAGAAGCTTTACTTCCGCATATCGCAAGTATAGGATTTATTATACCTAATTTGTTTGTAATAGGATATGGATTAGATGCTGGAGGATTCTTAAGAGAATTCCCTCATCTTGCAACACTCTCAAAATATTCTATTAAAAAATTAATAAAAAAATAAAAAAATTAAATTTCTAATTGATTCTTTATCTTTTCAATAAATTCAGCAACCTTCTCACCACTATCAGTTAAAGAAATAGTCTTTATTCTTCCTTGCTTCTCAAAAGTTACTAAACTAGCTTTTTCCATTTCTTGTAATATCTTAACTGCATGAGAATATGTACAATCAACTTCCTTTGCTAGTACAGAACCATACCTGTTCCGACTATTTTGTCTAAGTGCAACCAACACCATAGCTGGCTTTTTCCTAAAAAAAACTTCAAATATATCTTTACTTTTAGCCACCTGTATTTCCCCCTTAATAATACTCTTCTAAAAACTCACCCTTTTTCTCTCACTCAACTGCAGCATAAACTTCTTTATAAATATTTCTCCTTATATATATTCTACAAAATATATAAGAAACTATCAAAAAGTAACAACAGAATACAAAAATAAGAACAAACTTTATAAAAAACTACCAAATTAAAAGAATATGATTGATATAAATTTAATTAGAGAAAATCTAAAAATAGTCGAAGAAAATTGTAGAAATAGGGGATATGATGAAAAAATTGTTTCTAAAATATTCAAACTAGATAGAAAATGGAGAGAACTAAAAACAGAAGATGACATATTAAGAGCAAAAAGAAATAAAATATCTGAAGAAATAAACACAAATAAAAAACAAAACAAAACAATTAATCATCTTCTAAAAAATGCAAAAGAAGTTCTAGAAAAATTAAAATCAAATGAAAAAGAAGAAAATAAAATAAAAGAAAAAAGAGACACCCTCCTTACTCAGATTCCAAACATTCAAAAAAAAGAAAACCCTATAGGAACAGAAGAGAATAATAAAGAAATTAAAAAATGGGGTAAAATATCAAATATCGAATCACCAAAATCTCATCTAGAAATAGGAGAAAAATTAGATATTATAGATATAAAACGCGCAACCAAAATTGCTGGTTCTGGATTTTATCTATTAAAAGGAAAAGGTGCAAAATTACAAAGGGCATTAATTCAATTTATGCTAAATTTTCATGAAAAAAATGGTTTTATTGAAATAAATCCCCCACAATTAATTAACAAAAAAACTGCTTTTGGAACAGGAAACCTACCAAAATTTGAAGATCAATTATACAAGACAAATGATGAACTAATATTAATACCAACTGCAGAAGTTCCTATAACAAATATTTATTCTAATGAAATCTTAAATGAAAAACAATTACCATTAAAATTTTGTGCAATCACTGAATGTTATAGAACAGAGTCTGGAAGAAAAGCAGGAGAAGAAGGACTATTCAGAGTACATCAATTTGAAAAAGTAGAAATGGTCTATATTTGCAAACCTGAAGATTCTGAAAATTTTTTAGAAGAGATGACTCAATATAGTGAAAGGATACTAGAAAAACTAAATATCCCATATAGAAAAATATTATTAGCAACTGCTGATGCAAGTTTCGCAAGCGCTAAAACTTATGATCTTGAGGTATGGAGTCCTGGAATGAATAAATATTTAGAGTGTTCTTCATGTTCCAATTGTACAGACTTTCAAGCTAGAAGAATGAATACAAAATATCAATCAAAAACAGATTTAAATTTTGTCCATACGCTTAATGGATCAGGATTGGCTCTACCTAGATTAATGATTTCAATACTAGAAAACAATCAACAAGAAAATGGATCAATTAAAATCCCAGAAATTCTATGGCCTTACACAGAATTTAAAGAAATTAAAAATTAAATACTTTTTTTTATAAAACAATAAATTTAAATATCTTATTTCTACCAATTTATTATGGATGAAGGTTCTATTGACGAAGATATCTACTCTGAAGAAGGCCTAGAAGAATTGGAAGAAAATGACGAAATAAACGAAGTAGAAGAAGGTTTTTGTAAAGGTTACAAAAACAAAGATAATCCTGGTGAATGTGGATATTGCCATCAAGTATTAACAGAAGAAGATTTTATAGAGATAGAACTAGAAGAAAAAATTTATAGGTTCTGTTGTCAAGATTGTTGTGACGAATATTTAAAAAAGAAAAAATGAAAAAACTAAAAATATTATCTGCAGGAGATATACATGGTGATTCATCTGCAGCAAAAAAATTAGCAATTCTAGCAGAAAAAGAAAAAGTAGATCTAGTCATCCTATGTGGAGACATAACTAATTTTCATCTTGACACACAAAACCTAATCAAACCATTTAAAGAAAAAAATTTAAAATTATTATTAATTCCAGGAAACCACGATTCTTTTGCAACTGCAGATTTTTTAGCAGAACTCTATGGAGTAAAAAATATACATGGATATTCAGTCCAATATAAAAATGTAGGAATTTTTGGATGTGGTGGCGCAAATATAGGAACAGAACAACTTAATGAAGATGAGATATACAATACATTAAAAAAAGGTTTTACACAAATAAAAGATTTAAAAAAAAGAGTAATGGTAACACATGTTCATCCAAATAAAACAAAAATGGAAAATTTATCTTCTTTTATTCCTGGTTCAAAAGGAGTAAAAAAAGCAATCGATAATTTTAAACCAGATATTCTATTATGTTCCCATATTCATGAAGCTGAAGGTTTAGAAGAAAAAATAGGTAAAACAAGAGTTATTCACGTTGGAAGACAAGGAAAAATAATAGAAATATAATTACCTTTAAAAATAAAATAGATAATTATTAACTAATGAATACATATATGATAAAATTAGAAAGAATAATTAATTTAATTATCCCTCCTTTGTTAATTATATTATTATTAGTAATTATTGGAGAAATAGTATTTAAAGAATGGATGCATAATCATTCAATTTATATTGATATATTTGATGGGATGATTATTATAATCTTTGCAATAGACCTTGCATTCAAATATAATAGAATAAAGAAATTTAAAAAATTCCTAAAAAAATACTGGCTAGAAATTCTTGCTATATTCCCATTTTTTTTAATATTTAGAATATACGACCAATTAGCTTATTTATTAGGCAGTCTAAAAGAATTAATAATCCCCTCCCAAAAAATACTCCATGAAGGGCTAGCAGTAGAAAATATTGTAGCGAGAGAATCAAGAGTCGCAGAATTACTTAGACCAGTAACAAGAACACCAAGATTTCTAACATTAAATGAAACAAAAAGAAGAAAACAATTCTTAGAAGACCTAAAAAAATTAGAAAAAGAAGGAATTAAAATACCAAAAGATGGTATTAAACTAACAAAAGAGGGATTCTTTGTAACAAAAACAATTTCAAAAAAATTAGAAAAAGAAGGAATAATAGTTATGAAAGACGGAATAAGATTTATTAAAAAAGATTCAAAAAAATTATCTACTAGATTAAAAACAGCCTACAAATTCTATAAAAAACTCAAATAGATGTACCAATAAACAAAATTACAAAAATTCCTGCAGTATTTAAAACATAAGAAAATAAAAGAAAGAATCTAATAGAAAAGGAACTAAAGGCGGCCAATAAAGATACACCAATCTCATCAGGTAAAGGAGAAGCAATTATAAAACCAGCAAAAACTAAAATTATATATTTCTTAACTAATTTAGGAATACCTCTATTAAAACTCTTAATTAATCTTTCCTTAGACAATTTTTTAATTTCATCATCAAAAGAATATCTAATAAATTTAAAAATTAATAAATCACCGATCAAAGCGCCAAAACCAGCTATAAACCCCACTAAGAAAATATTCTGTTCTTGTGCTAATATTAAAAGTAAAGCAGTAGCTGGGCCTGCAGTAAAACCATATGAAAAAAAAACACCAACAAAAAAAACACCAAAATAACCTAAACTAAATAAAAAATCATGAAAAAGTAAAAAGTTCCTTTCTAAAAAAATAAAATATGCTACTAAAAACGTAAAAAACAATAACACAAATTTTGGATATTTTAATGACAACATACACAATTAAATATTCTATTCACTTTTAAAATAATGTAACTCTTAATAAATAATAACAAAAAATGGTTTAAATAATTCCCTTTAATAAAAAATTATATGTCATTAGATTAATCAAGAAATAGATAATATAGAACAAATACAATAGAATACGCTCTAGGCAACCCACTCTCAAGAGGAGTTAGTTATATTCTACGCATATCTTCAAAAGTATTATTATCTACAAAAATAGGAAGATTATCAAAAGAAAACAGTAGAACTACAGTAAAACCACAAACATAAAAATGTCACTATCCTAATTATAATGATAAATATTCCAAAGTACCTTTCTTATTTGTAATAGAACTAGATTTTAGCAATTAATAATTAAAAAAAAATTATTGTGTACCAAAGTCTTCTTTAATTCCTTTGATAGTATTTTTCAAAGCAACTTTAGCTTGTTTAGCTTCATCTTCACTAATCTTCATATTGATCTTAGCATGTTTATAATCTCCAATAGCATCAATATGATCTCCTTCAGCTAAACTATTAACTGCACTGTCAAAAGAATCCTTTGAATCCATATAATCATCTTGACTTTTAGCTCTCTTAGCAACAAATTCATCATAGTCATTAATTATTTCAGAATCTATTTCACCTGCAGCTTCCTTTTCGCCAATAAATCTTCCCAATTTTCTCTCAAGAACTTTAATTTTACTTGATTCAGTTTCTTTTTTAGAGAAGAATTTTTCAGTTTTTGTAGCTTCTACAACAGCCCTAGCATCATTTGTTATTCTTTCTAATATCTTAAAAGCAATCATGCTATGACCTTCTCTTTCCAAATCTTTAAACATACTCATAGTATCACTAAAATCAATAAATCTATCTTGAACTGTCTCCAAATTTTCAACTATAATATCCTTTCTCTCATCCTCTAAATGTAAATCTGTAGCAGCTAAAGCTATATCTCCTAATTCTAAAACATAACCATCGGCAGTCCTTATTAATTCACCTGGCATTTTAGCTTGTAATATTTTAGAGTAACCAGCACAAAACTCACTGTCTAATCTACCACTCTTACATTTTTGTAAAATATCTTCTTCTTTTTTTAACAATTTAGTATGACTAAAGTCATATTTTTGATAACTATTTAATTCTTCTCTATATTCTTCTTTTGCATGTTTACCATCCACAATAGTCTCTCCTACTGTCCTTTCTTCTTCAACTGCAGAAACAAATGGAAATGTACTAACTAACAATACGCACAATAATATAATTCCAAATAATTTTTTCATTTTTAGTCCTCCAAAACTATAATCTAGAAACACGCTCTTTTACCATCTGTAAATGATTAAAAAAATATATAAGCTTAACTATCAAAAAACAATTATAACAAAAAATAACTATTCTAAAGAATATCTCAAAATAGCTACAATTCCCCCAAAATTTTTAATTTGAGCTCCCTCTTCAGTATCAATTGAAATAATATGAAATTCTGTTCCAGATCTATCAGCCAAATCCTCTAATTCATCAGCAACCTTCTCATCTATATCTTCAGAAATCAATAGCTTATCAACAGCCCCCAATTGTAAAGCATTTTTAACATCGTTTAAACCATAAATAGCCCTTCCCCCAGTCTTAGCTAAAATTCCCAAAAACTCTTCAACTAATAATTTTTCTTTTATTACATCTGCCTCTGCTAAAACATCTCTACTCTTCTCAACTAATTCTCTTAAACCAAATTCTCCATTATAAGATAAATCCCTAACAGCTATAATCTTTTTCTTAATCTCATTATTAATTAAACCACTATCCACCATTTTATCTTTAGTCATACCACCTCCACCGACTAAAATCCCTTTTAAATCCTTCATCTTTAAAAATTCTTCGTTTGTAAACGCAGTAATTCTTTTCTGAAACTCATGAGACGCCTCTTCTCTTAATCTAGAGTATCTAGCTTGACTCTGTCCCCCGACCTTTATCTTTCCAGGAACACTAGAAGTAAATTCTTTCATAACAATAATCTTAGTCCCTTTCAACAAACCAACAACTGCTTCTCTATTATCCATAACAACTAAACCATATTCCTCTTCGTGCTCTATCATCCCCTCTAATTCTTCCAAAACAAATATATGATCACATCTATACAATCTAACATTAAATGGTAATGGTGGTTCAATGCTCCACACTTGAATATCTTGTTTACCTTCTTGCTCTGAAATATTACCTGAAAAAATAGCTAACCCATTTATTGGTGTTTGTTTAAACAATCTCAAATGCCTAATCATTCTTTCTAAAGCATCTATCACATTCTTTCGATTATTCTTATCTTTAATATTACTAGCTGTTCCTTGTTCCTGCATTAAATGTGAAATTATTTTATTAATATCATATCCAGAAGGAATGTAAACTGAAACCAACTCTGTGTGCCTTCCTCTAAACTTTTTAAGAATATTAATAAATTTCCTTAACTTGTGTCTCTTTTCTCTATCCAATTTTTCTATTACCTTACTCATAACCTAACCTCAAAAATATCTCCATAAACTAGAGACTTAATATTATGCATATATTTAATATCTTTCTCTAAACCAAACATCTTCTTCAAAATAACAACCCCTTCTACACTATCTTTCAAACTCAAACCATTCTCCCTTTTAATCTTCCATATTAAACTATTCAAATTAATTATATCATCAGAACTAAACCCAACAACATCCATTTTCTTAAATTTAGGAAAACTAACAAAATGAACATCTTTATTATACAATTCTAAATAAATCTTATAACTAATCATTGGGATAATTGGCGCCAAACATTCCAACAACTTTTTAAATACTTCTTTCAATGTATAAACTGCACCATTTCTTTCTGATTTACTAAACATATTATCTTGATTATAAACCCTTTTTTTAACTAATTCTATATAATGAGAAGCAAAATCTTCCCATAAAAAATGCTTCAACTTCAAAATAGGATTATGAAAATCATATACTTCATAACAAACATTACATTCTTCAACTAACTTATTAATCTCACCTAATATCCACTTATCAGCTACTAATAATTTCTTACTTTCACCAGAATCAAACATACATATAAATTTAGCAACATTCCATAACTTAGCTATGGTTTTAGAGGCACCCCCTATTCTTTCATAACTACAATTAAAATCAATATTAGTTAAATTTCCCTCAACAACACACCATAACCTTAAAGCCTCCCCACTATATCTTTCTAAAACTATTTTAGGATCAATAACATTACCCAAAGACTTACTCATCTTCAAACCCCTTTCATCTAAAATATGGTGGTGTATCCAAACATCCTTAAATACTAATTTATTAGTTAACAAATAACTTTTAAGGATTGTATAATACAACCAAGTCCTGACAATTTCCTTCCCTTGTGGTCTTAAACTACAAGGGAAAGATCTCTTAAAAAACTTAGAATTTCTCTCATAACCTAAAATATATAAAGGCGAAATTGAAGAATCAAACCATGTATCAAAAACTCTAGTCTCTCCAATAAAAATTTTAGATCCACACTTACACCTTTTTATTGGACATTCCTCTTTCCAAGGCACATAATATTTCCCTTTTTTAGGAACAAATATCTCACCACATTTTTCACAATACCATAGGGGAATTTCAGTAGCATAATATCTTCTCCTGGAAATAGGCCAATCAATATTTATAGAATTAATCCAATCTATCAAAATCTGTCTACTCTCAGATGAAAAAAATCTTATTTTCTCAGCAAATTCCAACATCTTATCCTTAAACTCTAACTGTCTAAGATAAAACTCCTTCATACAAATAAACTCGACGTCATCCTTACTTTTAGCACATAAAGGTGTCCTATGTTTTATCTTTTTCTGAAAAACAATTAAATTCTTTTCTTTTAATAATTCTAAAATTTTAACACGAGCATCTTTAACATTCAAACCATTCAACAAAGCAGCCTTATCATTTATAGTACCATCTAAATTAATTAAAATCTTAGGTTCCAATTTCTCCTCTCTAAAAAATCTTACATCATTATTATCCCCAAAAGAACACATCATTACTAAACCAGTTCCCTTATCAATTTCTGCTAAAGTATGTGCTTTAATAGGAACCTCTAAATTACTAATTGGAACTAGAGCAAACTTACCCTCTAAATGTTTATATCTAATATCATTAGGATTATATAAAATCATAGCACAACTATATAAAAACTCAGGCCTGGTTGTACCAACAATAATCTCTTCGTTATCCCCTTTTATTTTAAACTTAATGTCAGTAAATAAACTATCTCTCTCCTCATACTCAATCTCAGAATCAGCAATAGTTGTCTGACAACCAGAACAATAATTGTTCACCCTTTCAGCCTCATAAATCAAACCATTATTCCACAAATCAATAAAAGTACTCTGCGTCAAAACCCTATACTCTGAAGAATCAGTTTCATAAGCATCACCTATCTCAGCACCAACATTATAACTATTAAAACATATTCCTTCCCTAAAAAAAGTATCAACACTTTCTCTAGTAGCAGAATCTAAAACTAATTTACACATATCTAAAAATTCTTCCCTAGTACACTCAGTTAATTTTTTCTTAAACATTTTTTCAGCAGAAATCTCTATAGGTAAACCATTCCTATCCATTCCTAAAGGAAATAAAACCTCATAACCCTCCATTCTTTTATATCTTGCGATCATATCCATAATAGCATAAGTAGAAGCATGACCCATATGAACTGGAGAGTTCACATAGGGGGGGGGAGTATCAATAGAAAAAATCTTTTTCTTACTTTTAATATCAAATCTATATTTTCCCCCATTAACCCATTCCTTAACTATTTCTAATTCTAACTCTTTATTCCAATTCTTTCCATCTAACATAAACCCTCAACAAATTAAAAACTATATAAAATTATCTTAAACTAAACTCCCATGCATTTATAAATATTTCAATTAATTAAATCCTAATGAAAAAAACACAAATAAAAAATATTGCACTGACAAGAATTAAAGAATTATTTGACTTAGCAAAAATAAATCCAGATTACGAAAAAAGATATTTGGAACTCTCACTAAAAATTTCACAAAAAACAAAAACACCAATCCCAAAAGAATTAAAAAGAAAAATCTGTAAGAATTGTTTAATTTTATTAAACTCTAGAAATTCCACTCAAAGAATAAGAAATAAAGTGCTAACTATCAACTGTAAAAATTGTAATAAAACTAAAAGAATACCCACCACCAAAAAGTAGTAAACAACGAAAGATTTATATATTTTAATATATCTTATAGTTCAAATGTCAGAATTCCAATTTAATGCAAAAAATCAAAACATACAACTGATTAAAGAAAACTTTACAGAAGATCACTGTAAAGGGTTAGCTCTTAAAAACAAAGAAAAGGCTTTTGATATACTAACAAGAACCTCTTCATTATTTTCACAAAAAGAACATATAGTTCTAGTAAAAATAGAAAAAAGACACAGACCATTTTGGAATATAAAAATAGAAAATTACTTAGAATACAAAAGACAAAATAATTATAAATTTAATGTTGAACCAGAAGTAAGATCTGTAAAAATAAACAACAAAGTCTTCAATATAACAGGCCAAGAACCTATATGCAACATAACAGCAGAAGATCATTGTGTTGAACACTACAAAAAGCATGCTATAGAATCTGCAACAGATGAAGAATTAAAAGATTTAAAAGAATATCTAACATATGAAAGTGAAGGTATCAAATCCCTATTAGAACTAAACACAAAAAAATCAAAAGTATTTAATCCAACAATTAGAGCATCATTTTTAATTAGAAACATCTTAAAAGAAATCATAAAACCATTCAATGCAGATAAAATAATTCAAGAAAAAATAGAAGTTAATGAACTAAGTTTATATTTAATTCCATCCTATGCATTTGAATTCCTTAATCAAAAAAATAATAAAAGAAAGGTTTTAGAAATAAATAGTATAACTGGAAAGATAACAAAAGGACCATTAATCGACGAATCAATTACTAGCATGGTATCAGAAAACCTATTATTCGAACTAGGTGCAGAAATTGCATCATTCGTAATACCTGGCGCAGGCATAGGTGCACTATTAGGAAAAGAAATACATTCAAGAAAAAAGAAAAAAGAGGCAATAAAGAAAATGCGAATATCTCAAGCAGCTGCTACTAAAAATTCCGTTTAAGATAATCTAACCAATCCTCTTTTATCCACTTCTTTTCTAATTTTTTTAAATAATAAAAACCTCTCTTTCTTAATTCATTCTCAACAATTCTATTCTGATGAGGATATTTAAACAATTTTTTATGCGGAGAATTAAAACCATGCATATAATGAATCAATTCATGCGCTAATGTTAAATCAATAATAAATTCAGGAATCCTTTCATCTCTAAACATCCCATTCACAATAATTTCACTATCTCCATTTTTTAATCTCTTTATATGCCCAAATTTATTCCTATATCTTCCTTTAAACCTTATAACTACACAATTTAGTTTTTCAACATCTCCAAATAAAGTTTCCCAAATCTTATCAAGCCTATCTCTTAACCATAAATCGTCTCTCATAAAAAAAACAAAAATATTAACTTTAAAAAATTAGTCAAAGAAAGCTATTTAAGTTTTCTCTATTAAAAATTAATATGGGAATCATAGAATTAAAAGAAATCACCAAAACATATTATATGGGAGACTCAGAAATACATGCCCTTTCTGAAATAAACTTAAACATAGAAAAAAATGATTTTATAGCCATTATGGGTCCATCAGGATCAGGTAAATCAACAATAATGAATTCTATAGGTTGTCTTGACACACCATCAAAAGGAAAAATAATTCTTGACAATAAAAATATATCTTCACTATCAGAATCAGAATTAGCTATTATAAGAGGCAAAAAAATAGGATTCATATTTCAACAATTCAATCTAATCCCAACATTAACTGCATTAGAAAACATAATGCTTCCTATGATATTTCAGAAAATACCAGAAAAAAAGAGAAAAGAAAGAGCGAAAGAATTACTAAAACTCGTAGAATTAGAAAATAGAATGAATCACAAACCAAAAGAACTCTCTGGAGGACAACAACAAAGAGTAGCAATTGCCAGAGCCTTAGCAAATAATCCAGAAATAATTCTTGCTGATGAACCTACTGGAAACTTAGACTCAAAAACTAGCAATATAATCATAGATTTCCTTAAAAAGTTAAACAAAGAAGGAAAAACAATAATCTTAGTCACTCATAACATAGAAACGGCTAGACAAGCAAAAAAAATATTTTATCTAAAAGATGGAAAAATTGCTCTGGAGGAAAAGAATGAAAATAATAATTAGTATAATCCTATTATTATCAGTAGTATACGCTTCAAGTGAAGATTTAAGAATAAACATGGAAAGTATTGAACCACAAGAACCAGGTTCAAAATTCACAATCAAATTAAACATAGAAAATCCAACAGATAACACCCTCAATGATATTAAAATAACAGTTGAAGAAGACTATCCATTCATCATTGACGATACTAAAGAAGAAATATCTACTCTATTACCAAAAGAAACAAAATCAATCTATTTTGATATAGACACTAAAGATGACACAGAATCAGATACATATTCCTTAAAAATTAAATACCAAGAAAATAATGATGACTCAGAAAAAGAAACATTCTCAATAAAGATTCAATCTAAATATTCAAATATAGCCCTTACAAAAATATCTAGCTCTCCAGAAATAATAAAACAAGGAGAAGAAACAGAATTAAAACTAACTATTAAAAATGATGGCAAAACAAAAACAAAAAATATCAGAGCAAAACTAGATCTAACTACTGTACCGTTTGCACCTATAAATGGAATAGAAAATTTGATAATAAGTTTAGATCAAGAAGAAGAAGAAATAATAAACTATAAAATTAAAGTCCTCCCTGATGCAGAATCAGGTACGTATAAAATACCACTTTCAATATCATACACAAATGAAATAGGAGATATTCAAGAAAAACAAGAACTCATCTCTGTAACTATAGGTTCTACTCCAGTAATTGAAATAACCATTGAAGCAGAAAAACCAATAATTCTAGATGAACTCTCTACAATTACAATATTACTAACAAACTCCGGTCTAGAAAACATTAAATTGGCAACAATAATTTTAACTACCTCTCCAGATTATAATATCATCTCAACAAACAAGGTTTATATAGGAAACATAGATTCAGATGACTACCAAACTGCTGAATTTACAATTATCCCAAAAACAACAAATCCACCAAAAATATCTTTAACATTTAAAGACTCAAATAACAAAGATTTCAAAATAGAAGAAACCTTAGAGACAAAAATATACACAAAAGAAGAAGCAAAAAAATTAAAATTGATAACTAGTAAAATATCAACTACAACAATAATCCCCATAATAATCATACTCCTTTTAATTGCTTATATAATCTATAAAAGAAGAAAAAGAAAAAATGATTAAAGATTTTTTTTTATATACCATAAAAAATCTAAAAACCAGGGGAATTAGATCCTGGCTAACTATGTTCGGTATATTTATAGGAATAGCAGCAGTAGTTTCATTAATTTCTTTAGGTCAAGGATTAGAAGAAGCAATCAACAATGAATTTGCAAGTTTAGGAACAGATAAATTAATCATCACAGCGAAGGCAGCAGGTTTCGCCCCACCAGGAGCATTTACTGTAGAACCATTAACAAGAAAAGATATAGAGCCTATAAAAAAAATCCCAGAAATAAAAACAATAATTCCTAGAATATTCCAACCAATTGAAGTAGAATATCAAGATGAAATAAAATACCTCTATGGATTAAGTATGCCTACAGATAAATCACAAAAAGAAATCCTAGAACTAGAAATAATAAAAACAGAAAAAGGTAGAATGCTAAAAGCAGGAGATAAATATAAAGTAGTTATAGGTTACAACTTAGCCAATAAAAATATATTCAAAAAAAATATCAGGTTAAATGACAAAATAATAATTAACAAACAAGAATTCCAAGTCATAGGAATTCTAGAAGAGAATAGCGAGACAAATGATTATATTTTCATAGAAGAAAACACATTAATAGACATCTTAAATTTAGACAATGAAGAAGTTAACATGCTTCTTGTTCAAGCAAAACCAAACGCAGATCTAGAAAAACTAGAAGAGGATATAAAAAAAGAATTAAGAAATTTTCGTAACTTAGAAAAAGGCAAAGAAAACTTTGAAATACAAACACCGCAAGATATAGCTGACTCATTCTCAAACATTCTAAACATAGTTCAAACAGTTTTAGTTGGAATTGCAGCCATCTCCCTCTTTGTAGGCGGAATAGGAATAATGAATACAATGTATACCTCAGTCTTAGAAAGAACAAAAGAAATTGGAATAATGAAAGCAATAGGTGCAACTAACAAAGATATCTTATCTATATTTTTAATAGAATCTGGTCTATTAGGAATAATTGGGGGAACAATAGGAATATTAATTGGAATAGGTATAGGTAAATTAGTAGAAACCATTGCATCTCAAACATTAGGAACAGACCTATTAAAAGCATACTTCCCATGGTATCTAATCATTGGAGCACTAGTCTTCTCATTTATAGTCGGAACTATTTCTGGAACATTACCAGCAATAAAAGCCTCAAAATTAAAACCTGTAGATGCATTAAAATATGAATAATCAAGAAATTCTTTTGAACCTAGCCACTGTGTCTAATAGATCAACATGACCTATAAATAAACCTCTACAACAATATCTTTCTAACCCAAGATCATCAAGAACATCTTTCGATTTTTCACCCTTAGCAACTCTTTCTTTATATGATTCCCATAAATGACCTACTGGCTTTCCACAACCGAAACAACGAATGGGTATAATCATGTTAATCGCACTTGAACTATTGCATTTACAAAAGATCTATATGGATAATCTTCTCTTTTCAAATATCCATGATCTCTAAGTAAACCCAATTCTTCCTGCACTTTCCTCATATTTAAACCTTGTGCTATTTGTTTCGCAGATTTCCAGGATTTTTTTAGATATAATCCATTATAATTTCATAAAAAATAGGTATATTTTGCTCATTGTATAGAAAAAGAGTTGAATTTCTCTTCTTGCTATGTTTTTAATAAGAATAAATTTTAGAAAAAAGAGATTTAGATTATAAGTTATTAAAGAAGTGGCATCATAATTATCATATAGATTTAAAGAACTTAAAATTTTAGAATATGTTCAGTGCAACTTCCTATTTCTTTTTAACCTTTCCATCTAATCCCTCTTTTTTAACCCCCTCTGCATCTTTCATTAAATCAACACCAAGCTCTTGCAATGCCTTTAAATGCATCTGCATTAACTGCTCAACAATTCCAATCATTCTAACCAATTCTTCCCTCTCCTTACTTAATGTACTTAATGCACCTTTATGGAATCCAATTGTTTCTTCATTTACCATCTGACTCTCCAAAATTCAATCTCTTCACCTCAATAGATATCGCATCTTTATTAATTCTATTATAAACAGGACACAATTTATATTCATAACCTTTTCTATTACAATATTCTAAAACCCACTCATTTTTCTCCACAACAACATTTAAACTTCTAGATTCTGGAAAATAAACCTTAAAATTATTTAACTCTTTCTTGATCTCAAAGTTTAAACTGACTAAAAAATTAAACCTAATATATGCATTCTTTAATTTTTTTAATAATGAAAAATCTTCAACAACTAAACTATTAAAATCAAAATCAAAATTCGAAGCAATAAAACCATAATTACCATAATCGACAATCTTCCATCTACCGAAACTACCCAATATTATATCTCCAACATTACATAAACCATCAACACCGATTCCAGAACAAGCATCAACAATCAATAAACAATTATTATCCTTACAAACTTGATAAATCTCAAACAAGGGTTGCTCAACATAATATCCTCCAAGACTACATATATACAAAGAATCATAATCTCCAACAAATTTTCCTAACAAATCTATATCAACCATTCCATCTTTAGTTTCCAAAAAACTAAACTCCAAACCTACTTTTTTTGCAATATCTGGACACTTCCACCAACCCGCCTGATCAGGAAACAAAATATTTTTGCAGCCTTCTCTTTTTAGAATTTCAAAGGCCTTAAATATAGCATCGTTTCCATTAGATGTAATAGCAATATTATTTTTTTTAGTATAGTTTTTCAACTGTTCTAAAATATTTTCATAAATCATAATTAAAAGATTAACAAAAAGATTTAAAAAAGTATGTTAAATAGCATGGCTTTTCCTTATTCTTTTTCGAAAACTGTACATATAAAAGTTTAAATTTTTTAAGTTAATTTTATTAAATAAATCCATTAGATATAAATATTTATAAAAAAATTCTTTCATATAAAAATTTAAATAAGGAGATTTATATGATCAAAATATTAAAATCTTTCAAGCGACTTTAGTTGAATGGTACAACCCGAGCTTCCCATCTTAAATAGGAAATAGCTCGTAATGCGGGTTCGATTCCCGCAAGTCGCATTCAGAGCCATTATCAAGTTAAATCAAACTAAGAACCAACTAATCTTTGTTCTAAAAGCTTACTCAAAAAACAATAAGGAAACATAACAAAACCATCTGGATAAATAGGTGGATGTTTATCAGCAATAAAAAACTCCTTAACATTCCCTTCTAATACTGTTAAATTACCCCTCACCTTTAAGGGTTTAGAACCAACATAAACAATCTCATGAATATCCACCTTACCATAAACATAACAACAAGAGCCGTTACTTAAACAACCTATATTATCCGGCCTAACCAAAATAAAATCTTTATAAGATTGATCACCAGGATCCTTAGAATTAAACCACCAACCCCCTAAAATATATTGATTCATATTGTTTACAACAAGAAGACATTTAAATATTTTTCTAAAAAAAACAAAAATTTATCGAAGAACATTCAATAGTTTAAACTCTTCTCTCCTATTATCTGACTGAACCAATAACTCATTTAGTTTAATTCTAAAAAAATCAGCTTGCTCTTTAAAATTATCAACAATCTTCCCAGAAATAACAACCCAATGTATCAAAAAATACAAATCCTTAGTAATATATTTTTCAAAAGAAGCAACATAATTATTTAATTCAAAAATAGTCCTTTCATCATCTAATAGATACATTTCAAAATGTTTTCCCCAACGAGAAATAAGTTTACTTCTTAATTTAACAAATTTTCCTATCCTATCTCTATTAAACTCAAAAAAACTAATAAAAGAATTTAAATTTTTAAGCATAATATCTATAGTCTTAAAAAGATTATTAAGCATAGATTTAGAACATATATACTCAGAAAACAAAAAATTAAGATTGACATTTAAAGAACTTAAAGAATCACGTAAACCATAAATAACCCTATAAGATCTACTCAAAAAAGCTAAATAGCTATAAACCTCATTTAATCTTAAAAAGAATAAAGATGGATCTACTTGTCCATTTATCCTATAATTCCTTTTAAAAACCCTATTTGAAAGCTTCCTAAACCCTGAATCATTAAATTCAGATATAATCGAATTATAAGAATTTAAAGTAGCAACCATCTCTTTTAAAAAAATATCTAATACACAACCACATGTACTATTATGAAAAATATCTATACATAAATCAACCTTACTAATTTTTAACATAATATTTTCTAAATTTAAACACAAAACAATAATTCTAGCCAAAACATCCCCAGAATTTATACCCCTCTCCCAATCAATATACCACTGATCAAAATAATCAACATTATTCATAACTAGAGACCACCCTAAAGGATAAATAGACACAATAGAAAATAACTCCCTTAAACTAGCAATAATACCTAAACTTTGTTGATATGAAAGACCCTTAATACCAGAACGCACAAACTCATACATTACTTCCAATCTACTAACATCTTTCTCAAAGGTCTTAAATGCTTTAATTCTTTTTGAATCTTTTAAATAAGATCTAAAAGAATTTAAAAAATTTAAAAAATCTCTTTTAAAATCTTCCATGGGTCTTCTAGCCAAAAAACCATTACTAATCAAAAAACTATTTACCTCAAAAAGGAATTTACAATCGTTTCTTAATAATTTTAATAAAGACGGATCCATCCCATTAGATTTTAAAAATTCTCCCAAAGAATCATAAATCTCAAAAATTAAAACCTTTAAATTATTTAAATTAAAAATAACCTTCCCCTCAAAATTATTCTGCGTAAAACTATCAGAAAAACTAGAATTTTCATTAATAACTCCTATCAAAACACCACATCTAATCCTTAAATTATATCCTAAATTGAGTGCCTTATCTTGAATTCCATTAACAGTAATATATTCTAAAAAACTATCAAATTCTCTCTGAAAATCTAAAAAAAAAGTAAGATCTATTGAAAGCCTCGATATTAAACTCGCTCGTTCTTTTGAACTAAGTTGAAAAAAAGAAACCCTCTTATTCAAAGACATAGTTCTATCTAATTCAAATAACAATCCATCAAAATCACCTTTAATAACCTGAATTTCAAGAATATCCTGTTTTATATCAACTAGTTTATCAAAAATATCCCTTAAAAAAACAACATTACCTCCACTTGCAATTCCTTTAGGTAATTTACCAAGAACTAAAGTCGGAGAATCTGAAATAGCCATTAATTCAAAAAATAAAAACAAGTTTATAAAAGTTCTTATTAAAAAAAATAGAAGATTTAAATAAGACAAAAAACATAAAAAATAAAATATGAAAAACACATTTTTCATTTCAAGCGCAATAGACTACCCATCAGCACCACCACATGTAGGCCATATGTACGAAAAAATATGCTGTGATGTTATAGCTAGATGGAACCGCTTACAAGGAAAAAAAGTTCACTTTTCAACAGGATTAGACTGCCATGGAAGTAAAATAGCAAGATGCGCAAAAGAAGCAAATAAAATCCCTCTAGAGTTTATTAAAACAATAGAAAAATTCTTTTTACAATTATGCAAAGAATATAATATTTCATATACTGATTTTATAGAAACCGTAGAAGAAAGACATAAAAAAGTAGTAATAAAAATGATTAAAGAATTACATAAAAAAGGAGATATATATAAAGGAAAATATTCTGGATATTATTGTTCTGAGTGTGAGACCTATTTCCCAAAAGAAGAATTAAATGGAATCAATTGTCCAACACATAATAAACCTACTGAATTTCTAGAAGAAGATGCATATTTTTTTAAAATGAATAAATATCAAAATAAATTAATAGAACATATAAAAAATAATCCAAACTTTATAAGACCTGAAAAAAAGAAAAATGAAATCTTAAACAGATTAAAAGAACCCTTACATGATTTTTGTCTTACCAGAGAAAAAATATCCTGGGGGATTCCATTTCCATTAGACAAAAAATATATAGTCTCCATTTGGAATGATGCTTTAATTAACTACCTAACAACAATAAATTATCCCAACAAAAAATTTAAAGATTTTTGGCCAGCCTTGCATATTATAGGCTCAGATATTGTCTGGCATCATACTGTAATCTGGGGCACATGGCTACTAGCTTCAAATATAGAATTACCAGAGGTTCTTGTCCATGGGTTTATCAAAAGCTCCACTGGAGAAAAAATGTCAAAATCACTCAAAAATACAATAGACCCGCTAGTTCTCTCAAAACAATATTCTTCAGAAGTCATTCGTTATTATTTAATAAGAGAAATTCCATTTGGTGAAGATGGAGATTTTTCAGAAAAAAAATTGATTGAAAGAAATAACAATGAATTATCTAATGACCTTGGTAATTTATTACAAAGAGTTATAGTTCTAACAAAAAAAAATAAAAATATAACCCAACAAAAAATAGATCAAAATCTATTCAAAAAACTAAATTTAGAACAAATAAAAAAAGAAATGAAAAACTATGAATTACATAATGCCTTATCAACTATATGGAAATTTATAAATGATTGTAACAAATATATTAATGATAATAAACCCTGGGAAAAAGAAAATCCTAAAATTATTTTATATAATTTACTAGAAGCACTTAGAATAATATCTATTTTAATCGAACCGTTTCTACCAGAAACATCAGAAAAAATACAAAAACAACTAAACATAAAAGAAAAAAATCTGTTAAAAGAATGTAAATTAAAAAAAATAACATATTCGGTTAATGAACCTAAAATTTTATTTAGAAAAATTGAGGTAAAAAACATGATGAAAAATAAACACATATCATATGACGATTTTAAAAAATTAGACATAAGAATAGCAACAATCAAAGAAGTAAAAGACATAGAAAATACAGACAAATTATACCAACTAATTTTAAATCTAGACAATGAAGAAAGACAAATTATAGCTGGAATAAAAAAAGATTACGAAAAAGAAGAATTGATTGGTAAACAAGTTGCAATCATAACAAATTTAGAACCGAAAACAATAAGGAGAATTGAAAGTAATGGTATGTTACTAGCTGCAGTAAACAAAGACAAATGTGTTTTACTCTCTCCAGACAAAAAAATTGAAAATAATTCTAAAGTGATGTAAGGGTCTGTGGTCTAGTGGCTATGATCTCTCCTTGACGTGGAGAGGGTCCCAGGTTCAAATCCTGGCAGACCCATATATATTTGTCTCTCTAGCATTTTTTAATGCATTAGTCCACCATATAAGATCATCAAAAAAAGAATCTAATTGAAATTTTAAAATATCAAAAAGATTAGGAACATCTATCTTATTCATCATTATATCAAAGAATAATTGAGGAGGAATATGAATTGCTTGCCTAATAGGTGCCATTTGAAGTTCAATTACAACCTGTCTTAACTGTTCAACTGAACGTGCCCCACCAACACCACCATACGAAACAAAGCCTACTGCTTTTTTATTCCACTCCCTATAAATATAATCGAACATATTCTTTAAAACTGCAGGATACCCATGATTATATTCCGGAGTAACTACAATAAAACTATCTGCGCCTTCCACTTTCACAGATAATTTTCTTACATTTTCATTCAAATAAGGTTCTTTTGCCATTAAAGGAGAAAAAGCTTCCTCAAAAAAAGGTAATGGAAAGTCTATTAAATCAACTAATTCAACCTCAAATTCATTTCTTTTTTTTGCTTCCTCAAAAACCCAATCAGCCACCCTTTTACTAAATCTACCATGTCTTACACTCCCAACAATTATCAAAACTCTCATCATAAATTTTTAATAAACTCTACTTAAAATAACTTTCTATATATTTCTCGCAGATGGGGAATCAAAGCCATACTCCAATCCTCATATCTCTCAAATGGCTCCTTAATAATCTGATCTATTTCAACCATTCTCCCAGAAATTATAGAACATTCAGCAGGCTTAACATCCTTATCAACTAAACCAGCATAAACTAAACCAAAATGCGCCCTATCTACCAGTTTATCATCCATAACTAAAGTCCCTACTAGTTTTAAACTCCCTAAATCACCCTCAAAACTTACCTCCTCTTTAAGCTCTCTCTCCAAACAATTAATAACATAATTAAAAGAATCTATTCTACCAATATGCCCCCAACACCTATAGAATGTTTACCAAATAACCGCTGCTCACCATAATTCTGCACACAACTAGTGCGAACATACGCAAATACCTCAGAAGAATTATTAAATAATAACATATAAGGTATAATTTGTGAAACTGAAAAATCATCCTCACAATCATATCTCGAATGAAAAAAACCATCATTTACTAAATCCAATAATTCTTTTTCTTTTTGAATAAATTCAAAACCTAAAGATTTTTTCCTACATTCCTTCAATAATCTCACATCTTGTACTAAAACCTCTCTATCTAATTTAGCATAATTCCTACCTGCATGATCAAAATCAAAACTTCTAAAAAATTTAGAAGTCTTACAACCCCTTTGAAACTTATAGCTAGAACCTATTTGCTCCCCATATAATTTATCAGGTAAATCTGTTCTATATACATCCAAAACACTTAAAGGTATTCCATCCTCTAATTTCATCCTATTAATTTCATCAGGTCTAATCTCAAAAACAATATCTCCCTCCCAACCATTATCAATAAAACCAGCAAAATGTAAGGGTCCTGTTAAACTTAAATGGGTATTCGCTCTCAACTCTACATTCCTATTTCCAGGTACTTTTAAAACCTCTTTTGAAGCAACCAAAATACACTTATCCCTCTCTATAAATAGATCTCCTGCTTTCATAGGAGAAAAATAATCTTCTGCTAAATACTCTTCTCTCATCAATAAATCAATTGGTTCAGGATTTTTTCTAGCGACTAATGCTACAATCCCTCCGGTAGCTTCTCCTTTCATATCTAAATGTATACCCAAACCATCTATCAAAATATCTTTAACTGGTTTTCCATTTAACCACAATAAAGTATCTTCTTTTAACAATTCCTCAATTGTTAATTTAGCATCATAACCATCAATAAATCTTAACTGATTTAATGTTAATCCTGGATAAACTATCAAATTAAAAAATAAAGGTTGTACCAGCAACCACATTTCTCTTTTGTATCTATCATTTCGTACCTCATCAAAACAATCATTATAATCAGAAACTAAACGCGTATTTAAAAAAACCCTACCTAAACTACTTCTCGGAGAAGATTTTACAGTTAGATTTCCTGATAAATTTAATTTTTCTTCTAATGGTAACAAATAACTAAAACCAACTTTTAATTCATATCCTCCAGTAATATTTATCCTCTTCCTATTCCTCAAAGGCAATTCCAACAAAGACCTATAAACAGTTTTTTCTCTCTTAGGTCTAAAACCCTCATTCAAAAGAAAAAGTTCTTCTCCAATTTGAGGCTCAAAAGAAGAAGGTTGAATTCTGCTCTCATCCATTCTAGTAACAATTTCTCCATCATTAATTAATTTCCTTATTTGTTGTGACACTAAACACTTACCCATAAAAATCAAAAAAAAGATATAAAATATAAAGATTATGTTAATGGGCCCTATGAGAATTTCATAGCATGACTTGCTAATTTGAACTCATGACCTCTCGATCTATGAATCACTACAGCATGAGATTCAAAAGAGATCTCATTTCTCACCTCCGAAAAGAGAGATACTGTAGTAAGATTTATCAGTCGAGTGCGCCACCAGGCTACGCTAAGGGCCCATTATTTTTACAAAATAGAATCAATATTTAAATGTTACTAAGAGTTTCAAAAAAAAACCAACATATAATTAACAAGACAAATAAACCAAAAAAAGCTCCAATCACTTTCCTACTAACTCCTTAAAACTCTTTTGTTCTAAACCACCTAAAACCCTTTCAGTACTCTTTATCTGTTTCATAATTCTCCTACTATAAACCCTACCTTTAAGCTTACTAATCTCAAAATCCTTTTTAACAATAGCTAATCTTTCTCTCAATTCCTTTTCATTTAATTTCCCACCAATAAACCTTTTATCTACTAAAAAACTTTTTTTTTGTTTTTCAAAAATTGCCTGACACTCTTTTAAAAATCTATTTCTCTTCCTTATTTCTGTATTTAATCTATCTACAAGGTCTATTCTCCCAATCTTACTTTTTTTCTTCTCCAATAAATCAATCTTTTTCTTTAAATCAATCAACTTAATCTTCACTGGTCCATTATATTCTTTCAATAATTTTTTCCTTTCTACTATTAATGTCTCTCGTGTCTTTAACAAGTCCTTCAAATCCTCCTCTCTTTTCTCCTTCAAAAAATTAATACTTCTATCTAAACTTGTATTTAATTTATTCAACTGATCCTCAAAAACATCTAATTTTTTTCTAGAAAACAATCCTTTTATACGATCAAAAACACCCTTTTTTTTGATTCTTCTTAAATCATGCAAACACTTAACCTTCTTATAATTCTTATGATTGATATCTATCAAATCAACAGCCCTTTTATCCCTCCTTTTAATCCTTAATCTATTCCCCTTAGTTAAATAAACATCTTCTAACCTATCCCTTTCTTCATTATGTAATTTTTTTAGTCTCTCAATCTCTTCATTATATTCTCTTTCTTCTAATTTAATCCTTCTATTAATATTTTTAATCTTAACACCTATCTTCTCAACAATTCCCTCCACACCTATGTTTACCATTATTATTTAAAATACTTACCCACAAGTTCTTTACTAAATTTTTTTAAGCATAACCTCTTAATCTCAGACTTTTTTAATTTTTTATTATATAACATCTCAACATATTTTTTTAATAAACTTAATTCTTTTCTCTCATTTTCCAATAACTTATTTTTTTTCTTAAGATATAATTCCTTTAACTCTTTATTATGTCGATTATTCAGTTCTTTAAGTAATTTAGGCCTCCTTAAAACAAACCAAAAAAGTAAAATAAAAGCTAAAAAAACCAAAAGAGTATACAAAATATTACTATCATAATACTTATTTTCATTTAAATCTACAAAAACCGCACTAGCCTTATTCTTACCATTCTTAATCATTTCAACAACAATAAAATACTTACCATTTTCTAACTTAAAAGTTCTTCTTAATAATTTTTGGTTATCAATAAAAACAGAATCACTAGTTTCATATATTAAATTCTCATTTTCATTATAAATGAAATAATTAACTATAAACTCCCCAGATTCCCCAAAATTAAAAAGTTTAACCTCTAGACTAGAAGAATAAATAGCACTCAAATCAAAATCCAATTCCTTATCACTCAAAACTAACATAGGAATATTAACCATCTCACGACCATTATCAATCACCAAATCATCAAAAACATAACTTATATCCACATCAAAAAATAAATCAACAAAAATAGAATCTCCTTTACTTAAGCTAAAACTATCCCCAAAATAACCAAATTTATCCTCAATCCGATAATTCAAAACATCTTCACATACATGCTCTAATTTTAACCTAGTATCTGTTTGTACTATCAAAACATCTTTATCCAAATTAAAACATTCATAGGCAAAAACATAACTAGATAAAACTACAAAAAAGATTGCTACAAAAAATAAAAATTTCATTCTACTATCAAAACATCTGAATAAACCAATTTATGAGAATCATAAATCTCAATAAGATGTCTTCCCTTAGATAAATCCAAATACGTCAAATCCAATTCATAAAGATTATAATACCAACCACCATACTTATTCTTAATCATAGAAATTGGTAATTCTATAATAACTCCGTCTATAACCATATATGCATTAGAACTTAATTCTAAATTAACATCCATTACTGATCTTCCAGTAATGTTTAAACCCTTAAAATAAATCATTGTTCCAAAAAATAATAAAGTAATAATTAAAAAAATCCCAAAGCAAAGTAAATAATTTTTAAACGAATGTTTAGACGTAACTTTAATAATTCCTTTTTTCAATTGTTTCTCTTTTGTAATAGCCTTATTCCTAGTAGATCCTAAATAAATACTTTTTGTCTTTAAACCCTCTCTTACAGTAGTGTAATAATAATATTTTTCTCCAACTCTTTTTTTGTGCATATACAAATTAATAAATTCAAATTTATAAATATTCTGAAAAAAAATTAAACTCTCTCTCTAAGAGAGAATATTATATCCTCTTGGATCAAACCATTAGAAGACATTTTTATAACTTTATCTATTTCTTGGTAATCATTAAGACAATTTTCATCCCCTCTTGGCACAAATTTTAAATAATTAACTCCCTCTGCTAAAAAAATCTCTTCATTCTTTCCCTCACTAAATGTACCTAGATCTAACCAGATCTCATTATCATTATAAACCTTTTTAAGCATAATTACAGCAGAACAATGAGCTTTAGTAACCCCTATTTTAAAATCATATTGTCCAGCAGGATTATAAACAAAATCCACACTAGTTTTAATAAGCATTTTTTCTTCTATCCTAACAATCTTAATCTGCTCTTCATACAAATTAAAACAATCTAATCCACTCGGAGCCTTTCCAGTTGGCTGAAAAACTAGAGTATATATCCCAGAATTTAAACTAAAAAATTGAGTTGAACCAGCTTCAACTATTTCAGAAAAAGTTACTAAACTAGATGGTGAAACAACCTTACTAACTAAATATCCACAATCATTTGGGTTATGAGCCGCATAAACTGTAACACCAGATCCAACTATTGCCTTTCCAGAATATGTAAAACCAACAGCAATTATAATGGCCAAAAAAACAATCCCTAAATAAACATAATAATACTGATTATCCAATATCAATCACCTCTTGTAATTTAAAACAAATCAAAAGTTTATAAAGATTTTTATTAAACAATAGATTTAAATATCTTTTAATCATAGAAAAAACCAGAGCGGTCATAGGAGTATGGTTATACCTGTTCCCATCTCGAACACAGAAGTCAAGCATACTTCCGTTCCTTGTTGTACTGTTCTTCAGAACGGGAAGCCTGGAAAGCTGCTCAACTTTTTCTATTTCTTCTCCACATAATTATTGAAGAAACAAATACCTCTACCAAAATAAAAACTAAAACAACAAAAACTAAAACACTCAAAAGATTGTCCTTAACTCCTTCCTTCAACCTATAAAATAGACTATCATCATAAATATTAAACACATAACTTCCAACACCTACAGATTCATTATATTTAACATCTACAGTATAAACGTATAATCCTGGTTCAATATCATTCGGAACAACAAAAGACTTCATTATTTCAGTATCAGAACCAACTCCTAAACTTTCCATTTCAGAAGAATAAATTTTACCATCAGTACCATATAAATTATATCCTATATCTACACTATTATCTTTATTAATTAAATTAAATATTTTTATATGAATCTGCGCTGTCTGTCCACCGCTCAACGCAAAATATTCAGGAGAAACATCTAAGTTAACATCATAATTAGGCCTTTCACTCTCACTCTCAACAATAACAGGCAACTCTAAAGTTTCTCCCTCTGAAACAATATATATTTTTCCAACTTTAACACCTAAATCATAATCTGAGTTATATGCTACCCTTACCTCTTGTTTTTCAGCTAATTCAAAACTATTATTTAACGGATTAACATTACTTAAACTACTAGAAACCACAACATACAGGGGTCTATCTACATTATTATAAACAATAAAACTATTCTCTAAATATGATCCATATTTAACCAAAACCTTCACCAACAACTGATTAACATCAATTAAAGGCTCATCATAAAAAATTAAACGATAATAACCAACAAATTTTATTTTAACAAAATCATAAGATTCAAAAATTAAATCCTTCACAACATTAAAATTATATTCTTTAGTTTTAAACATACCAAAATAAAAAATTACTCCAGCTAAAATCAATAATACTAAAATTATAACACATCCTATAATATATATTTTTTTCATGTCTATCTCTTTATAAATTATATCTTATTTTATAAATATTCTCCCTTAAATCTTTTAATCCTTTCTCATTTTCAAGAAGAACCTTCTTCTCCATAAAATAACTAATAATACAACAACCAATAAGATAGCAGTTAAAATTATTGATCTAAAACTACTTTTGCCATTAATCTCAAAAATTCTACTATCCGCATCAAACTCATCACCATAATAAGCTTCAACACCAAAAACATACATTCCTGGCTGTAAACCTAAATTCTCAAATGTCTTCAAAATTGAATCTTGATCATTAATATCTTCTTCTAACTCATAAACAATCTTCCCAGTTAGATCTTTAATAAAATATCTTAAACTCACTCCTTCATTAGGGGCAACTAAACTAATCTGCGATTTCAAAATAGAATTTAAATTATATTTATCTTGATCTAAACTTAAACTAATATCAATAACATTTCCCATGCCATCAACAGTAACAACTACAGGAATATCTAATATATATGGATTATTACTTTCAACCCTTAAAGAACCAACATAAATACCCTCTTTAGCATTAGCCAAAACATTATAACTAATCTCTTCCTGAGAATTTGAGGTCATAACAAAACCATCTTTATCTAATTCAATAATATCTACAATCTCCCCTAATTTTTCAATATTTATAGTTAATAAATAATCCCTATTATTTTTAATTGTGAAGCTATCCTTTAAAAAACCCATAGGTTTTAACTCATAAGATAAATCCTTAATATTTAAATTAAAAGATGGTAACTCCCTTGGTGCCCCTGGATCATAATTATATAAATCATTATCCTCTTCACTAATAAAATTTCCACCATCTCCAGGAATGGTTGTAACAGTAGATGACGCAGCACTAGGAATACTAACTGTAAACGAAACATTAGTTGAATTTTCATTATTCAAACTATCGTTTGCATAAACAAAGACCCTATAAGTTCCACTTAAACTACTCAAAGTCGTACTAAAACTACCAGTATTACAAGTTAAACTTGTATTTGTTACCCCATTATTTATTGTATACCAACAAGAATCTAAATTAGTCTCTCCTACATTCCCTTGTAAACTAACACTTGAAGTAGAATATGTTGTAGATGTAGGACTCGTTATATTAATTGTAGGAAAAGTAGCATCTATAAAAAAAGTTCTATTAATACTCCAAGAACTATTAGCTTGACCATCATTAACAATTACCCTCCAATAATACCTAGCATCAGTTAACGTAACATTTGTAAAATTAGTATAAATTGTATCATTATCATAAGTTAAACTACTAAAATCTAAATCATTATCTACTTGAATATGATATTTTAATACATCTAAAGAATCATTATCTAAAGAAGCACTCCAATTAAGATAAATATTATTAGAATTAAATAAAGTATTATTTAAAGGGATAACTAAACTAACATTTGTTGGCAGAGAATTATTAAGATAAATATTATTACTCAAAAAAGTAAAACCGTCATCAAAACCATCATTTAAAGTCACAGCAACAGAATAATTATTATTTGAATTAGTTATATTTGAATATAATAAATTAATACTAGGTCCTGTATAATTCATAGCAATTATATCATCACCTGTCAATGTTTTATTTATTATAAAGACAGAATCTATTGTACCATTAAAGTATAGATTAGTAGCTCCATCAACATAATAATGTCCTAAAAGTGGCTTGCTTGTTGTTTGATGTCTTATACTTGCAGTAGTTGTTTCTTTTAACACACCATCAATATATAAAGTAACAGAGGTATCATTCATAACACAAACTGCA
>DATDVT010000003.1:0-9680 GCA_035289905.1 Candidatus Nanoarchaeia archaeon
TACTTTTGGAATTAAAATTAGCAAAAAAGCCAAAATTAGAAAGTATTTGTTTAGCTTTATATCTGTTTTTTCTTCCTTTGCTATTATAAATATTATTGCTATTATTATGGCTGCAAGGCTATATATAGGAAAAGAGCTTGGTAAAACAGAGAAAAAAGATAAAAGTATTAAAATTAGGTATAAAATTGGCAGGTATTTTGCTGATTGCATAGTCTTTTGAGATTGAGAAAGTTTAAAAAAGCTTTTAGGCTTGAACTTTTTTTCTTAGTTCTCCAAGATCAGGCCATGCTTGTAAATAATCTCCTAAACTACCGCCTTCAGCAGCTATCTTTCTTCTTAATTCAGCTTCTTTCCCAAGAATAACTAATCTTGTTTCACACCCCCCAAAACCATTAGTTGGAATTTCATTACTGAATGCATAACATCTCCATTTAGGATTGCATTCATTCCAAGGTCGGTCAAAATAAAAGCAGTAAAAGTCCGCATGACTTACCAGTGTCCCTTGATCTATAGAACCCCATTGAAAAGCAATTGCAAATGTACATCTTTCTCCCCTAATTCCAATGTGAAATCTTGAATAATTTACATGCATTAATTCAAAGACTTCATCCAATACTGCTTGCCCCGAGAGTCCTAAAACTTCTCTGTAACTAGCAAATACCTGAACCTTCACAGGGAACTCATAGTGATAAATTAATGTTCTTTTTTCAATAGCGCCTTCTCCTGTCATACGATTGTAGAAAGAGAGAAAATTTAAAAGGTTAATTATTTCTGGATTAGAAGGATTTTTAAGGTTTTATTTATCTAAAGATTTTAGATTTTTCATTAGTATATAAGAAAAAATTGGACCCAGAATAAAAATAAAAAGCAATTCTACACTTCTTTTTAAAACAACACCTGCAATGGCTTCTGGTAAATTAATACCGATTAATCTTGCAGAAAACACACCAGTAACATCAGATATTCCTAAACTCCCTGGTGTAATTGAAAATAACAAAGAAATGGAATTTATAGAGGAAATAAAAAGAGATTTAGACATATCAATTTTTACAGATATAATCTTAAAGATTAGAATAAAGATTAACGCATTTGATATTAACTGAACTAATGTAATCCCTGTAATGATAAACAAAATTTTTTTATCATTTTTAATCAAATGCCATCCATTTCCGATTTTAACGAGAAAATTTATCCACTTGTTTTTAGATTCCGAACATCTAGGCGAAAAAATAGTTATTAGGAGGAGAAATAAAAAAATCAATAGAAGTATGAAAAAAATAAGAGGGCTGAACATATCATAGCGGATCCAAACTAACAGCATACTCAAAATTCCTATAAAGCTTCCTACCAAGAAAATTATAATATATATCGCTGAAAGTGTAGAAATAAAATGCGAGTAAGAAAAATTATACTTTCTTTTAAGATAGATGGACCTTATTACAGAACCCCCACGGAGAGGTGTAATGTAATTATAAAAAAATGTTACTACTGACAAAGCCATCCATTCTTTCTTTTGAAGAAATATTCCAAAAGGTTTCATCAATGTATTCAAAAGAAAACCATTAAGAAAAAGAACAAATATAAAAATAAAACCGATTATAAAGATAAACCAAAAGTTAGAAACACTAATAAACAAAAGTCTCTTAAAATCAGAGAGATGATTCATAACATAATAAAAGAAAAAAATAACTATCCCAATCATCATACTAATAGAAATTAAATTTTTAATTTTTAAAGCCATTTACATTACAGTAATTAGATACCTTTTTAAATTATTTTATCATACCAAAGTAGTAATGAAAAAGAAAGTTGTAGGGGGATTAATAATAGGATTTTCAATATTGTTATTATTGGTAATACTCAGTTTCTTTATTGATTTTAAAGCTTTTAGTCAAGTAATCTATATTATTTTTTTAATTGATTTTTTAATTTTGTTACTAGTATTTATCAGAAAAGCTATTAAGAGAAAAAAAGGTATTGAAGTAAATGAAACTGTATTTGAAAAAAAAGTCAAATGGATTGTTTATCTTATCCCCATAATTATTTTTGGGTATATTTTATGGATAAATTTCAATCCATTTACAGAAATAATCGTTTATGATATTGGCAGTAGTGGTGATAGGGGAATATTAACTCCAGATAGAGTTTCTAACCCTATGATGACAGATAATCACAAAATCTCTTATAGGGAAGTAAAGAACCCTTTGGTCTATTTTGATGTTCCAATACCAATTGGAACAAAATCTATCACCATTCAAATAAAATTTAAGGATATCATAGCTCCGGATAGTCTTATTAAAATTGGAGGAAGAGATAAAGAAAAATGGAATTATTTGTATAAAACTGTTTATGATAAACGATTGCAGAATAAAACAGTTTATTTTTTAGACAATATACCTGTTGTATTTCCAAAAGAATCTATAATTTATATCGACCCTCTTCTAAACATAACTTTTGAAAATGAAAATAAATTAAAGGATGATTATTCTTCCGAATTAATTATTAACAATAGTCTACGTGGAAATCATACAATCTTTCTCTATGTGAAAGGAAATTTGGAATTTGAGATTTGGAAAAAGGATTTAAACTTAAGAAGTAATGATTTAGATGAATTAGAGGTTAGTTTTTATAAAAAAGATAAGCTAATCAAAACTGTTACCTTACCAGATGACGGTAATGATTATTCAAGCGGAAATATCACAATTCAAAAAGGAAGATTAGAAGCCAAAAATCTAAAAGAGGGGGTATATAGAATTAATTTAATAAGTAATGAAGATGTAATAATAAACAAAATAATGTGTAATTGTGGTAAAATGGTATTTGAAAACAAAATATCCATTTATGAACCAACACAAGTGTATACTGAATCCCCTACAGAGGTTGAATTAAAATTTAAAACATACCATAATACTAGTTTACAAACAATCACTATAAATAAAGAAGAAAAATTAAAAGTAGATAAAAGTAATACCTTCTTTAGTTACAAAATTAATAAGGGAGAACATCTAATCGAAATACCTAAGGGAGATACTCTTATAGTTTCGCCATACTATTTTTCTTTTTCAAAGGATTCCTATTTTACCCCTTTTGACCCAGTGGTAGTGGAAGACCCTAGTATTGCTGATTTTATCCTATTAGAGAGAGGAGAAAATAAGATAATAAACGAGAAAAATGGATGGATAATAGGTGAAGTAGAATTTGATATAAAAGACCTATATCTATCAGAAGGTAATAAACAAAATTTCATATTAAACTTTCCCATTAACAACAACACATTCGTTCCAGTAGATTGGATAAAAATTAGTATAAAAAAGTAAGATGCTAAGCAGAGAAAATAGTAATTCAAATTTAGAGAAAATATTTGAGTTAAATAAAACACTATTTTTTTTAGTATTTGTTTGTTATTTAATTTTGTTATTAGCTAATTTTCTTTTCCCAAGATTAAGATTATTTAATCCAGATTTTTTATTATTGTTTTTAGTATTCTTTGGTATAATCCTTGTAGTGCGTGTAGAACATACCAATAAACATACCACCAGTAAAAACAATAAAAAAAGCTCCACTAGCTTACCATACTTTTTAAGTTTAGTGAGTATCATAATAGTAGTCTTATACACAAATAAAAACTTAGGGTCTCTTAGTTACAACTTAGGAATTATTTCGGGAATGTTAGTACTTCTTTTAATTTTACTCCAACAAAATAAATTCTCAGCTCAATTAAAATAATAAATTTCTTTTACTGACTCTCCTTTCTTTACTTTAATTTTTAATGTCTTAAAATAGGTTACAGTTTCTAAATCCTCGATCAGATTTATTGGTTGTGTAAAAATATTTTTTTTAAGACCTAGTACTACTGTTTTTTCAACTAAAATTTTATTATCGACATAGATGTAATAATCAAATTCTGCATTTTCTTCAATATAATTTTCAATTGTAAAATTAACCAATATTTGATTATTTTTCTCTTTTGGAAATTCATTAAAATAAAGTATAAACCCTAGGTTTTCTGTTGTAACTAAACTCGTGTTATATTCATTAACCAAAATGATAACTGAGATTAAAAAAGTTAAACAAACCACAATTAGGTAGTATGTTTGTAATTCTTTGGGCTTATAGTTTTTCATTTTTTTGAAAATATTGTTATTGTATCTCCTTGGTATATTTTAAAAAAATTTCTAGATTTTAAGAATTCACTATTCACTTTCTGTGTGTTTTGGATAATATAAGTCACATTGTTCTTTTGCATATATTCTAAACCTTTAGGGGAGTTTGGTTCGGTCATCATAACCCATGTTTCTTTTACAGGATCATTATTATACCTAAAATAATAAACTCTTTCAATAACTTTATTATACCCCCCCAACAAAAATACTCTAGTCCAAGTATCTGGAAAACCACTATTTTGATGCTCAGTTAATACCACTTCATTTTCATTTATTAAACTCTTTAGATACATAGACGCATGATAAAGATTCAAAATTCTTTCTTTTGGCATATTTTCTTCTAAAGCTCTCTCAGGGAGTGAAAAGCCAACTATTAGTATTAAGATGATGAATAGATAGAATATTGTAATCTTTTTGCTATTTTTATAAATTCTCAAATAACATAGAGGATAAATCATTAAGATAGAAAAGGGATAGATCATATAATTTAATACTCTTGCCTGAGGGAGACCAATAAAAGTCATTTTTTCCCAAGATAGGAGTAGAAGGGGGATTAACCAAGAAACAAAAAAGATTTTTATATTTTTATTTTGTTTAGAAAACAATAACATAGATAAACCAAGTATCCCAAGAGAAAATCTAAGAGAACCAAGAACATTTTTAAAATAAGAAATATCAAGCTTCTGTTTTTGAAGTTCCATAATAGGTTCAGTGGTAATTTTTTCTAGATTTTCCTTGGAGATATAGGTAGGCAAATAAATGAAAGAGATTACTAATAGTAAAAGTAAAGTAAACAAAAAATACCTATTTTTAAGAAACTTAGTTAGCATTTTAATTTTATAGAGTGTGTTTATCCTATCAAATAGAACCAGTAGGTTTAGAAGAAATATAATTATGAAGAAAAGTATCAATAAACTTAACGTATGTGTATAGACTAAAGAAAAGAAAAATAATAGAAAGAATAAGAAATACTTCTCTGACTCATAGAGTGTCCTATACAAAATATACAAAGAGGCCATTATTAAACCATCTCCAATTACGTTACCAATAACCCCCCCATACACATAAATAGTCCCTGGAGGCCCAAAAGAATAAAAAATACCAAGTGTTAGCATTACCAATAAAGCAACAGTTTTAGACTCAAATAGTTTATAAGCCAATAAATAGATTAAAAGAATGGTAATCATCTTAAACAAAAAAAGTATTATAATTGGGAATATACTTAAGGGGTCAATATTAAAAATTATTGAAGGAATTGAGATTATCAAATTTTCTCCAATAACAAATACTGGAAGGTGGAAATTAGGTAATGTATGTGTAAAAAAAACCTCCCTAATATAATAACCATGATTGGACAAATCCGTCGCAAAAGGAAGAGGATTTTTATATAACGTTACCACCATTAAAATTAAAGTCAAAAGGAAGACAAAAATAAATGGTAGGTTTATTAAATTTTCATTTTCATTTTTTTTGATAGTTTTTATATCTTTTTTTGTAGAGATTATTAATATCCCCGCTAAAACAAGGAAAAATATTGATAGGTTCAAACCAGTAAGTTTTATTCCAAACCCACTAAAAGCTATAGCGACAACATATATAATTGGGATAGTCAATAAAACAGAAAATACTAAAATTTCAAGCTTATTAAACTCATAACCTAAATTTATAATTAAAAATCTTAGTAGAATATACCCAACTATAAAAACAAAAATTAATACACCTATTACGGCAAAAATATTTATTATCATTTTATCAAACTTTTTTTATTACTGTTTTAAATACCAAAGCATGACCAAACCATGGCAAAATCCTTCTTAATATGACATCTAAGGGGTAAAGTAACCAAAAGAAGGGGAATAATATTACACTGGGGATTCTTACTCTTCCTTTTCCTATAGGAGGATAATACCAAAATCCATAAAATTTTTTAATTTTAAAGTGTTTTAATAGTTTTTTTCTTAATGAAAACGGTGTTGACCAATTGTCAATCAATTGATTATCGGAAGTTAATGGTTTTCTAAATAAAATCTCACCAATTTTACGCATTACTCCATAAATACTCCACCAATTTGGTGTTGTTATTATAAGAATTCCATTATCTTTTAATACCCTAGCAATTTCAATTAATAATTTTTCACTATCTCTAACATGCTCAATTACTTCACTACAAACTACTACATTAAATGAACTATTTTTAAACTCTAAATGGATACCATCCATAACATAATAGTCAAATCTAGGATATTTTTCTTTACTTTTCATAATAGCAGTTTGGGATATATCTATCCCTACCCCATCACAATTATTATTAATGATGCTCATTTCATCTTTTGAGCCACAACCAATTACCAAAACTTTCCCCCGAACTTCCACTAATAAGTTCCTCAACAATTTATACCTTGCATTTTCCATCATTTTATTTATCAAGTTATTATCTAGATTATGAAAACCTTCATAAAATTTGGCAATATCTTTATCTTTCATTTAGCACTCCTTTTTTCGAATACTTTTATAAAATGATTCGAAAAAAGTTTTTTATTTAATCTAAATATCAAAAAACGGTCCACCCTATAAACAGTCCTCGGAAAAAATTTTGTAATGATGCTTAAATATAGTCTATTACCCAAAATGTGTGTTGGCTTAGATCTAATTTCTTTAAATCCTAAACTTTCTAGTTTATCCCTCAAATAGGAGTATTTTCTAAATTTAACATGAGGTAATGTATATGGAGGAAGATTATTACTAAAGCTTTCATGTAAAATAATGTATTTCCTAGATAACTGAGAAAATTTTTCTAGAGTCTTACCCCACTCCTCATCATCTAGAATATGGTATAGAACATCAAAACAGTGAACAATATCAAAATCATTTTTTGGTAAGTTTAACCGATACAACGGAGAACATATAACTTTAACATTTTCTATATTTTTTTTAACAAGCTCTGTAGCATCTTCTGAAATATCAGCTCCAACTACACTAAAATTTTCATCTTTTAAGAATTTAGTAAAAGTTCCAATACCACACCCAGCATCCAAAACTCTCAAGTTTTTATTCTTTAAATCTAATTCCTCTAGTAGTTTATCATACACCTCCATTACTATTTTATACATATAGAAATTATATATTTCGGAATACTTATGTTGACCAACACCTATTAATCCCTTAGTTTCTCTGTGCCTTCTTACCCAATATCTATGATCATCTATTTTCTTCATTTGCAATTTCTCTAACTATCAACTTAGAGGGACTAAATTCTCTTTTTATTTTTTTCTTTTTAAATTCTTTATAGTTCTTAACAAAGTAATCTATCTTGTCTCTACTAAACTTAGACAATAATACATTTTCATTTAATCCCTCTTGTCTTTCAGTTTTATATCTAAATAACAAACAAGGCACCCCCAAATAAAAACCTTCTTCTTGATTGCTCCCACCATCAGAAATGACAAATTCTGAGTTCATCATTAACTTAATAAATTTAAGATAATCATAACGAGGTCTTAATTCAATATTTTTATTTTTTTCCAGTTTTGTGTATAAGTTGAATCTTTTTAATTGTTGTTCAGTGGGTTTATGAAGGATGAAAAGTAATTTATTTTTTCCAGAAATCTCCTCCAATAAACCAACAATTTTTTCTAATTGATCTTTTTTAAAAATATTTTCAAATCTGTGTAATGTAACTATAGCATATTTATAATTAGGAATATCGACATTGACGCACTTAATTCTTTTTTTTGCTAACTGTAAGGAATCGTAGAGTGTATTAATTCCAGTATTAATTTTCACACCCTTATAACTTTTAAGATTGTTTAAAGCCCATTCCCCTGGACAAAAGTAATAATCGCTTAATTGAAATGTTAATATCCTCGTTATCTCTTCTGGAAATGGATTAAAGTAGTTAAATGATCTTAATCCTGATTCTACATGACCAACTCTGTTACCAGAAAGCTTTCCCATTAGTGCACCAAGCAAGGTTGAAAAAGTATCACCATGAACTAAAACAATCCCCATTTTATCCCTCTTAAAAATTTTTTTCTTATTAAAAATAGTTTTAATTAGATTTCCGTTTATCCAAAAAATCATTTGAAAAATACTAGTTACATCTTTTCCTTTTGACATTATGTAATCTGGTTCTTTTATCCCAAAATCTTCTCTAAGTTCATCCATTACATCTTGATGTTGTCCAGTTAGAATAAAGTTATAACCAACATTTCTATTTTGAAGTTCTACCATTATGGGAGCCATTTTAATCAATTGTGCCTTAGTCCCTACAATAATATGAATCATTCCCATATCTCCTTCTTCTTATAATACAATAAATCTTCCTGAATTCTTCTTTGTCTATCCAGCATATCAGCTATTAAACCTAATATTATCAATAAAACTCCTAAAACAGTCAAGCCAACAGAAACCATTAATAAACTTTTAAAAGGAGAAGTTCTCCCAGTTAAAATATACCTAATTATCATAAATATCCCAGAAATTAATCCTAAAAGTAAACTAAACAGTCCAATAACACCAAAAAAAGCAAGAGGCTTATAATCTCTAATACTTCTTATAATAATAGTTAAAGCCTGAAATATGTACTTAGGAACTGATTTAACAACTTTTGATTTTCCAAATTCTCTTTTAGCTTTAACATAAAGCGGAACTTCCATTATCCTTAAGCCTTTATTAGCAAGATCCAAAAACACTTCCTGAGTGTAAGTAAATTTTCCATACAAATTCAAGCGTAAAGCTGCTTCTCTTGAATAAACCCTAAACCCGCATTGAGTATCTGTAAATTTCTGCCCGACTAAAAACGAAGTTAAAGAAGTAAACATTTTATTTCCTATTTTTTTAATAAAAGGCATATTTCCAATTAAATGGCCATCTTTAAACCTGGTAGCAGTTACAAAATCAGCTTTATCATCTAAAATAGGTTCAATCAGTTTAGGAATATCCTCAGGATTAAACTGCCCATCAGCATCAACATTTACAATAATATCAGCTTTTCTTTTCAAAGCTTCCTCAATTCCAGTCCTGAAAGCCATCCCAACACCTTTATTTGAAGAATGACTGACAACTCTAGCTCCATTTTCCTCAGCTATTTCTTTAGTTTTATCTTTAGAGCCATCATTTACAACAATAACCTCAGTTTTAGAGATCCTTCCATTAACCTCAGGAATTGATTTAATAACACTTCCAATAGTTAATTCTTCATTATACGCTGGAATTATAACAATTAGTTTCATTTACCACCCACCCAATACAAAACCCCCTTTTTACTAAATATCTTAAGAAAACTTAAAAACCTTTGTTTTAAAAATTTAATCATCGCCAATTCAACCCCCTATTAAAACCCTCATTTAACCCCCCAATACTGTTTAATGGTTAAATAAAACTTAAAAAGCTTCCTAAAGAATTATTTTTTCTGGATAAAAAGAAGATCAATTAAAAAGCTCCTTGTAAAAGATTAAGAAGAATATCTCATATTTATATCGCCAAGTATTTTCTGACCCTGCATATTGTTCCATAAGA
>DATDVT010000004.1:0-46449 GCA_035289905.1 Candidatus Nanoarchaeia archaeon
GTAATTACACCAAAATTAGGATCAACCTCTTGCATTTGTTTTAAATAAAGATCAGTAAACTTTTGTGCTTCATAATTAGGATCTTTACCCTCTAATATTGCTTTATTCTTTATTAGATTTAATTCATGAATATAATTCTCAGACATATCATCATAAGTCTCTATTGGATTTATTATTTTTATAGTATTAATAGGCCAGATAACATAACCAATAAAGAAACAAACAACTGTAGTAATAGTAATAAATATTCCAAAACTACCTTTCTTATTCATAAATTAATTAAACTTTAGCAATTAATAAAGTTGATTAAAAAATGAAAAAAATTAGATATCTTTTTATAAAAGACAAAGAGATTTATTCTATTCTTTTTCAAGTTACCGTAGGAATACTTTTATTTTTTTCTTCAAAGAATTCATTAATAGATTTATTACCGTACTTTACAATCTTTAAATTAATTTGAGAGGTTTTTTCATGAATTGTGTTTCCAGCAACAGTTTTTCTAACCCTAATTCCCTTATAATTTACATGTATTCCTGTAGAAGCTACGCTTAATATCTTTTTTTTAGAAAACCCCTTAAGATCAGCTCTCATAGGAAAACCAGCACTATCACTACCTCCAGTGATTTGAAATTCATATCCATTCAATCCATCAACATCTAGCAGATCTCCGATTTTCTTTCCTAGGTAGGGATTTTGTTCAAACTCTAATTTTTTATCATAACTCTTTCCAGTTTTTATATCACTAATAGTTAGTTTAATTTCCATCTATACCCCCCACATGGGCTCTTGTTTTCTTTTAATTTCAGCAATTTCCTTTAAAATTTCAATTTCTTCTCTATTTAAATACTTTTTTAATTTTTTAAGTTTAATAAAATCAGTTTCTTTTAAATCAGAATAAAGGATATCAAACTCGTTTATCTGTCTTCCAACCATAACCCCAGGTAAAGCAATAGCTACACAATCACCCTTATTTACCTCTTTTATATTTTCTCCATCCTTTTGAATAGTCTTTAATTCACAAAGAAAAATTCCTTCTTTCATTAAAGGCACACCAGATCTAACAATACCAGCTAAAATTTCAACACCAACAACTGCTGGGTTAGATTGCCTAAAAATATAACCTTGTAAAATTTGTATTTTAAACGGCCTTTTTAAATCTTTTAAAGCCTTTTCCTCTATCTTTTTACTCTCTTTATCTCTCCAATCCTCAAAATCTTCTATAACTTTATAAATTACATTATCTATAATAATCTTAGTTTGGGCATTAGAACAAGATTTAATATTAAATCCTAAAATAACTCTATTTAAAGGATCATCTTCAGAAATAGCCTCAGCTAAATCTTTCTTAGTAACATCTCCAACAGAAGCCCTCTTTATCTTAATTTTCCTCTCTTGTAATAAATTAATTAATGCTTCTAAACTACCGAGGGTATCTGCTTTAATAATGATTCCATTTTGTTCAATCTCAAAAGTAATTGCTTTAACTTCATTTTGAACCTCTTTTTTAAGCTCTTCTTCATTATTAAAATAGATAACACGTAGAGGCATTCCAGGAATTACATTACCAATATTAGGTGCTACTAATTTTAGACCAATTGCAGCACTAGCTTCTTTCAAGGGTTTTAGTTTTTTCTCTCCAGGAATAAGTATTGCTTTAACTTTAGTAACAACAGGTTCTTGCAAACTTCCTATAATAATCTTGTCATCAATCTTTATACAACCATCATAAAGAATTACATCCAAAGTTACGCCAAGACCTTTATCTTCTTTAACCTCCATAATAGTTGCCTTTCCTGGGCTGCATTTATCGCACTCTAAACACTCCTCTAAAAATCTTTGTGCTAAACCTGTGATCATTAATAGTAATTCAGGAATTCCCTCACCAGTTTTAGCTGAAATAGGTACAACAGAAATAACTTTAGTAAAATCAGAGATCATATCAAATCTATCTATATTTAAATTAAATCTTTCGTAGAATTCACCGAGTAAAGTATATAGTTTTCCATCTAATTTTTTTTTTACTTTTTCAGATTGACTATTAATATTTTCTATTAGAGGTTTTTTATTATTACTCTTCCATCCATCAATTAGATCAATTTTATTTAATGTAATAATAAAAGGTGTTTTATTTTCTTTTAAAATCTCAATACTTTCAATAGTCTGAGGTTTTATGCCTTCATTAATATCTATAACTAAAATAGCAATATCAGCCAAGCTACCCCCCCTTTTTCTTAAATTAATAAATGCTGCATGCCCAGGGGTATCAATAAATAACAATCCAGGTAAAGTCAAATTTTTATCCTTAAGTAAGTTTCCGCAAATTTTTTTTATAGTACTTAAACCTAGATTATAAGCATTAATACTTTGAGTTATTTTTCCAGCTTCTTTTAGAACAACAGCCGTCCCTCTAATCTTATCCTGAATACTTGTCTTCCCATGATCTACATGCCCTAAAAACGAGCAAATCGGCTGTCTTAACATAAACTAATCCTTTTTGAGCCATTTATAAACCTTTGGTTCTTCTAAAATTAGTTGCATATTTACTATGATTAAGCCCTTTTCACCATTTATCATTTTTAAGATTTCCATATTCTTTTAATAATAATTTATTATAAATATATTAAGAATAATTAATCTTGATTTTTTATTCATAGTTTTTATAAACCAAATGCATCAGAAATTTGTTTTATTTTCTTGATTTCATCAATCATATCATATCCTTTCTTAGTTAAGCAATATTCTTTCTTGTTATTATTAATTTTAATTTCAATCAACTCTTTATTTTTTAATTCTTCTATAAGAATAAGCATCCTTTTGTGAGACAAATTACTTTTATACATAACATTAGTAGGATTACTAATCCCTCCTTTTTTTCGAATGGATTCTAAAATACTTAATATGATATCTAGCCTCTCTCGCTTTTTAGACATTTTTTTTCACTCTTATTAATAAATATAGCAACAAAGAATAACCAATAAAAAGAGAACTTAATCCCAAAACATAAAATATGCCTGATAAAAACTCAAATATATAAAATAGATGAGATAAAAATATAAATGAAAAAGCTCCAAAAACCAAATAAGAATCAAAACTTTTCTTTTTATGATAATTACAATAGGTAACATAGATTATAGGTATTAAAAATAAAAATGCAAATAAATTCAATATAAAAAAGCTTCTAAGTAGATATAAAGTGGGTATTGATAACAAAAAGATTGAAGAGAATATTTCAAATCTCCATCTTGACTTTGTAAATGTAATTGCAAGGATTGTATAAGCAAGAAGATTTATTACAGCATAAATCCAAAAACAAATTCCAAATAAACGAAGTAAAGTATTCATTTGACAGCTTACACTACAAAAATTATGAACTAGCAAATTATAATAAATATATGAATTTACAAAAGAATGAATTATAAAATCCAAAACAATAATTACAAAACCAGCCGTAAAATAAAAATATTTTTTTTCTTTAGTTAATTTATAGGCTCTATATCCGTAAAAAACTAATCCTATAACTATTAAAGTTAAAATTATTTCAATAGCAACATCAAATCCAAAAAACCAGATTGGTCCTCTAAAGTTAAGTATCATATTTAAGATAACATTTAATTAATTTATAAGCCTTATGAATTTATTTTCTTATTAATAGAGTTTAAACATATAAATAGTTGAACAACTATTTTTAAACCTTATAAACTTATAATTCATAAGATTTTTAAATAAAATTTATATTCAGAATTTATGAAAATTAAAAAAACACTTAAAATCAATGGCATGCATTGTCATAGTTGTGAGCTAGTGATAAAAGACGCATTATTTGAACTAGCTGGAATAATAGATCTAGAATTTAAAGCAAATCTATTGAAAATAGAATTTGATGATACAAAAACAGATTTAAATGAGATTATTGAAAAAATAAAGTTAGAAGGATACGATATTGAAAACATATAATTTCGTTATAAAAGGTATGGTTTGTGAAAGTTGTGAAAAAATAATAAAAAAAGAACTTTTAAAAAAAGAAGATATTTCAGACATTAAAATTAATTTTAAAACAGGTAAATGTATAATAAACTTGAAAGAACATAGTACATTAACCTTTCGAGATATTTCTAAAATAATAGAATCACAAGGTTACACTTGTTCAGAGAAAAATAATAATTTAGGTTGGATATTTGGAGCACTAGGATTAATAATTGTAGGTTATTTTTTATTAAAATTTATTGGAGGAGTAAATATTCCAGATATAACTAAAAATATGAGTTATAGTTTATTATTCTTAGTTGGTTTATTGACCGGATTTCATTGTATAGCTATGTGTGGTGGTTTTGTTTTATCTTATACAACAAAGAATGCACAGATGGACAAAAAAAATCATTTATCACATATATTTTATGGATCTGGTAAATTAATTTCTTATACACTAATTGGTGCTTTATTTGGTCTAATTGGATCATTAATTACATTTACTCCATTAATAAGAGGAACTGCGGGTATAATTGCTGGTTTATTTTTACTTATTTTTGGATTAAAAATGTTAAATATAATTCCATCATTAAATTGGTTTTCAATTAAAACTCCTAGATTTGTATCAAGATTTGTAGGAAAAGAAACTAAACATCATTCAAATCCATTAATAATCGGGTTATTGAATGGTTTAATGATTGCTTGTGGCCCATTGCAAGCCTTTTATATAATGGCTGCTGGAACAGGTAGTGCTTTAGAAGGAGCAAAAATTTTATTTATATTTGGACTAGGTACACTCCCTGTGATGTTAGGTTTTGGTTATCTAGCTGCAATATTTTCAGCAAAGATGACACACAAAATATTAAGATTTTCTGGACTAATAGTAATTGTTTTAGGAATTATAATGCTAAATAATGGGCTTAATCTATCAGGGATAAACCTTAAAGTAGGTACTGATAACGAAATAAGCAATATGCCCTTATTTAAGGATGGATATCAAGAAATAAGAATGGATGTAACAAAGAATGGATGGGAACCAGATAGTTTTATTTTACAAAGTGGTGTTCCAGTAAAATGGATTATTAATGGAAAGGAACTTACTAATTGTAATCGAGCAATACAAGTGCCTGAACTAAATCTAGAATTTAATATTAAAGAAGGAGAACAAGTAATAGAATTCATTCCAATAAAAACAGGTACAATTAGATGGAGTTGTTGGATGGGAATGATTCAAGGGACTTTTATTGTTAAAGAAAATTTAAAGGAGGAAATATAAAAATGAAAAATACAACATTTATCTGGATAATAATTATAATCTTTTTAATAGGCTTTTTAGGTTATAAATATTTCCCAAATAACAACACAATTACAGGAAATGCTGTTCTTGATGATAATGTAGCAGCTTTAAACGGAGGTTATCAAGAAATAAGAATGGATGTAACAAGAAGTGGTTGGAATCCAAATAAATTTGTTTTACAAAAAGGAATTCCTGTTAAATGGATTATTAATGGTAAAGAACTTACTGGATGCAATAGTGCTGTAGTAGTACCAGATTTAAATTTAAATTTTAATATCAAACAAGGAGAACAAATAATAGAATTTACACCTGAAAAAATAGGAACAATTAGTTGGAGTTGCAGAATGGGAATGTTGCGTGGAACATTTATTATCACAGAAGATACGGCTAACCAACAAGTACAAGAGGAATTAAATAATATACCAACAACTACAGCTGCTTGTGGGTCTGGAGGTTGTGGTGGTAGCGGAGGTTGTGGTTGCGGGGGATAAAAGAAACATTTAAATAGTTGAGCAATCATTCAAATATATGAAAAAAGAATTAAATTTTAACAGGACAGAATTGGAAAAAATGTTGAAGTTATTTTCAAATCTTGCGGATGAAACAAGATTAAAAATAATTTTAACTTTAATAGAAAGACCAAAAACTGTGAATGAAATCCATAATAGTATAGGAAAAGAAAAATTAACTTTATCAGCAATATCCCACCAATTAAAGCTATTATATAATTCAGATTTACTTATATATGAGCGAAATGGAAAGAATAAAAGTTATAGTTTATCAAATAAATTTTGTTGGTGTATATTAAAAAATTCGTTTGAACATTTTAGGAATTAAAAATGAAGAGAATAAACTTAAATATCCAAGGAATGCATTGCCAAAGTTGTAGTACTCTAATTACTAAACGATTAAAAAAAGAAAAAGGAATAAATTATTGCAATGTTAACATTACAACAGAGAAAGCTACCATTGAGTTAGATGAAAAAAAAATTTCTATAAATAAAATAATTAAAATAATAGAAAGTCTAGGTTATAAAGCTAAAATAACTGGAGATAAAGATAATCTTAAATTCGAAGAGAAAAAACGAATAAAAGAGCTAAGGAATTTATTAATCTTTTGTGCAATTTTTGCTATACCCTCTTTTTTTATAGGTATGGTTTTTATGTGGATAGGTATTGATATTCCTTATAAAAACTATATTCTTTTTGCATTAGCTACACCTGTTCAATTTATAGGTGGATGGGGAATGTATAAGAGTGCACTTGGTGCTTTAAGAAACAAAACTGCTAATATGGATACATTAATTGCAATTGGAACAAGCGCTGCCTATATTTTTAGTGTTGTTGTAGTTTTTTCTAGTTCTATGGAAGAACAATATTTTGAAGCAGCAGCTATTCTTATAACTTTTGTAATTTTAGGAAGATATTTAGAAGCCATAGCAAAGGGAAAAACAAGTGAAGCAATAAAAAAACTTATGCATCTGTCACCAAAGATAGCTACTGTTATTAGAGATGGAAAAGAATTGAAAATTAAAATTGATGATGTGATTGTTAATGATATTGTTGTGGTAAAACCTGGAGAAAAAATACCAGTGGATGGCATAGTAATTGAAGGTTCTTCTGCAATAGACGAAAGTATGATTACTGGAGAAAGTATGCCAATAGAAAAAAAAGAAGGAGATAATGTTATTGGAGCAACAATAAATAAATATGGTGCTTTTAAGTTCAAAGCAACAAAAGTCGGCGCAAATACAACCCTTGCACAGATTATAAAATTAGTTGAAGAGGCACAGGGTAGAAAAGCACCAATTCAGAGGTTTGCTGATCAAGTTTCAGCATATTTTGTTCCTGTAGTTTTATTTATAGCAGCTTTAGCCTTTAGTATTTGGTATTTTGTTATAGATATGAGTTTTTCATTTTCATTGGTTATTGCCGTATCTATTTTAGTTATTGCTTGTCCATGTGCTTTAGGTTTAGCAACTCCAACAGCAATCATGGTTGGTACAGGAAAAGGTGCTAAAAAAGGTATTCTAATTAAAGGAGGAGATGCATTAGAAACAGCACATAAACTCTACGCTGTAGTTTTTGATAAAACTGGAACCTTAACACAGGGTAAACCAGTAGTTACTGATATAATTCCATTTGAAAATACAGATGATGAATTGTTAAAACTTGCTGCAAGTATAGAAAAAAATAGTGAACATCCTCTTGGACAAGCAATTGTAGAAAAAGCAAAAGAAAGAAAAATTAATCTATATGAAATTAAAAATTTTAAAGCAATAGCTGGACAAGGTGTAGAAGGCACATATAAAAAGAAAAAATTAATAATTGGAAAACCAGATTTTATTCAAAAAATAACTAAAATTAAAGACATCACAAAAATAACTGAATTAGAAGAACAAGGAAAAACAGTTATTGTTGTTTTTATGGAAAAAATTATAGGTGTTATAGCTATAGCAGATACTATAAGACAAGATTCTATAATGGCTGTGAAGGCATTACAAAAAAATAAAATATTTGTATATATGATAACAGGAGATAATGAAAGAACAGCTAGATCTATTGCTAAAGAATTAAATATAACTCATGTAATTGCAGAAGTACTTCCACAAGATAAAGCTAATCATATTAAAAAATTACAGAAAAAAGGAAAAGTAGCAATGGTAGGCGATGGAATTAATGATGCTCCTGCCCTTGCACAAGCGGATATAGGGATAGCTATAGGATCAGGAACAGACGTAGCAATGGAAACAGGAAATATTGTTTTAATGAATAACAATACATTTGATGTTTATAGAGCAATTAAATTGAGTTCAATGACAATAAAAAAAATAAAACAAAATATGTTCTGGGCTTTATTCTATAATTCTCTAGGAATACCAATTGCTGCAGGCCTTTTATATCCATTTACAGGATGGCTTTTATCTCCAATAATTGCTGGTGGTGCTATGGCGCTATCAAGTGTTTCAGTAATAACAAATTCATTATTGTTAAAAAGAAAGAAATTATAATATTTTTTTCATAAACTAAATAATTCTTTTTCAGTAAACCATAAAGCAAGCTCAGCCTCTTCAGAGATTCTAGAAGCATGAATTAAATTCTTAATAGCTATTCCTTTCTTATCAGCATACCAGTAAGTAATATGCGCATAATTGTTCCAGGTAAAGCAGAACAAGGTTCTGTACCCCAACAATCTTACGAATGTTAGCTACAGCATCAACACCGTTACTACAACTAGAGTTGAAATGATAAATTCTTCCAAAGGTTAATAAAACTTTTTAAAAATGTTTTTTACCAAAATCCATGTCAACTTGAACTAATTTCATTCCTCTTTGTTCAAATCTCTTAATAATTTCACCCTATCAAACCCCTCTCAACACCACCAGATTTAATAAGAACAAGACTTCGTTCAATGAGTTTTCTTAGCTTCCCTTCCATTTCTAAATTCCATAGTCCACTTTATATTTTTTGGTTTTCTTTTAAGCTTTAATAGGTTTTTTTCACATTTCTTTGAACAAAAATTAATAACTTTTCCAATTTTATATACATATATTAAACCAGTACCTTTTTCTATTTCCTGGCCACAAAATGTGCATTTCATTTTCTTCCTTGGGATAATTTTCTTGCTTCAATCTCGGTTTCTCTTAACATTAAAATATCTCCAATTCTTACAGGGCCCTTTACATTTCTTCTAAGAATTCTTTTAACATCTCTTCCTTCTAAAATTTTACATCTCACTTGAATTACTTCTCCCCTATTTCCTGTTCTTCCAATTAGCTCTTCTACTCTAGCAGGAACTGCTAAAACAAAAAGAGTAGATTCTTTCTTTCCAGATATTTCTTTTTTAGGAATAGACATTTTAATCACCCTTCATAGCATCATTTATTTCTTTAATTAACTGTTTGGCCTCACCATCTTGGATAATTGCAACAGCACTTGTACCAATAGGTAAACCAGCTGCAGCACCCAAATCTTCCTTACTAGGGACAACAACTAGGCTGACATTCTTTTCAGAACATAATACTGGTAGATGCATTAAAATCTCCTTAGGATTAATATTCTTTGCAACTACAACTAATTTTACTTGATCTCTCTCTAAAGATTTAGTAACTTCATTAACTCCTTTTTTTAATTTTCCAGTCTTTTTAGCTAATTCAATTGCTTCATAAGCTTTTTCTATAATTTCCTTTGGCAATTCAGCATCTAAATTCATTTTGACCTCCTAACCAATCATAGGTACTAATAAAAAAGAAATAAAAGGATATATAAAATTAACGTTTCTTTTTTTTAATTAAAATTTGTAGTTCTAACCTTTTTATAATTCTTTCTACAGAGTAAATTTTTCTTAAACTGTATACTACCCCTAATATACAACCTAAAATTACATATAGTAATATTCTAATTTCTAAGTCAGAGACCATACTATCACCTCTATATTCTATTTATATGTTTTCTTTATAAAGATTCTCTTTTAGAACAAATTTTATATAGTTGCTTTCTAAAGAAGAAAATATGAAGAAAATGTTAATATTTTTTATAATATTTTTCTCAAATTTAGTATTTGCTGCAAATATTGATATTGAGTATGAAACGATTAAAGGAGATCTTTTATTAGGAGAACAACCAATATATATTTTACATTTTCAAAATAAGGAAGATATCTCTTATATGATTTCACTTAAATCAATAGATCTAAATTGGATATTAAAACAAGAGGGAGAATTATATTTATTAGAAAAAGAAACTTTACTTGATATTCCAATAAGTTATGAACAATTAGGAGAAATTCAACGAAAAGAGCAGGGAATTAATTTAATAATTGAAGTTGGAGATAATAGATATGAAAAAATTTTACCAGTAAATCCAATTGATTATTCAAAAATTGTTAAATTAGAATTTTTTTCATTACCAACTTTGGATCCTAAAAAAACAACAAATATAGGTATAAAAGTAATTAATCCGTATGATGTAGATTTAAAAGATGTTAAACTTACTATAGAAAATAAGGATTTATTTAAACTTGAACAAACATTTGATCTCTCTAAAAAAGAAGAAAAATTAGTTGAATTTCCTATAATAATAGAACCAAAAACTTTAGAAGGTTCTTATCCAGCTATGATTTTTGTCAATTATAATAATGAAATACAAATTAGTCAAGACTTTTCAATAAGTATTCAAGAATATCAAGATCTTAAAAACAAACCAAATACAGAAAAATCATTTTTAAAAACAGTAAAGACAATAGAATATATTAATAATGGTAATAATATTTTGAATGAAAAACATGTAGAGACTTTGTCTTATATTGCTTCTAAATTTACAAAATTTGAACCTGCTCCAAATCAATATGAAAACGGTATAGCAACATGGAATATTGAACTTAAACCCGGGGATTTATTTAATATTCAATATACAACAAGCTATAGATTATCATTACTTATTCTAATTATTTTAATACTCCTTGCATATAGTATTTATTATTTTACATATAAACCCATAAGATTTAGCAAAGCAATTATAAGCCTAAAAGGCGGTCAAGATCATTATAAAAAATTAAAAGTAAAATTAAAAATTAAAAATATTTCAAACAAAAATCTAGATGATATTACAATCTCTGATAAGATTCCAGGAACAACAAAAATACCTTATATAGAAAAAGGTCCCCACCCAAGACATACAGGCATAGGTACAAATAGCATTACTTTAAGCTGGGCTTTACAGCTTAGAAAGGGAGAAGCAACAACAATAATTTATAATATAGATGAAAATATTAATATTTCTAAAGCAAGATTAATTTTTAGCCCAGCAAGAGCAAAATGTACATATAAAAATAGACAATATAGTACCAAATCTTAGAAATTAAATAGAATATATTTTACCTTTTTAGATTTAAAAATAATAAACCAAAAAATACCTAATATATATCCTGCAACAACATCACTAAACCAATGTACTTGTAGATAAATTCTAGAAAAACCAATTAAAAAAATTATTAACGCACAACTAAAAATAAAACTAATTCTTAAAATTTTATTTTTAATATTATCTTTAAAGAAATAAATAATTAAAGAAAAAAAGATAATGTTCATTGTTGCATGGCCACTCGGAAAACTATATCCCACTTCAATATTATTATCTGGTCTTACCCTATGAAATATTTCTTTTAAAAGAATAAAAGATATAAAACCACAAGTCATTGTAGCAAAAAAAATAAATGCATTTTTCTTTTTATATAATAAATATAAAAAAACAATTAAACTTAATGGTAATAATATATATTCACTACCAATAAAACTGAATATACTCATAAATAAGTTTAAATAATTATTAGAATAATTATTAAAAAAGGAATTTATTAACTGGTCCATAACTAAGTAACTAATTTACTCTTTTTTAATGTTGTTCTTCTTTCATTAGTTTTTCTTCTAATTGATCTAATTTTTTTTCATACTCCTCTTTAGTAAAAATTCCCTTATCAATCAAAATATCAATCAAACCATTTAAACAAAAATTATTTTCTAGAATTATTTCTTCTTGATTGAATTCTTCGCTATGATTACATTCTTTTTCCATTTTTAAACCTCCAAGATATTTTAGTTATTCTAAGAGGTTTATTAAATTATCTAAAGAATAATTTTAAATAGCTCTTTATTTCTCTTTTTATAACCTCGCTTAGCTCAATCGGTTAGAGCGCACGGCTGTAGATAAAATCACTGCCAGATTAAGCACTAGCTATAAATGAAGAGCAGATAGCCAAAACCGTGAGGTTCCTGGTTCAAGTCCAGGAGCGGGGATATTTTTTACACAAAAACAAAGGTAACAAAAAACATAACATTTATAAATGAGAACATTTCCCAAATGATTGGAGACTCTTCTAAAGATGACAACAGAAATCCCTATCGCATTAATTTTACCACAGTTTTTTAATAAAATATGGTCATTAGAGGGTCTTATGCCCTGATAGTGTAGTCCGGTCTAGCACGAAGCCCTGTCGAGGCTTCAACCCGGGTTCAAAAGGCTGGTAAAACCAAGTTTGAAAGTCCCGGTCAGGGCGTTTGGGCCGGTAGCTCAGCTTGGTAGAGCACCTGACTTTTAATCAGGTGGTCGCGTGTTCAAAACATCATGTTGGTCTTACAACTGGTGGGTGTGTCACGTCCGGCCCGATAAATAAACTAAAAAAATGATAGATTTTGACATAACACAACATAGACTTGTACCAAAACATATCAAACTATCAGAAGAAGAAAAACAAAAATTACTTAAAGATTATAATATAAACTTATCAAAGTTAGCTTTTATAAGGTCTAGTGATCCTGCTCTCAAAAATATACCAGATATTAAATATAATGATGTAATTAAAATAGAAAGAAAAAGTCCAACTGCTAAACAAACTACATTCTATAGGGTGGTAGTTAATGGTTGAAGGTTATCAAGCATTAATTGAAGCACATTTTGAAGAAAATCCCTTTGGAAGCGCTAATTTAAAAAGTTTTAATACATTTTTAGAAAAAAGTATGCAAAAATTGATAGATGAAATCGGAGATATAATTCCTACAATAATTCCACAAGAAGTAGAAAGTTTTATAATAAAACTCAAAAAAATTTGGGTTGAAAAACCATCTATCATTGAAGCAGATGGTAGCAAAAGAGAGGTTTATCCATATGAGACTAGATTAAGGGGTTTAACATATTCAGCACCAATCTATCTAGAAGTAAGTGCATATATTGATGATATTCAAAGGGAAAATTTTACATGTTTAGTAGGTAAACTACCAATAATGGTAAAGTCTAAACATTGTCATCTTTATAATTTAAAAAAAGAAGAATTAATCCAAAAGGGAGAAGACCCATATGATCCAGGTGGATATTTTATAATTAATGGGAATGAAAGAGTTCTTATAACTGTAGAGGATTTAGCATCTAATAAATTATTTATTGAAGAAAAAAAGGGTGAAGAAATTAGTGGAAGACTATTTTCAGAAATGGGTAGTTATAGAATTCCACATAATATAGAATTGATGAAAGATGGAATAATTTATATCTCTTTTACACGATTTAATAAAATACCTATAATAACTGCCCTAAAAGCATTAGGTTTAACTAAAGAGCAAGATATAATGAAAGAAATAGTGTCTGAAGAATTTAATGATATAATGTTTATAAATTTTTATGAAAGTGCAGAAATAAAAACTCAAGATGATGCTTTGGAATATCTTGGCAGAAAAATGGGAGTAACCCAACCAAGAGAAATAAAAATAGAAAAATGTAATGAACAAATTGATAGATACTTTTTGCCACATTTAGGCTTAGAACCAAAAGATAGATTATGTAAAGCATATAACTTATGTAAGATATTAAAAAGATTTTTAAAAATGGTTTTACAACAAAATAGAGAAGATTATCCAGATAAAGACCATTATATGAATAAAAGATTAAAATTGAGTGGGGATCTTCTTGAAGATTTAGTTAGATCAAACTTAAGATCTTTGGTCCAGGATATATTATATAATTTTCAAAGGTTAGTTAAAAGAGGTAAGTTTCAATCTATTAAAATAATTATAAGGGATGAACTTCTTACATCTAATTTAAAAAGTTCATTAGCAACTGGGTCTTGGACTGGTGGAAGAAAAGGTATAAGTCAAAATATTGATAGGACTAATGCTATTGCATCAAATTCACATCTACAGAGGGTAGTTAGTCTTTTAACATCTACTCAAGAAAATTTTAATGCAAGGGCACTTCATTCAACACATTGGGGTAGACTTTGTCCAATAGAGACTCCAGAAGGTACACCAATAGGTCTAAGAAAAAATATGGCTTTGTTAAGTGATGTAACAACTGGAGATCTAGATGAAATAACCCTAAAAAAACAATTAGAGGAACTTGGAGTTAAATAAGATGACTGATATTTTTTTAAATGAAAAATTTTTAGGTGGTATTGATAATCATAATGAATTTATTAAGAAAATAAAAAAAGAAAGAAGAAAGGGAATTCTTTCTAACGAATTAAATATTTATTATGATAATGTACATAATGAAATTTATTTAAATACAAGTAAAGGGAGATCTAGGAGACCATTGATTATTGTAGAAAATGGTAAATCTCTTTTTACAAGAGAATTATTAGATGATTTAACTAAAAGGAATATAAAATGGAGAGATTTAATTAAAAAAGGAATCATAGAATATGTTGATGCAGCAGAAGAAGAAGATTGTTATATTGCACTTTCTGAAAAAGAATTAACTAATGAGCATACCCATCTTGAAATATCTCCGATTGTAATTTTAGGTCTTTGTTCATCTCTTGTCCCGTATTCCAATTTTAGTGGTAGTTCTAGATTAATCAGGGGAAGTAAGATTCAGAAGCAAGCATTAGGTCTTTATACATCTAATTTTTTATTACGGATGGATACAGATGTTAATATTTTACATTATCCACAAATACCAATAACTAAAAGCTTTATGCATGATATATTTAAATATGAACAACATCCTTCTGGTCAAAATGTGGTTATCGCTGTTATGAGTTTTGAAGGTTATAATATGGACGATGCGATAATTGTAAATAGAGGTTCTGTTGATAGGGGTTTTGGTCGTTCAACATATTTTAAACCGTTTTCAACAGAAGAAAAAAGATATCAAGGTGGTTTAGTTGATGAGGTTACTATACCAGATAAAGAAGTAAAAGGATATAGATCAGAGAAAGATTATAAGCTACTTGAAGATGATGGAATTATTTATAATAGTGCTAAAGTAAAAGCTGATGATGTTTTAATTGGAAAAATTAGTCCACCAAGATTTTTAGGAGAATTTGAAGAGTTTAGTATAGCTGCAAATACTAAAAGAGAAAGTTCAGTTAGTTTAAAACATGGTGAACAAGGTATTGTAGATATGGTACTTTTAACAGAAAATGAAGAGGGTAATAGATTTATACAAATTAGATTAAGAGAACAACGAATTCCTGAAATTGGAGATAAGTTTGCATCTCGTCATGGCCAGAAGGGTATAATTAGTTATTTAGTAAAACCTGAAGATATGCCATTTACTGTCTCAGGTATTGTTCCAGATATTATATTCTCTCCCCATGGAATTCCTTCTAGGATGACAATATCTCATTTAATAGAAGTAATTGCTGGAAAAACAGGAGCATTATTAGGTGAACAAGTTAATGGTACTGTATTTGATGTTACTCCCGAAAAAGAACTAAGAAGACAATTATTAGAATTGGGTTTTAGAGATGATGGTACTGAAGTATTTTATAGTGGTACAACTGGTAAGCCATATACAGCAAAAATATTTGTAGGAAACATTTATTATTTAAAATTAAAACATATGGTAGCAAACAAACTGCATTCTAGGGCTTCAGGTAAGGTACAACTTTTGACTAGACAACCTATAGAAGGTAGACTTCAGGGTGGTGGATTAAGAATAGGTGAAATGGAAAAAGATTGTTTCGTTGCTCATGGTGCAGCTATGGCTCTTAAAGAAAGATTTGATTCTGATAAAACAATAGTATATATATGTGAAGAATGTGGTATGTGGGCAGTATTTGATAGTTATAAAAATAAAGAATATTGTCCTAAATGTGGTAGTAAAGTAAAAATTGAACCAGTAGAATTAGCTTATGCATTTAAATTATTGGTTGATGAATTAAAATCATTATGCATTTATCCTAAATTAGTATTAGGAGGAAAATTTTAATGCAGGAAAAGATCTATAAAAAAATAAAGGCTATTGAATTTGGTATGTTAAGTCCAGAAATAATTAAAAAAATGTCATGCACTAAAGTTGTAACTCCAGAACTCTATGATAAAGAAGGATATCCTGTTGATGGTGGTTTAATGGATATTAGATTGGGTGTGATAGATCCTGGTTTAAGGTGTAAAACATGTGGTGGTAAATTAAAGGAATGTCTTGGTCATTTTGGTCATATTGAATTAGCAAGACCCGTAGTTCATATAAAATATCTTGATATGATTTTAGCATTTTTGAGGTCAACTTGCAGAGAATGTGGAAAAATATTATTAGATGAAAAAAAAGTAAAAAAAGCAGAGGGAATTTTATCTAAAGAAGCAATTAAAAAACATATTAAGGGTCTAATTACTAGCGCTAGAAATACAAAAAAATGTCCACATTGCCAGGCAAAACAATTCACAATTAAATTAGAAAAACCCTCTACATTTTTAGAAAACGATAAAAAAGTTTCACTAATCGAAATAAAAATTAGATTAGAGAGAATAAGTGAGGAAGTAGTATTTCTTTTGGGTTTGGATCCTAAAAAAGCAAGACCTGAATGGGGTATTTTGACTATACTACCTGTTCCACCTGTAACCATACGACCATCTATTACATTAGAAACTGGAGAAAGAAGTGAAGATGATTTAACACATAAATTAAGTGATATTGTTAGAATAAATCAAAGATTGTTTGAAAATATAAATGCTGGTGCTCCAGAAGTTATAGTCGAAGATTTGTGGGATTTATTACAATATCATATTACTACTTATTTTGATAATGAACTTGCACAAGTTCCTCCAGCAAGACATAGATCTGGTCAAGCCTTAAAAACAATAAGCGAAAGAATTAGTAGTAAAGAAGGAAGATTTAGACATAATCTAGCAGGTAAAAGAGTAAACTATGCAGCAAGAACAGTAATCTCTCCAGATTCAAAAATAGAACTAAATGAAGTTGGGGTTCCTTTGAACGTAGCTATGGAATTGACTGTTCCAGAAAGAGTTACAGAATGGAATTTAAAAAGACTAAAAAGTTTTGTAGAAAATGGCCCAACAAAATATCCTGGTAGTAATTATGTCATTCGAACAGATGGAAAGAAGAAAAAAATAAGCGATGAAACACAAGAACAATTATTAGAAGAATTACAACCCGGTTATACTGTAGAAAGACATATAATAAATGGGGATATTGCAATATTTAATAGACAACCATCCCTCCATAGGATGAGTATAATGGGTCATAGAGTTAAAGTTTTACCCGGTAAATCATTTAGATTAAATCCAGCTGTTTGTAACCCGTATAACGCAGATTTTGATGGTGATGAAATGAATCTCCATATACCACAAACTGAAGAAGCAAGGGCAGAAGTTGAACTTTTAATGGGTGTGGAAAATCAATTGATTACACCAAAAAATGGTTTAAATGTAGTTGGATGTGACATTGATGCAATTACAGGTAATTTTTTATTAACTAAAAAATTAGAATATCCAAAAGATGAGGCAATTCAGATATTATATTCTATTGGTGTGAATGAGCGAGAAAGATTTGCTAAATTTAAATCAAAGGTAACTGGTAAAGAAATATTTAGTGCAACACTGCCTTTAGATTTTAATTTTAGGGGTTCAACAAAAACAAAGGAAGTTATTATAATTAAAAATGGAGAACTTAAAGAGGGATATATAGACAAAGCAACTATAGGAAACAATAAAGGAACATTAATTAGGGCTTTATTTGCAAATTATAATCAAGATACAGGTATAAAAACATTAGGTAAAATGTTTAGATTAGGTATAGAAATTTTATTTAGAGAGGGTTTTACAACATCTACTTCTCATGTTGATTTACCTTTAGAAATTGTAATAAAAGTAAAAGAATCAATAACTACTGCAGAAAAAAAAGTTTCACAATCTATTGAACAATATAATAATCAAGAACTTGCGGCTTTACCAGGATTAAGTGTTGAAGATACATTGGAGATTAATATTTTAGAAACACTAAACAAATCAAGAAATAAAATAGGTGAACTTATTTCAGAAAGCGCAGATGAAACTAACCCAATTATTATTATGGCAAACTCAGGTGCTAAAGGAAATATATTAAATTTAGCACAAATGGCTGCTATTGTAGGTCAACAAGCTTTAAGAGGAAAAAGAATTCCTAATGGTTTTAGAGGGAGGACCCTTGCAGTATTTAAGAGAGGTAATTTAGAGCCTAGTGCTAAGGGTTTTATTAAAAGAGGATATGCTACAGGTTTAACCCCGCAAGAATTTTTTCTTCATTCAATGACAGGTAGAGATTCTTTAATGGACACAGCTTTAAGAACCCCTAAATCTGGTTATCTTTATAGAAGACTTTCTAGCGCATTACAAGATCTTAGAGTAGAATATGATTATTCTATAAGAGATGCTAAAGGTAATATAATTCAATTTATTTACGGTGAAGATGGTTTAGATGTATCTAAAACTGAAGGTGGAAAAATTAATATAGATAGGGTGGCTAAAGAGGTTTTAGGAGTTGATAAAAATGTTGCCTAAACACCTTGAAGAAGAGGGTATGCAAGCAGTTAAAAAATATAAGATGACTCAAAAACAAGAGAAGGAATTCTTTCAAAAATTAGAAGAAGAATATCTTAATGCGAGAATTGATCCTGGTGAAGCAATAGGGGTAATTACTGCAGAATCTTTTGGTGAACCAAGTACACAAATGATCCTAAGAACATTTCATTTTGCTGGTGTAGCTGAAATGAATATAACAATGGGTTTACCCAGATTAATTGAAATATTTGATGCAAGAAAATCTCCAAGTACACCAAGAATGGAACTTTATTTAAAATCAAAATATAGCAAAACAACTGATAATATCAAGAAAATTGCTGAGAGAATAAAAGAAACTAAGGTGGAAACAATTTTAAAAGAAATTAATATGAATCTAGCTAAACTAAATGTTGAAGCTATTTTCGATAAACAAAAATTAAAAATTTATAATCTTGATCCAAAACAAATCTTAAAAATCATTAAAGAGAGTCTAAAGGGTTTTGATATAAGAGAGACAAAGGAAGGATTTAATATTAAAAGTAAAGAAGAAGTTACATTATTAGATGTATACAAATTAAAAGAAAAAACAAAAAATATTCGAGTTTGTGGTATTAAAGGGGTAATTCAAGTTATACCAATAAAAAATGACAGAGGAGAATATGTTCTACATTGTGCAGGTAGTAATTTAAAAGAGGCTTTGACTATAGAGGAAATAGATCCAGAAAAAATTATGAGCAATAATATTTATGAAGTTAGTGAAGTTTTGGGTATTGAAGCTGCTAGAGAAATGGTTATAGTAGAATCTCAAAAGGTTTTAGAAGGTCAAGGACTAGATGTTGATATAAGACATATAATGTTTTTATCAGATATAATGACACGAAGTGGTACACTTAAAGGAGTCACTAGAACAGGAATTACAGGTGAAAAAGAAAGTGTAATTGCAAGAGCCTCATTTGAAACACCAACAAAACATTTAATTAATGCAAGTCTTATTGGCGAGATAGATGAACTAAATAGTGTTATGGAAAATGTAATTTTAAATCAACCAATACCTCTTGGCACAGGTTTACCAAACCTAGTGATTAGGGAAGAAACAAACAAAGTGAATGAAGAATGACAATAAAAAACCTTAAAAAAGATCTAAAAGAAAAAAAAGTGTATTATGGTTTTAATAGTTGTATAAATTTTATAAAACAAAATAAATGTTCTGTGGTCTATTTAGCATCTAATTGTCCAAAAAAAGATTATATTTTAAAAAATTGTAAAATATTTGGAATTAATTCTTTTGAATTAGATGAAACAAATAAGGAGATAGGTGTATTGTGTAAAAAGAGGTTTTCAATAAGCGTCTTATGCTTTGAATAAAAATGAAACTAACTTTAGAAACTATTCAAACTATAAATTTATTTGAACAACTCACTGGAGCAAAAATTAAAGATTGTATTAAAGGAAATGATCTAATAACCTTTTTAGTTGAAGAAGGAAATATTAAAAAAGCATTAGGTAAGGATAATATAAATTTGAAACGTATTGAAGGGATTTTAAAGAAAAAAGTACGTTTAATAGCTTTTTCTAACGATGTAGTAAAGTTTATTAATAACCTCCTATACCCTCTTAAAGTCGATAAGATAGAAAAAAAAGAAGAAATAGTTGAAATTTATATAAAAGATACTAGAATCAAAGGTAAAGTATATGGTAGAAGTAGAGAAAATCTATACTGGATCCAAGATTTAGTAAAAAAATATCATAACATTAAGGAAATTAAAATAATTTAAAATGGGAAAGAAAAGTAATGGTTTATTTGCTGGAAATAAATTATCTAATCGTAGAAAGATAAACAGACAAAAAGACAAATGGTTTGTAAAAAGTTCTCAAAAATTAAAAGTAAAATCAGATCCATTACAAGGTAGTAGCCAAGCAAAAGGTATAATTTTAGAAAAGATTCAAAGAGAAGCTAAACAGCCGAACTCTGCTATGCGTAAATGTGCTAAAGTTCAATTAATTAAAAACGGTAAACAAGTTACAGCATTTATTCCCGGAGATAACGCTCAAAAATTTATTACAGAGCACGATGAAGTTTTAATTGAGTGTATTGGAGGGAAAATGGGTAGAGCTAAGGGAGATATTCCATGTGTAAGGTGGCAAATCATAAAAGTTAATGATCAAAGTTTAGATGCTTTATTAAAAGGTAAAATAGAGAAAGGTAGAAGATGAGTGAGATAAAATTATTTGGAAAGTGGGATACTGTAGATATTAAAGTAGAAGATCCTGGTTTAAGGGACTATATAACACTAGATGCGCGATATGTTCCAAAGAGTAGTGGAAAAAATGCATCAAATAGGTTTTGGAAAAGTAAATATCATATTGTTGAAAGATTAATTAATAAAATGATGGTTCCAGGTCATAAGGGGAGGAGACATAAATTTAGTTCTGGTCATTGTACAGGTAAATATTCCACAATTTATCTTAAAGTGATAAAATGTTTTGAATTAATAGAAAGAGAATTAAATAAAAATCCTATTGAAGTATTTGTTAAAGCTGTAGAAAATGCAGCACCTAGAGAAGAAATAACTACAATTGAATATGGAGGTGCACGTTATCCTCAAGCAGTGGAGTGTAGTCCGCAAAGAAGAATTGATATTGCTCTAAGACAAATGATTCAAGGTTCTTTTAATTCATCTCATAATAAAAAAATTAAAATTGAGAGATGTCTTGCTAATGAAATAATTAAAGCATACAAAACAGACCAAGGTAGCCAGGCAATTTCTAAGAAACTAGAATTAGAGAGACAAGCAGACTCAAGCAGATAAAATTTCTAGTTAATTTGAGATTTTTTGTTCATAGATAAAATGTTTGTTTTATTTCTCAATCGTTAATTTTTGTTTAGATGTAATTTTATAAGTCCTTTATAAAAAAAGTTTATAAATATGTTCACGTAAAATAATTATTCTACAAGAATTTTTAATTTCTATAAGCTAGTTTTATTATTTGTCTTATATTCAATATAATAAAAATAATATTTAAAATTATAATAAATATTCCTAGGTATATTAAAAAATTTGTACTAACCTTTCCTATATTATTCAATAAAAATAAAATTATTGGAGAGTCAGGGTTTTTCATTAAATGATTATTAAATAGTCTAAACAAAAACTTGACTGGTCCAAAATAAATTACAAGTAGTATTGACCACCCGATTATTAAGCTAAATATACTAGTTATTAATTTCAAAACTGCAATCCTTAAATGTTTATGGTTTTTAGGTAAATCTAAGGTTTGTAATTCAAAAGCAGCTTTAAGAACATCTTTATACATACCGAATCTTTGTTTAATCCCCCTCTTTAATCCATATTTTTTCTCTTTTATAATTTGAGTTAAACCAGAAAAAACTTTATAGTCCAATCCTTTATAATAATATTTAGCATAAAAATTAAGTGCAGTTTCAATTTTAAAACGATCTTTATATTTATCTGGTAAATTGATCCATAACCTTTTAGTTAATGCTCTTTCTCCCCCAAGTAAAGGAACGAAAACTAATATAAAACTTAAAAAATATAATTTACGATTGCGCATTGCTATAAACATCTCCACTTTATTTTCAAACACAGGCTTAATAGTTTCTTCAAGAATTTTATGATTTAAACCTAAAACATCTGCATCACAGAAAAAAATAATTTCCCCTCCAGCATGTTTAACACCAATATCCATTGAAGCTCCCTTTCCTTTATTGGATTCATTTCGAATATATCTTACATTAAATTTTTTAACAATCTCTTCAGTATTATCTGTAGATCCATCATCAACTACAATTATTTCTTTAAATTGTTTATAAGTCGTTAAAACCTCTAAAACTTTACTAATTCGTTCTGCTTCATTATAAGCTGGAACTATTGCAGTTATATTCTTGTTATTTTTTGCGTAATCCATTGTGAGACAACCCTATACAATATTAATAAAAAGACTAAACTAATTAATAAATATTTTACTTCATTAAATACTAGAATTACATTACTAAATCCCTTTCCAGCTAACCAACCAATAGTTAATATTACAGTTAACCATAAAAGTGTCCCTAAACTGTTAAATAAAGTAAATATCCAAAAGTTTAATCTTCTAATTGATAAATAAACAATAGTTAAAATCCGAGTACCATATAAAAATTTTATAAATAATAAAGCCCAAAAATATTTATGCTTAGTTATCTTATCAATTTTTTTAACTAGTTTATTATATTTTTGATGGTCTATTAATTGTTTTTTCCTTAAAAAAATAAATTTGCCAAAATAAAACCAAAAAGAATCAGAAATTACAGTACCTAAAAATGAAAATACAAAAACATATGGTATCTCTAAAATACCTTGCGCAGCTAAAAAACCAGAAGATATAATAACACTCTCACCAAAAAAAAAAGATCCAAGAAAAACAAGAAGTAATTGATATTTTGTTAAAAGTTCAATGATTATATTGTCAAAAACCATTTTATAAATGCTTTAACTTTTCGTCAATATCTTTTAGTTCTGATTTTAATCTTTCAATCTCACTATCATAAGTTAAATTTTCATTTATTTCTTTACTCTCTTTAAAATCGACAACAGAGGGGGGTTTAATTTCTCTTTGTTCTTCTACCTTATGTTCTATCAAACCTAAGCTCTCTAAACTTGGAAAAACATGAGATCTAACTAATTTACTCTCAATATCTTTTAAGTCATAAAACATATCTCTCAATTTATTATACACATTATCTTTTTCTTTCTTTATATTCTTCAATGTTTCATATCTTTGAATCACTTGCAAAACATCAATAGCATAACTAAGTATTTGTTTACGAGCAAACTTAGGGTTCTCTAACATTACATGAACACCAGAAACATTTTTCTTGATCTCTTTTTTCTTCTTTTTCAAAGACTCACCCACCAAAAAGATTTTTATCAATAACTAACAATTTGCTTTTTAATCTATTTAATTCACTCTTCCAGTTTTGTATCTCTTTATCTTCCTTTCTTCTTAAATCATCTAAAGAATTTAATACAATCTCTACAGCATGAATCTTTTCTTTTAAACTATGAATTTCTTCAACAGCAGTTTTATAATTTTCAATTTTAATAAACAAAGGTTTTTCAGTTATAGATGCCTGTTGGTTTACACTCATTTGGGTTGTAGGAACAAATTCTTCGGAAAAATCAGATTTGAAATTATCTTGAAATCTTGGAATAACCCTTGGTTGTGTTGTTTTGGGTGTTCTCATTGGGATATCCAAAGAATCATCTATATCCATATCAGAAAGTATAGGTTTATCTATTGGTTGTGCTTGTACTTCTTTTTTTATATCCTTTAATATAGGTTCGTAAACAGGTACCTTTTGTATGGGTACTTCAGGAAAAGCAGGTGATTTTAATTGAGGCTGTACTAATCTAATATTCATAGGAGGAGGTGATCCCTTCAAATCCTCTTTTTTCTTACTACCAAACAAACCCATTCTAAATCATCCTCCTTTTATAATACCTATTTACATTCATATTTTGATTTTAAAAAGGTTTCTTACTACTTCTTAGTTTTAACTTAAAAAGGTAAACCTTTTTAAGTTAAACTTTCAACAAAAATTACTATAAAATATGAAAGTTATATCTAAATATATTGAAGATCTTATTTTTGAAATTGGAAGTAAAGAAGCATTATTAGTTTACAAACAACTAGAGAATAAAGAAAATGTCAGTGAATTTTTATTAGGAGAAAAATTAAAACTAACAATCAATCAAATAAGAAATATTTTATACAAATTCGACGCATTTAATTTAGTTAAATTTACAAGAAAAAAAGATAGAAAGAAGGGATGGTATATATATTTCTGGACTTTTAGAAAAGAGCAATTAGTAGAACTTTTAGTAAAGAAAAAACAAGAAAGATTAAAATTAATTGAAGAACAAATAGAAAAAGAAAAAAATTTTGATTATTATTCTTGTATTAACAAATGTATGCGTATGCCTATTGAAACTGCAATGGACTATGAGTTTATTTGTCCTGAATGTGGAGACTTAACAAATCCAGAGGATAATTTTAAAAGAATGCAAAAACTTCTAGAAGAAAAAAAAGAGATAGAAATTTTATTGGAAAGTAAAGAAGTACAAAAAGTGCCACTAGAACCACCAAAAAAAATAATAAAAAAGAAAACAAAAATAATAAAAAAGAAAACAAAAATAAAAAAGAAATAAAATTCTTAAAGATTTATTCCAAGTAAAGGAAGAATTATTTTAGAACCATCTAGAGGGGGAATTGGAAGCATATTAAAGATAAATAACCATTTATTTATTTGAGAGGTATATACTAAAAATAAAGAACTTAATCTAGTTAAATTTTTCTTATATTTTAAAGTAATAAAAGCACCTATCCATAAAATTAAATTAATAAAAGGACCAGCAGCTCCAGTTAAAATTATCTGTATTTTAGTTGCATTTGTAAAAGTTACATATCCTGGTGCTAATAGCATAAATCCAGAATTAAAAATCTTTAAAACAAGTCCAATTATTAAACCCATACCCCAAATTTCATAATGAGCCTCTAAACCCATTAAAATAGCTATAAACTTGTGTCCCATTTCATGTAAAATTATAGCTGGTGCAGCAACTAAAATAGAAAATTTAAAAAGTTTCCAGTCAAACCAAGAGTTATATATAGGAATAAAATCATCTTTTTTTGGAGGTAATTTTATATAACCACTAAAGATATACCCAATTACTAAAACAGTAATTAAAATATAAAATATTTCTATTATAGTAAAAATCATATCTTTTTAAATAAAGTTGGTTTTATAAAAGTTTACTTCTCAAAGGCTAATAATATAAAAATTAAGCCAGCTAATATTAAAAAAACAGGTAAAAAACCCTTTACAATAGTTAAAAATGCAGACCACCATAGAGCAATTATCCAGATACTTCCTAAGATTAAGATTAAACCTACAACCCCTTTTGCTAAATTTTCTACTTCCATAATAGTCAATTTTTATTTATTAATATAAATGTTTATATTATACAATTTATACAATACAATTTATCTTTTAAAACAAAGTTTATTAATAATTAAAAATATGTATAATTTATGAAAGATTTAATAATTATAGGAACAGGACCAGCTGGATTAAGTGCAGCTATTTATGCAGCACGTTATAAACTTAATTTTAGTATAATAGGTAAAGAATTTGGAGGTGCAATAAATAAAGCACCTTTAATCGAAAATTATTTGGGTGTAAAGCCAATAAAAGGAATAGATTTAGTAGAACACTTTAGAGAACAAATAGATCATTTTAAAATAAAAATTATAGAAGAAAAAGTTATAAAAATAGAAGAAATAAAGGATTATTTTAAAATTTATTATAAAGATAATTCAATAGAAGCGAAAAATGTAATCTTAGCTTTAGGAATAAATAAAAAAGAAAAAATAATTGGAGAAGAAAAATTTTTAGGAAAAGGAGTAAGCTATTGTGTTTCTTGTGATGCACCTTTATATCAAAACTTAAATGTTGCGATAATTGGAGAAGAAAATATAGACTTACTTAAAAAATACGCATCAAATGTTTATTCTGTAAAAAATATAAAAGAAATAAAAGGAGATAAATTTGTAAATGGAATTATTTTAGAAGATAATAAAGAAGTTAAAGTAGATGGTGTTTTTTTAGAAGAAACAATATCTTCAATAAAATTAATTAAAGATTTAAGGATCAATCTGGACGAAAATAACTTAGTTATAGTTGATGATCTTTTTTCTACAAATATAAAAGGAGTTTATTGTATCGGTGACTCATGTAATAAGACCATCATTAAACAATTATCTGTTGTAGTTGGCCAAGGAGCTATTGCTTCATATTCAATTTTTAAAAAAATAAAAAATTAAATCTTTTTTGTCTTTTTGACAATCTTCTTTAGTGTTTTTTTACTAATCTTCTTTAGTACTTTCTTAATAATTTGTTTCTTTTCTTCTTTAGGTAATACTATATCTTTTTCTTCTACTGAAATCCTTGGTTGTATCTCTTCTAGTTTTTGTTCTTCTAACATTGCCTGTTGGATTGAATTTAATTTAATCTCTGGTTTTTTAGGTTGTAAAATTTTTTGTAATATTCCTTTTTTATAACTTTCATGAACTAATGGTCTATTTGGTTTATAACCAAATTTTTGAGGGTTAATTAAAAACCTTGGAGATTTATCTAGATCAATAAATTCATCCACAGCATTTTTTAAAAGAGAAGATGAACTTCTACCAAAACTCATAGCCTCTACTTTACATCCAAATACTCTTTTCAAATGTTCAACTAAAGGCACAAAATCTCCGTCACCAGAAACTAATATAACTACGTCTACTCTAGGAGCAATTTCTATAGCGTTTATAGCAATACCCACATCCCAATCTCCCTTTTTTCCCCCTGTATGAAAGACCTGTAAATCTTTTGCTCTGAGTTCAAAACCAATTGTAGATAATGCCTTAAAGAACGTATCTTCATCTTTCATATCTGCAATAATAGTATAAGCTAAAGCCCGAACTAATCTTCTACCCCTTACAGCCACATCTAAAACCTCTTTAAAGTCTACTTTAGAATTATATAAATGTCTTGCAGAATAATACAAATTCTGTACATCAACAAAAACACCAACTCTTTGTTCCCTATTAACTACCATTTTATCCTCCTATATTATTATATATTTAAAACTCAATATAAATAACCCAATACTCAATACAAGCACACTAATCCATATAATTTTACTCCACTTAAAGATTTTTGCACCATCAAAAAGTGAGAAAGGAATCATATTAAACATTGCTAACATAATATTAATTTTAGCCCCATAAGCAGCAACTAGCTGAATAAAATTACTAGACATAAAATAAACTAAACCAAATAAAATACATAAAACTAAATTTGTTAAGGGTCCAACTACTGAAATCTTCCCATTTTTACTTAAACTTATCTTATGGCCAGTAATCATTACTGCTCCTGGTGCAGCAATAACAAAACCAAATACAGACATGATTAAAGCCAAAAATAACATTTCATTAAATGCCCTAAATTCTGCAAACATTTTGTATCTTTGAGCAATAATTTTATGTGCTAACTCATGCAATAAAAAACCAGTACCAACAACTATAGCTGTTATTATCAATGACTTAAAAATTGCAAAACTAAACCCACCCAAAACTATTGCAAAAGCTAAAGAAACAAAAAACCAAGCCTTAGTTAAATCTTTAATTTCTATATTAGATGTACTTAAATTTCTTCCTATCTTTATCCTTCTATACCCTTGTGGTGTTAAATTAACAAAATTCTTCATACCTTTATTTCTTTATTATCTACTTTTAAATTTATTCTTTTTCTAGTTCTTTTTTTATTTTAAGAACCTTTTTATGTGCAATATGCAAAGGCAAAGGTAGCTTATTTCCTAAACAAAACTTCTGAGTTATATTTATAGCTTCTTCTATATCTAAACCATAACCAGGTGATACATAGACTGGATTTGCAAAATCTTTCGACTTCATAGCTAAACCTCTTATTTCTTCTTTAAAATATATATTATCTTCTTTTAATACCCCATTTAATAATCGTTTAGATACCCCTATAGAAGGTTTATTTAAAATTATTCCAACATAAGATGCTAAACCTAATTTGTTTTTATGTATTGCACCATCACCCAAAATCATTATTAATTCAGGTTCAATCTTTAAACCCTTTAAAATGTCAACAACAACTGGACCTTCTCTAAACGGAATAAAATCAATATTATAAGGTAACTCTTCTTCGACAGTATTATACTTTTTCTCTAAAATTTGCTGAGAATCTTTATTTAAAGTAACAGCAGCACAAATCATTTTTTTACTAGTATTTAATATATAAACTCCAGTAATAGTATTAAACTCTTTATTGGATTTATTTAAAGAAATTCCTTTAAGTAATTCTTTTTCTAACTCTTTTAATTGCTTGTATTGGATCATCATTCTTTTAATTCTTTTTTTTGATTATATATTTTCAAAATATTGCTTCTATTTAAATCTTTTGATTGTATCTACTTTTTAGTAGTTGTATAATAAGAAATATCTTTAAATATTACTTCTATTATTGATAACTTAGCGGGATAGGGCAGTTAGGAGAAAATTTCTGATTCGTTAGAAATTTCCTGTATGCCCGTCGAGGTTATCTCTTTTAAAGGGATATCGCGGATGGCTCATAAGGGTACTGCACTGTGCCTTCGGATACCCGGAATATTTAATTTAAAATATGGGTAAAGGTCGAAGGTTCAAATCCTTCTCCCGCTAATTTTATCTTCTAGTTGCTTCCTCATGATAGTCTGCTAATACTCCTCTAGTTAAAGCCAAATCTGTTCCTAGTTCAGCACAAAGAGCTGTCGCTCCTATAATCTCAGCAAATTTACGAGCAGAATATCTATATGGTTTAGCAGTTTTAAGATCCCTACAACCTAAAGCTTGTAATAAAGTATTTGCAGGTTCATATTCTATACCTCCACCCACAGTACCAACCTCTAAACAATACATATCTAGTGAATAAATCAAAGATCTTCCATTTGTTTCTACATCCTTATCAGCCATAGAACTAGTAACAATATGTCCATTATCTTGCCTATACGCAGGAAACATACCTCCTATAACATTTGCAACATGAGTGTTATGGGAACCAATCATACCCCCAGCCCTATCAGAGCCCATATTCTTTGAATCAACAATATCTATAAAATCATTTACTGTTTTTTCATCTCTCGCAAGATATGAATCTAAATAATCAATAGGAATACTAAGAAAAGTTAATACTCTTTTTCCTCTTCCTAAAATTACATTAATTAAAGTTTGTTTTTTATCAGTACACATATTCCCTGAAACAGATTTGTAACTTACATTAGAACCATACTGGCTAACTAACCATTTGGATAATTTATGAGCAGCAAAAGTTGCTTTATTCATACCCATTGATTCACCTGTATTAAATCTCATCCTTAAATGAATATCCCTTTCACTTACAAAAGGCATAATATCCATCAAACGGCAATGATTCATTGTATGTTTTATAATCTTTTTCATCGTATGCATATTTATTTTAACAAACCCAATAAAATTTGTAGCATCTTCAATAGAAATTGCTTTAAATAAAGGAGCTCTAGTCATTCCATAATCTTCTACTATAGTATCCACTCCACCAAATTTTTTAGCATGAGATGCACCAGCATTAACTGCTCTAATTAATTGAGTTTCAGATGTAGAAAGAACAGGATAATATTCTCCTCTAGCAAAACAACCATTAATTATAACAGGCCCTACAAAACCATAAGATCCAATAAGACAATTTTCTATCTGTGGTTTTCCTATAGGTTTACAATCTGGAGAAGAAAAAGGAGCAATTAACTTATCCTCTAAATCCCATATTTTTGGTAAATTTTCTGTTCTTTTAACTAAAAATTCATAATATCTTCTTCTTAGGAACTGGGCTCTTTTTTCTATTTCAATCCATTCATTCCTACTTACATTTCTTTCAGCTAAAAACAAAGATTCTAATTGATAGGGTTTTATTTCACCTTTAATTAATCTATCTAAATAGTCCATAATAGTAACATTACAAAAAGTTATTTAAAGCTTTATCAAAAGTTTTAATAGTTAATCAAATTTTATAATTCTATGACTTTAGTATGTGGTACTGATGACGCTGGTAGAAAGTTTTAATTAAACTTGCCAAGAGGTCCTGTCATCGGTCCAATGGTAATAGCAGGAGTAGTAATAGAAGAAGAAAGACTCCCTTCACTTAGTGCTTTAGGAATAAAAGACTCTAAACAATTAACTTCAAAAAGAAGAGAATATCTTTTTGATAAAATAATAAAATTAGTAAAAAATTATAAAATTATTATTATTCCTGCTGAAGAGATAGATCAAGCAATATTATCTCCTAAAACTAATCTAAACTGGTTGGAAAGCATAAAATTTGCTATGGTTATTAATTATCTAAAGCCAGATGTTGCTATTGTGGATTGTCCTTCAAATAATACTCGAGCTTATTCCGAGCATTTAAGTGCATATTTAAAGGATAATGTTAAATTAATATGTGAAAATAAAGCAGATGAAAATTTCGTAATTTGTTCAGCAGCCTCAATTCTAGCAAAAGTTACAAGAGATAGAGAAATAGAAAAACTAAAAGAAACTTATGGCCAATTCAGTAGTGGTTATCCTTCCGATCCTATTACCAAAGAATTCTTAAAAGACAAGTGGGATAAACATCCAGAAATCTTTAGAAAAACTTGGGCACCATATAAAGAAGTTTCACAAAAAAAGAAACAAATGAATCTAGGTGAATTCTAAAGTTAATTTTATAAATCTTTATATATATTTTAAAGTAATGGAAACCCAGCAAAAACTATACGACATCTTAATCCAAAAAGATGATGTTACCTGGCAAGCCTTAATCCAAGATCTAATAAAAAAAGGGGAAATAGATCCATGGGATGTGGATATTAGTTGGCTAGCTCAAGAATATCTAAAAGAAATTAAAAAAATGCAAGAAATGAATTTCTTCATTTCAGGTAAAATGATTTTAGCCTCTGCTATTTTATTAAAACTAAAAAGTGAAAAATTACTAACAGAAGGATTCGCTTCTTTAAACCAAATAATGTTTCCTCCAGATGATTTAGATTATATGGATGATTATATTTTAAATGATCAAAAAAAACTTAACTTTGAAGGAAATCCAAAACTAACAATTAAAACCCCGCAAGCAAGGAAAAAACGAGTTTGTATTACTGACCTAATAGAAGCTTTAGAAAAGGCATTAGAGGTTAATACAAGACGTTTAATCAAAAGAGAAGAATTAGAAAGAATTCCTACTGATCTGGTAATCCCAGAAAAAAAGATAGATATTAATAAATTAATTGAAGATATTTTTGATAAAATAGAGATCTGTTTAAAACAAGTTGATGTAATTACCTTTAAAAATTTACTTACAGAAAAACCAGAAAAAGAAGAGATAATAAATACATTTATACCATTACTTCATTTAGATACATTAAAAAGAATAACTTTAAATCAAGAAGAACATTTTGGTGAAATTAAAATAAGTAAAAAATAACTTTAAATATATACGATAATTATAATATATGGTGATTTTATGGTTAAAATATCTATAGATAGTAAAGTTTTTGCACTTATTAGTTATTTATGGGTTTTATTTTTAATACCTTTATTAATAAAAAAGAAAGACGTCTTTGCACATTATCATGCAAAACAAGGGTTAATGTTATTTATTGCAATAACTATTGTATGGGGTTCAGCATATATTCCTGTCTTAGGTTGGTTTATCTTAGGACCATTAGGTGGATTATTTTGTATAATCCTTTGGATATTTGGTATATATAATACATTAAAAGAAAAAAAAGAACCAATTCCAATTATAGGACGTTATGCAGAAAAATGGGAATTTTAATTTATATGCTAGAGAAGTATAATCCTTATTAATATTTATTCTTTTATATTTTTATATGTGGGTAGTCATCTCAGGGATTAATGGCACCGGCAAAACTTCTTTAAAGGAAAAGCTCGAAATCTATTTTGGTGAAAAAGGGTATACAATAATAAATTTTAAAGTGCCTTTTCATAATTGGGTTACAGAAATGATTACCCTTTCTGGTGAAGGAAAAAGCCATGGCGACCCATATACAGATGAATTAATCTTTGCTGCATCACATAGATTAGAAAGTGGAATGATAAAGAAATGGAGAGCTAAATATGATATTTTGATTTCGAAAAGATTTTGGGGAGATCAAATACCTTATGCAGAAGTTAAAGGAGTTCCAAGTAGACTTATAAGAACTTTAACAAGATATTCTGAATTAGAAAAACCAGATATGATCTTTTTTTTGGATTGCGAGGCTGAAGTTGCATTAAGCCGGAGTAAAAGAAAAAGTAAATATGAATACTTAGAATTTATGCAACCACTAAGGGTTAATTATCTAAGATTTATTGATGAACTTAAAGATAGTAAAATTCCAGAATTAAAAGATACTCCTTATTATCTGATTGATGCTTGTAAAAGTTTAGATCTGGTATATGAAGAAATAAGAGATATTATTGAAGCTTATATTTTAGAAAACAATATTAAACCAAAAATAAAAGAAAAAGAAATTTAATCTCTTGCTATAGCAAATAATGCTTTTACAGCAACTATTGCAGCACCAGGTGCAACAAACACACTCATTAATTCAAAGAATGTTGAAATTCCTAGCCAGTTAAAAGCTAATGCTGATATTACAGATGCTAAGGTTTGGAAACTCATTAAAAATGCTATTGATGCAATTAGATAACCCCTTGACTCTTCATCTGTTATATTTAACAAACCAACTATTATCCCTAACAATGCAACTAACAAAAATGCCCATGCAGGAGCATTGGCAGCACCAATTAAAGATATAATCACTGCAATCACTAAACCCCCAATAAACGACCAAATACCAATCTTATTTTTAAACTTCTTCATTTTTACCTCCTATTTTTTAATAATTATTATTCTTTTTTATAAGAGATCTTTTATTTTAAAGGTTTTGGTTCACTTTCTAGACAAAAATTCAATAAATCAGTTAAATTTAATTCTAAAGCAGCAACAGGATAATTCAAACCAAAATTAACCAAAACCTGTGGATGAATCTCGCCTATATACGCAATCTCTTTTTTCTTCACAGAAATTCTACCTACCCTTCCCTCAATGAAAGAATTATGTTTTGTCTCTTCGATTGTATAACTTAGGTCTAAAGCATTCATCAAAGAATCTAGAATTTGTTTTATTTCAGTAAAATTTGTTTTTTCATGACACAAAACTATCGCAAGTCTTATTGCTTCTTTTATCTGTGTACCGTTTTCTGTTTTTTTAAAAATATCACCCATTTCAAAAAGATTTTGGGGATATTCATTATGTTTGTTTTCTGATAAAATTTTAATTAAAGATGGCAAAACCCATGGCCTCATAACATTATAATCTTGATTTACAGGATTTGTTAACTCTATACAGCTGATTTTATTATTCATTCTTGTAATCATATCTTCCTTATCTGCTAAATTATACGAATTTGTTTCTATTAATTTATGGCCTATTAGTATATCAGAAATTTTTCGTTTTAATATTTGTAAAGGATTTTCTTCAGCTATTGTAGCCACCTTTGGAATTTCTTCTTTAAAATTCTCAAAGCCATATGCAATAGCGATATCTTCTATAATATCCACTTCATGGATCACATCTGACCTATATGCAGGTACTAAAACTTTATTATTTTTATAGTCATAACCCATAAATTCTAATAATTCTTTAATTTTATTTTTTTTCAAGTCTAAGCCTAATAGTCTATTAACATTTCCTATGTTTAAATTCCATTCTTTAGGATTTAAATCTGGAGTGATTTCTTTTTTATTTTTATAATCTAATTCTAAAGAATAAATTTCTCCGCCCATATCAGCCAATGCAGTCACAATTATATTTAAACAAAAATTTAAATTATGCCATTCAAATCCTGAACATTCGATAAATATCTCCTTAGTTTCTTCAGTTATTCTTCCAGTATCATAAGAATTGATAATTGGAGGCATTGATAAAATATTGTTATTTGCATCTTTAAAAAAAGGAAATTGTTTACATCCCTCTAACAGATGAGCATATTCTTTTCCCACAGGGTGTAGTTTTAATATCTGTAAACCATTGAGTTCATTTTTATATTCTAATGGTCTAAACTTTACTTTTTCTGGATTTTCAGCAAAGTAAGTAACTGGAAATTTAATTTTTTCACAAGGATAAATTCCTATAGCTAATTTTTTCCTCTTTCTTCCAAAGGTTACATGCAGTTTTTCTTGAATCTGAATAATTTCTTTTATTTTTTCATCATTAAATTTTAAATTTTTTATAATAGCACAAACTGTATATGGTCTAATTTCTTTTACAGAATCTTTAATTATAATCTTTTCCCCAGAATTTTTTACTTTATATTTTCTTAATCCAGGTTTTACATCAATAAATGCAGAAAATGCTCTAGCGAACCCCTGTTCAGATAACATATCAGGTCTATCTGGAAAAACTTCTACAATAATCTCTTTATCATTAACTTCTTCTAAATCTGTTCCAAGCATTGAAATTCTATCTTTTAATTTTTCTTCAGACAATCTTTTTCCAACTAAATTTTCAAATTCTTTTCTGTTTAATCTTAGTGTTGGCATATTTAAATTTGTAAATTAGCAATCTTATAAATGTTTCTTCTGTAATTTTTTTCATTTATAAACTTTTGTCAATTTGGCAACTAAACCTTCATCCAAGCCTTGATTTCTCTTAATTGCTTTAAGTCATTCTTGTATAATTCCCTAATATCTTTTAATCCATAGCTTGCTTTAATCATCCTATCTAAACCTGGACCCCATGCTAGAACTGGGCACTCAAATCCAAGAAGGGGTTTCACAACTTCAGGTCTGAATATTCCTGCTGCAATAAACTCAATCCATTTATTGTGAATAGGATCATAAACGTCTCCTTCTAAACTACAAAATGTGTAAGGAAAATAAGCAGGTCTAAATCTAACCGTAGGATATCCCATTTTCTTTGTAAATTCTCTCAAATAGCCCATTAAATTAGTTAAATTAGCGTTTGGATCTATAACTATCCCTTCTGTTTGATTAAATTCAAATAAATGTGACCAATCAAGTGCTTCATTTCTATAGCATCTGCCTATAGCAAAAAATTTTGCAGGCAGATCTTCTTTTTTTAATTTAGCCAAGGTTTGCGAAGATAATACTGTAGTATGTGTTCTAGGTACTAATGTTTTAGCAATATTCTCATCCCATTTATACTGCCACCCCTTAGAATTTGTTGTCCATCCAGTTTCATGTGTTTCTTTTATTCTTTTTGCCAATTCTTTATTATTAATTTTTCCCAGTTTTGGATCTTTTATAAAAAAGGTATCCTGCATCTCTCTTGCTGGATGATCCTGTGGAACAAATAAAGCATCAAAAGTCCAGAATGAGGTATTTATTATTGTCCCAGACATTTCTTTAAAACCCATATCTAACCATATTCTCCTCGCATAATCAATAGCTTCGTTTACAAAATGTTTCTTTCCTCTATTAATCCTAGGAACCTCAGCCTGTAAATCATAATATCTAAATTCTTTTCTCTTCCAATCACCAGTTTTCAACAATTCAGGAGTAACATTCTCTAGAAATTCTTCATCTAAATTAAATTCTTGTAATCTCTTTCCTTTGTCAGTAATTTTTGCATAAATCTCTTTTTGTTTTTCAATTTTAATCATATTCTTTCTTTTTTTTAAATTATCAAAAGCTAATTTATTTAATAAATTAATATTTAATGGTAATTTTTCTAATAATTCTTGTTCTATAGATTTCTTCCCAATTAAAGTTTTACCATAATTAGTTAATAAATATTTTTTATCTTTTGTTATTTCTATAGCCTTCTTATTTTTTAAAATTCCAATACAAGCATTTATTTCTTCATTACTCAAACCACTATCATTTGCTATTTGTTTTAGATCTAAGACTTTATTCCCAATAGCTTCTATAAATTTTTGTTCTGGCAAACCTTCTTTTAAATATTTTTGTCCGTTTAAATCCAAATCAATAATTTCATCTTCTTCACTATTTATATAAATCAAATCCTTATTTTTCAACCATTGTAATGCCCTCATGATCTCAATTTCTTGCAAATCAACTAAATTTTTTAATTCGTTTAAAGAGATACAATTTAATATCTTAGGTAAAACCTTTCTTTCTAATGGGTGTAATTTCTTAACTAAATCTTGCATTAACAATTAGAATTAAAGTTTGTTTTTAAAACTTTTGTAAATTTTCATCAGATATTATAGACAATACTATATATTTAAATATTTTAATTTTTTTAGTACAAACTATTTTTCTTTTCAAGCATAGGATTAAAACTTGGAATTTCTCCCTTTTCTATATCTCTTTTTATTGCATTATAAAATACATCACAAAGAGATTTTGGTATGTTTCTGATCCCTAGACCTACAATCATCGGTCCAGATTCATAATGAACCATACAATTATTATCCACATAATTCATTCTAATTTCACCTCTATCTGTTCCAACTTTAGAAAAAACCCTTGTTGAAAGTGAATCATTAGAACAACAACTAAGAAGAACACCTAAACACATTGCATATAGTCCATTTCTTATCATTTTGTTCCCCAAGAATTATCAAATAATCGTTTAAATGAACCAACAAAGAATTCAGAATTCACCCATAGAGCCAACTCTAACTTTTCATGTACTTCTTCTTCACTAGTTGTTAAAAATATCAAATCTTTACTATCAACTAATACAAATCTTGTATTTAGATTAATATCTTTAATTTCAGCAATACTACTTAACTTTTTAAAAATTTCTTCATTAAAGGGTGCAGCAAATTTAATTTTAATACCCCTTATTTTTGCATTCTTTAAAACAGCTAATAGTCTTTCACTCTTTCTTTCTAGACCTGTTGCAGTAGTTGCAATAATAATCTCTTTTTTTGCCTTAGAAATTAAATTAGATACATTAAGATAAATATTATTTCTACCCCTTAAAATACCACTTATTTGAGCAGGATCTATATTTTTTATACCATTACTAAACAATAAAACAAGTTCTTTAAAAGCATCAGAATGCTCTACCTCGACCAAAGATTTTACCTCTTCATCTGCTTTGTTCTTTATATCTTTTTTAACCCTTTCAAGGATCTCAGAGGGTTTAACTGCTAAATATCTAACAGGTCTACCAAGTTTCATAATAACAAATCCCCTCTTCTCTAAAGATTCAAGAACATCATAACTTCTAGATCTAGGGACATTTGATAATTCAGACAATTCACCTGCTGTAGCCACGCCTTTAGATAGTAAAGCTACCCACACCTTTACCTCATAGATATTAATATCAAAGGCACTTCTTATTCTCTTGATTACTGTTTCAGATATTATCATTTTAATAAAACCACTTTTTTATCATCAATTTTAAAGATAGTATTAATTTATAAAGTTTTCGCTATCTTTTAGTGGTAACTAAACCTAAAATATATCATATAATTCCTTTATTTATGGCAAGTAATGGGTGTAGAAACTGCAATAAATGGAAAATATTTAAAGATAAGTGCTACTTTTATTGGTCAAGAAAAAAGTTTTGTACCTTTAAAGAAAGCTAATCTTCATCCTCTATCTCTGAATCTTCTAATCTAACGATATCAGATGTATGAGCCCTACAGTTAGAACAAAACTCTGGTTTTTCATATCCATATTCAATATTTTCACAGCGTATACACTTCCACATAACCTCTTTTTCTTCCATAAGTTTACTCTATTTTTAAAATATTTAAAGATTTATATCTATTTCAACAGTTATTATTATAAAGTTAAACTAAATATTTATAATCCTTAATTTAACAATTAAAATATGAAACACAACATTAAAGTAATGTTACTTTTAATTCTATTATTCTTAGGTGCACATTTTATTGGTTTAATTGTAGTTCAGCATTATACAACTAAAAACCTACCATTTGAAGTTCAGAATATCCAAGTTAAAGAAAAAAATACATCCTATATCCCAATATTTATAGCTATTCTAATCTCTTCGATAATAGCCTTGATTATGATTAAATTCAGGACAATAAGATTATGGAAGTTTTGGTTTTTTTTAAGTATGGTGTTTAGTTTAACCCTAAGTTTTGGAGCATTTTTGTGGCAATATTTAGCTCTAAGTTTAGCTATAATAATCTCCACTTGGAGAATACTTAAACCAAATTTTATTGTTCATAATTTATCTGAGTTATTTTTATATGGAGGTTTAGCTGCTCTTTTTGTTCCAATATTCAATATTCTTTCAATAAGTATTTTATTAATATTGATTTCTTTGTATGATATGTTTTCAGTTTGGCAAAGCAAACACATGATTAAACTAGCAAAATTTCAGAATAAGTCAAGAATATTTGCCGGAATTATGATTCCCTACAAAGAGAGGAAAACAGAGAAACTAAGAGAAGCTATTCTTGGTGGAGGCGATATAGGTTTTACTTTACTTTTTTCCGGAGTTATACTTTTAAACTATGGAATGATTTCAGCAATTATAACATCAATTGTGACAAGTATAGCTTTACTAAGCTTATTTATCTTTGGAGAAAAAAAGAAATTTTACCCAGCAATGCCTTTTCTTTCTTTAGGTTGTTTTATCAGTTTAGGTTTAGTTTATTTAATATTTTAATATTAAAAATGTAACAGAGCTTTGTTGACGTATAGAGTAAAACTTATAAACTAAAATATTAATAAAAATAAGGGAATAATAAAGATGAGTTATAAAGTTACAATTCATAGAAATAAAGTAAAGAATGAAATAGACTTAGACCAATTGCTAGATATTTGTCCAGTCAGTGTTTTTGTTAAAGAAAATAATAAAGTTATAGTTAAATATCCTGAAAAATGTATAGGTTGTAGAAGTTGTGAAGCAACTCTATCTGATGGAGAGGTAATTGTAGAGGAGGAATAATGAAAAAGAAAGTAAAAAAGAGGACAATAAAAAAAACTGAGAAAAAAATAACAAAAGAGATGTTATTAACTGATGTAATGAAAAATCATCCTAGTTCTATTAATATTATGTTTAAATACGGACTTCATTGTATGGGATGTCAAGCTTCTTCTATGGAAACAATAGAGGATGGTTGTAAAGCTCATTTGATGGGTGAAGAAGACATAAATAGTTTAATAAAAGAAATCAACGAGGCAGAAGGTTTAACTTTACCAACAAAAGTAACTCTAAAAAAAAATATTCCAGTAATAAAACCAAAGATAATAGTACAGGATATAAAACCTGAAAAGGCGCCAATCTTATCAAAACAAATTCAAAAAAAAGAAGTAGAAAAAAAAGGCTTTTTTAGCAAATTATTTTTAAAAAAAAAGGAGGATTTTAAATGACAGTAAAATATTTTTTAACAAAAAAACCAAAAAGTGCAATAATAATACAAGGTTTTCCTAGTCTTGGTTTAGTTAGTACTATTGCAACAAAATTTTTGATAGATCATTTAGATGTAGAACAAATTGGAAAAATTGATTCTGATCGTTTATTTCCATTGACAGCAATACACAAGACTAAATTAATTGATCCAATTACAATCTATTTTAATAAAAAATATAATTTAGTTTTAATTCAAGCGATAACAGAAATTAGGGGATTAGAATGGGAATTAGCAGATGTGATTCTAAAATTAGCAAGAGAATTAAAGGCTAAAGAAGTAATTACTATTGAAGGCATGCCAGGTCATGAAGAAAAATTAAATATTTATAGTTATACAACAAAAAATAAATCTAAAATTAAAGCAATGCCACTTAGTGAGGGAATTATTATGGGGGTAACTGCAGCAATGTTATTAAAATCAAAAGAAGTACCAATAACTTGTTTTTTTGCAGAAACGCATTCACAGCTACCAGATAGTGAAGCCGCAGCTAGGATAGTAGAAGTTTTAGATGAGCATTTAAATCTAAATATAGATTTTAAACCATTATTAGATGCAGCAAAAAAATTCGAATTAAACCTTAAAAAATATATGGAAAAGGTACAGAATCAACCAATACCTGCTCCAGTACAAAAAGAGACATTATCTAAAAAAGAAAAAAAAGAGTTGAGTTATTTTGGATAACTTTCTTTTAATTTTTTTATTAATTATTTCTAGTTTAGTTATTTATTGGATATTTCTTGGAGAAAAAAAGTTTAAAGATGACTATAATCAAAAACTTGTTTGAAAAAAAAATAGGAGAAACAGAACATCTTCAATTCATAAGATTTGGAAAAGGTACTTATAAAAATAGATTTTATATTAAAATAAAAAAAAATAAGAGAATTAAAATTAAATCTGGATTTGAAAGTGTTAATGATTTGATTAGAATAATTACTCAAAATATTCAAACAAATGCAAAAGTAAAAGGTAAAGTCTTTTCTAAAAAAGATTTTAAAGAAGGATTATTTGAAAATAAAGAAAAGAAAAAAGGATTTTATGTGGGTACTATTGATAAAGAACTATTTCCAAATCAATTAAAAGAATTGTATGAAGAATTCAAAAATGAACACCTTCTTTTAAATATTCAGTCTGAGGAATATAACTTAAAAACAAATTCTTCACTATATAATCCAAGAGGTAGTTATAAAGAAAATTTTGCTACATTTGAAACAACAAATTTTAATGCTGTTAAATCAGACTTTTTATTTGATCTTCCAGATAAATTTAAAGAAATTGAATTAAAACATGATATTTTTGTAGAAGAAATCATTATACCTAAAGAATATGAAAATAACGCGGAATTAGCTAGAATACATGGAAAAAGAAAAGGAAAATTAATAAGAAAAATTACTATAGACGAAAAAGAAGTAGAAAAAGAGTTAGATTTTGAAGTATAAAGAAATATTTATAAAAAAAATAGTTTTTTAGTTCATATGATAAAAAGAGAAATTTATATAATAATTTTTATATGTTTTATTTCTTTAGTTTCAGGTGCTACATTATATGATAAAACTATAAGTTTACCAATAATTAATGATACAGCATGGTGGGGCAGTACAAATTCTATTACTTCTTGTTCTCTACCTCAGCACAAATTAGTTTTTTTTGGAGGACAATCTGGTAGATTTGGATATTATAATACAACTAGAAATGTTACTATGAATTTAATGAATAAAGATCCAAAAGATTGGCTATCTTCAATAAATATAGATGCAATGGCTTGTGCAGGAGATAGTGTTTATTTTGTTTCAAACTCAGAAGAGAATGCAGATAAATTTGGTGTTTATAATCTCACTCTTGACAGAGTAGATAATCTATATAATTCTACAGGAATGGGTGCTGTAAATTCGTATAGTCTAGTTTATGATAATGATTCAAATAAAATATTTGCTAATAATTTTTATTATGATATATCTAATAATGTAACTATAAATTATTCAAATACAGGCGTAGAATCAAGAGCAACAAGTTCAATCAGAGCTTTAGTTTATAATTCTAATAACAAAAGGGTTTATATGGCCGGTAGTAAAGACAGATTTTATTATTATGATGTCACAACTAATATAACTCATAATATTACTGGTACTGCATCTTGGATGAATGGAATAGGAACTTATTTGGGTTTAGCCCATGATCCTTTCCTTAATTTAATATATCTTGGTCATGGTTCAAATAAAGAATATTGGGGTTTTTATAATATTTCTTCAAATATAACCTATACCTTAAATAACACAGGTGATGGTTGGTTAGCTCTTACAAGGGGTCATCCACCCCTTGCTTTTAATTCAGATAACAGACTACTTTATTTCGGAACAACTAGAGCAGATTATTTTGGCTCTTATAATCTCACATCAAATATATCTTCTTCCTTAAACGATACTTCTTCAACATTAATAAGAACTGCTTATACTTTAGTTTATGATAATTTTTCTAAAAATATTTATCTAGGCGGAGCAAACGATTACTTCTTTTTTTATAATGAATCAACAAATTTATCATATAGAATGACAAATGATGGAGATAGGTGGCCGGGGGGTTCAATTACAGACCTAGTAACAAATAATAATAAAATAATTTTTGCAGTTTCAGATCAAGGCAGATTTGGTTTCTATAATATTACATCAGATTTATTTACTGATCTTTCTGATACTGATCTTGAAAATTTCTTAGGTACTACCTCTTTAACAGCTGTAACTTATTTCGATTCAAATAAATCTTATCTTCTTACAGGAGGGAGTTTTGCTGCCTTATATGATCAAACATTAAATAAAACATTCAATTTAAAAAATTCAGATAATGGAAATAGTTTTTATGGTGGAACCCTTCATGATGCAATTTATTGCTCTAGCCCAAATATAGTATTTATTGTAGGTACAAAGGGATTAAATGCTGTTTATGGTTATTATAATCTAACTGATAATACTACTGTATATCTTTTAAACACAGGTATTTCAGTTGCTATGGGTTCTACCATTAAAGCTGCAGCATATGATGTAGATAGGAATATTGTTTATTTTGGAGGAAGCGATGGAAGTGGATCAAGTCTTTTTGCTTATTATAATTTCTCAAATAATCAGACTTACAATCTTAAGGGTACAGATGCAAACAACTGGTTAAATGGACAAATAGATACAATGTATTTCTCTGAGAATGAAGACCTGCTTTATTATGGTGGAGTAGATAGTACTGATAATCAAGCAGAATTTGGTTATTACAATATTACATCAAATACAACATATAATTTATTAGGTAATAATATGTCTGGTTTAACCAAAAATGTTGCAGACATGTCTTATGATAATAATACAAATAACCTTTATTTTAGTATGACAGATACAAGTAATAGCATTTACACCTTATTTATGTATAATTTATCATCAAACACAACATTAAATTATACGTTCGCTGATGCATCTTGGATTTTTAGAGGAGAATCATTTACAGCTACAATCTATGATGATTCAACTGATAATTTATATATGGGAATATCTAATTCAAAATTTAACTATCTTGGAAATTTAGATGAAGCAAAACCAATACCATCATTCATTAATCCTACAAAAAATAATAATACTTTAATAAATTATAATAGTTCTATTTTTGTTAATATTTCTTTAATAGAAGTTAATCCAGATTCAATAATATTTGGTTTATATAATAATTCAGGTATTTTAAACCAAACAACACGTAAACTAACAGCAGGTTCAACAGTAAATCTATCATTTAATTGGTCATCTAATATATTTGATGGTGTTTATTATTATAACGTAACAGTAAATGACACTTCAAATAATTTAAATTTCACAGAAACAAGATGGATAACTATAGATGCTACTTTTCCTACAATTAATATAACTAGTCCCACATCAACAACTTATTCTAGTTCAAGTGTTAGTTTAGAAGGTCAGGTAGGAGACACTAATTTAGACTCTTGTTGGTATACAATAAATAATGGTCAAACAAATACAAGCTTAACTTGTAATACTGGTAGTTTTAGTACAACTTTAAGTAGTTTAACAACTGGAACTTACACAGTATCTGTCTATACAAATGATACATTTTCTAATGAAAATTCAACAAATGTAAGCTTTACGGTTTCTATTAGTTCAAGTAGTGATGGTGGAGGAGGTTCAAACAATGATATAGGTGGAGGAAATCAACTACCAGAAGAAGAACCAGAAGAAGAACCAGAAGAAGAACCAGAAGAAGAACCATTAGTAGATTTATTACCTAAATTTCCATTAGATCTACCATTCGATTTAATTGAACCTGAAAATTTAAGGTCAATTACAGGAATGATTACAGATGAAGGAGTGATTATGGATTTAGATGGAAAAGGAAAATTAAAATTCAGCCCTTTTGAAGATCCAGAAGTGATTCTAAGTTTGACACTTGATGGAATAAAAGGTATTTTTCTTAAAATAATTAAATTTATTTTAATCCCATATTTTTGGGTTATTCTTTTTTCAATTTTATTTATTTTAACAATAACAACAAGAAGTATACTAAAAGATATGCCTATAAAATCAGAAAACAGACTTTTAAAAGCAGCTATTATTTTTCATGTAGTAGATAAACAAACATTTACACTAGACCAAGAAATATTAAAAGTCAAAAAACATCTAAAGTGCTATGAATATAAAGAAGCTTTAATTGAATATGAAACTTTAAAAAATCTATATTTTTCTATAAAAGAGAGTATACGACCTGATAAATCTAGAAAATATGCAAAAAAATTAGTAGAAATTGATAATATATTTAGTAATTATTAGTAATTTATTAAAATTTCAATATCTTGGCCAAATAAGCTTTTTAATGAGGCTAAAGTATTCTCTTTTATAAACACCTTTTCTGGAACATTGACCTTACAGATTACTGTTTCAAATTCTCCTAATGAAATTTTTTTTAAATTCTTGATTATACCATCTTTAGTTACTTCAGCAATAGAAATAATTCTTTCTTTAGCATCAATATCTTCAATAATATACGCTTGATTCTCTAAAATTATAACCTCTCCAAATTGTTCACCATATTTAAATCTAATTTTAGCCCTTTCTAAAGCATAATTTCTCTTTCTTTGAATATAATCTAAAGCAGATCTAATAAATATTCTAGCTGATTTTTTAATCTTTTCAAAATCAGCAGGAACAGATTTATTTTTTCGATAATTACTGTAAACAGATTCAACAATCTTTAATGTCTTAAAATCCTTTTCAGCAATTAAACCTTTATCAATAACATACTTCTTAAATTGAAAAAACATATTACTTTCATTATATTGTATACAATTTAAATCTAAGATATCCTTACTTAATCTAATACATTCATTATAAACCTCTTCACTATCTTCTTTTTCTTTTTTAATCTCAATTTGTTCAAATAATTTTTTCATTCTTTTAATATAATCTTCTGCGTCTTTTAAAAAATCATCAATCTCTTTCCCAGTAGTATTTTTTAATTTACCATGTTCATAGTCTTTAAAATATTTTAAAGCCTTAGCTAGAATATCAACATATTTTTTCTCTAATATTTTTTCTTTTTTTACAAAAATTTCATCAAGTAAAATAACAGTTTCTTTATGAGTTGGAGGTGCAATTCCATATAGCATAAGAGCTGCTTGTGCCGGATTCATTATAGCGTGATACAAATCCCAACTAATTAAATTCACTAATTTGTTCTTAGTAGCTTCAATCATTTTTTCTCCAGTTTCCATTTGCATATCAATAGCCTCTGGAGAGGGTTTAATTCTTCCATTTTTTAATAATAATTTCCAAGGCATAAATATCCCTCTATCAAAAATTGGAACTCCATCTCTTAAAAAAGTATAAATTACAGGAGAAGCATCTTTAATTGATTCCCAAAAATCAGTTAAAATATATGTTTGTATATGAAACATTTTTTTAATACCTGTTATCTGCGCTGCCTCTTGGCCCATTTGTCTTATTATAGCATATAGTCTATCTCTTAACTCCATCCTACTCAACCTTTTTACATCAGTATCGTCTACAACAATAAAGATATCAATATCATTTGAAGTTGCATCTCCCCTAAATAAAGAACCACTAGCAACATAAGCAACAATATATTTTTCAAATTTTTTAAGAACCATACTTTTATGTACTTGCATAATCTTAAAGGCACCTAAAAAATCTTTTGGATCATAAAAAATAGCACTTAGAGCAACATCTTCAATTAAATCATATTTAGCATCATAACAAGCATCTTTTAATTCTAAAACATCCATCACCCTGATAACTAATTCAGAATCAATTTTTTTAGAAGCATTATTTATCTTAACAGTTAATTCATCTCTTAATTTCAAGCCATCTTTCTGTGCTTCGGCATTAATCATCACTAGAACATTAACCTTTTGTTGTAACTCTATTTTTTCTTCCTCAGATAATGGAGGCTCACCTGCTCTTGGTTGATAAGGTGGTAAAACACTAATTCCAACTAGATAATCCCCAATCTCTTTTTGTAGAAGTTTACTTAAAGAATCTATTTTTTTTTTCATATTTTCTAATTTTTCTAGCATTTCTTTAGGTAATTGAATATTATCCATATAAATAAACGAAATAAAACGAAGATTTATAAATGTTCCTAATTCCGGCTCTGGTGCAATCCTAATATTTTTATAGAAAATAAACCTTCTTTTAGATATTAAATCTAAAAGAAGGTGATCTTTATGAAAGAAGAGTATATAGACTTTTTAAAGTTTGTTGATTCTGCAATGGAATTTGCTAACCGAATACCAAAATATTTTAGTAAATTCTCAAAGAAGACTTATGATAATCAACAAAAATTAACTATTTATTTTCTCATGCAGAAAATGAATGCTACAGGAAGAGATATTGTTTCTTTTTTAAGA
>DATDVT010000005.1:0-2139 GCA_035289905.1 Candidatus Nanoarchaeia archaeon
TTTTTTTTGGCATTTTGGTTAATTTAATAAGATTGTCTCTCAAGAATATTTATATAAATTTTGCTAATAATAAAGCTTATGATTAAATTTATAATTGGTTTAGTGAATAGAGAATATGGTTGGGAGAGGATTTTAGAGCAAGAAAAAGTACCTTGGGAAATTGTCAACTTTAGAGATTTAAATAAATATTCTTTGATTATTTTGAATTCTAATAATCTTTCTACTTTAATCTTAGATAAAGTAAGAAATTATTTGATGAATGGCGGTGCTGTTTTAACTGATGCTTTATCATTAAAAAAAATAGATAAAAATAAAATAATAAAAAAAATTTATATAAAAAATATAAGAGGAAGTAATAATTTATTTAGAAATCTCAATTTTATTAATATAGAAATGTTTGGTTATCGAATTAAAGAAGCTAATGTTGGCAAAATAAATGAAAAATACAGAGCTATTTATATTTCTAAATTCGGAAATGGTTTTGTAATTGCCTTACCTTTTAATTTAAATGATTTAATGTTGGATGAGAGATCAAAAAAATTATATTTCTCTTCCCCTAATGTTTTACTAAAAGAGGAAGTATCTCTTGTTTCTAAAGGGAATTTAAGAAGGCTTATTGTCAATTGTTTTCATTATCTGCATTTAATAAGGGGTATCCCGTATATTCATATATGGTATTATCCAAACAATTATCATACAGTCTTTTGTTACAGATTAGATTTAGATATTTTTAATGATAAAGAAATTAATAATATAATTTCTATTATAAAAAGAAATAATATAAGTTTTTCTTGGTTTCTTAGTGTAATCAATAATAAGAATTATAAAAAAGGAATAAAATACTTATATAAAATTAATCAAGATATCCAGTCACATTCTTATGAACATATAATTTATAATTCTTTTGAAAAAAATTATGATAATATTCTTAAATCTAATAATTTTATCTTGAAATTATTGAACAAACCCCCAATTGGTTTTGCTGCCCCATTTGGCCATTGGAATAAAAGTCTTGGTGAATCTCTGGAAAAACTTAATTTTTTATATAGCTCAGAATTTTCTTTAAGTTATGATGATTTACCTTTTTATCCTTATTTATATAAAAGTAAATCTAAAATTATACAAATTCCAATTTACCCAATATGTATGGGTTCTTTGAAGATGAGACTTTATTCTATAAGACAGATGAAAAATTATTTTAATTATTTGATAAATATGCAGTATAATAAACAAATGTCTTTAGTTTTATATGATCATCCTACTGAGTGCGGAAAATATCCCCAAGTTTTAAATTTTATTATAAACAAAATAAAAAGTTTACCTAATCTAAAAATTATTAACTTAACAGAATTTGCTAAGTGGTGGAAAAAAAGGGAGAAGAAGAGTTTTAGTCTTGATTTTTTTAATAACAAATTAAAAATAAATACTAATAACAAAGATAAAGATGTTTATTTAAGAATAATAACCCCAAAGGATGAGGAAATTAGAGTTCCTTTAAGAGATTGTACATTAAGATTAGACAAATTACATAAAAAATCAATGCTAATATTTAAAGAAAGAAATATAAGGAAAATAGATATACTCAAATCAAAGATTTCGTTCTCTATTTTTTATTTAGGGGTGCTATTTAAATCCATAAAGAGGAGAGTGTATAATATATTTCCTAGACTATAAATGAAAATTTTATAAATATTCTTAAATCTAACTTATTATGGAAATTGATAATTTTTATAAAAATAAAGACATTTTAGTTACTGGCGGATGTGGCTCTATCGGTAGAGAGATAGTTAAACACTTATTAAATTTTGACGTAAAAAAAATCCGTGTTTTTGATCAAAATGAATTCGGACATCATAAATTAAAAAATGAACTAAAAAATTATTCTAATGTTGATTATGTTGTTGGTAATGTAAGGGAATATGACAGTTTAAAACCTTCAGTCAGAGGAGTGGATATAGTTTTTCATACAGCAGCTTTAAAGCATTTACCTTTTTGTGAAACAGACCCTATTGAAGCTGTGAAAACAAATATCATCGGAACTAATAATCTGATAGAATTATCCAAACAAGAAAATGTGAATAAATTTATATTTATTAGCACAGATAAAACTGTTTATCCTACATCTGCTATGGCTGCTAC
>DATDVT010000006.1:0-5566 GCA_035289905.1 Candidatus Nanoarchaeia archaeon
TATGTCTGTTGTTGATAATTATATGGCTGATAAATTACTAGCTGGAGTAAATTTAGGAGGATTTCCACATTTAAATGTTCCAGTTGGTTTTTTAAATAAAATGCCGGTGGGTATGTTGGTTATTGCTGATCACTTAATGGAGAAGAATTTATTTAGGGGATGGATTTAAATTTCAAATAATTTTTCTGTTGTAGATGCTATAAAATTTGTTAATTGATTGTTTAGAAGTTAGAATTAAAGATACACATCAAAATGAATTTTTAGAAACATTTAATAAATAAATAGTTCTATAATAATTATGGAGAATGGTGATCTGATTAAAGTCTTTCTAACTGATAAATCAGAAAAAGAAGGAGTTTTAATGCCATCGCACGATAAAAATGTTTTAATTTTAAAATTAAAGAATGGGTATAATATTGGTTTAAAAAAAACAAAAATAAAGAAAATAGAAACTATTAAAAAAAACCTTTCCAAAGAAATAAAAATAAAAGAACAACAAATAAATAAATCTTTGATGAATATTTTAATCCTTCATACAGGAGGAACAATTTCATCTAGAGTTTCTTATATAACTGGTGCGGTTTCTTCTATAACAAAACCAGAAGAATTAATACAACAAATTCCAGAATTAAAAGATATTGTTAATATTTCTTCAAAACTAATTAAAAATATGTTTTCTGATGATTTAAGATTTAAACATTTTCAAGAAATAGGAGAATCTATTAATAAAGAAATAAAAAAATATGATGGAATAATTATTGGTATGGGAACAGATAATCTAGCTGTAGCTGCATGTGCTTTATCATTTATTTTAGAAAATCCTCAAATACCTATTCTATTAGTTGGTTCACAAAGAAGTTCTGATAGGGGGTCTTCAGATGCTACTTTAAATTTAATCTCTGCATGTTATTTTATTGCAAATTCTAATTTTAAAGGGGTGGCTATATGTATGCATGAATCTTCTGAAGATACTTCTTGTTTAATTTTATCAGCTACAAAAACAAAGAAATTACATTCTTCAAGGAGAGATGCATTTAAAATAATTAATGATAAACCAATAGCAAGAATTAATTACAAAAATAACGAAGTTAAATTCTTTAAACATAAAGAAAATTATCCTAGAGAATATAAATTTAAACCAAAAATGGAAGAAAAAGTAGCATTATTAAAAATTCATGTAAATATGCAATCAGAACAATTTTTATTATATAAAAATTATAAAGGTTTAGTTCTTGAAGGAACAGGATTAGGTCATGCACCAATTAATGAAACAGATAAGCCAACAAAAATACATAAAAAAATATATCTTGCTTTAAAAGAATTATCAAAGAATACAGTAATAGTAATGACATCAAACACAATATTTGGTAGGATAAATATGAATGTTTATGATACTGGTAGAAGGTTGCAAGAAATAGGTATAATTAGTGGAGAAGATATGCTTCCAGAGACAGCTTTAATAAAATTATCTTGGTTATTAGCTAATGAAAAAAATCCAAAAGAATTAATAACAAAAAATTTAAGAGGCGAAATTAATTCTAGAATAGAATACGAAGAGGATTTCTTAGATCAACAGAAAACAATAAAATTCGACAAAATCTAAATTTCTTCTAAAGTTAATGATCTAGTTCTAAAATAAAATCTTATTTTCTTTAAAGCTTCTCTTTCTAACTGTCTGATTCGTTCTCTGGTATATCCAAAAGTTATTCCAATCTCTTCTAATGTTTTATCTTTATAGTATCTTTCCTCAATAATCTTCCTTTTTTTCTCTGGTAAAACTGCAATAAATCTTTGTAAAATTCTACTAGTTTCTTGTCTTAAAAATTCTTTTTCTAGGTCATAATCACTAGCTAAAAAATCCATAAATACACTATTTAATCCAGCTGGACGATCTAAAGAAACAGTTCTTGTATTTAACTGAGTTATTTGTTCAGAAACCCAAGATGGGTCATACCCAAAACACTTACACAATCTTTCAATTTCTTCTTGATTGATGTTTTCTAATTCAATATCTGACTTCTTAGCATCTATTTTTAGATGTCTATACGAAATTTCTTTATTTACTGGTATCTTTACTAATTTTCCCTTAGTCTTAATTGCAAAACCAATTGCTTGTTTAATCCAAAGATCAGCATAATTACAAAATGGAATCGATCTTTCAGGGTCATAACCATATAATGCCCGAATCAAACCAATATACCCATAACCTATCAAATCTCCTAAATCTAAAGAAGGAGCATATCTTGCATATCTAGAAGCAATCACTTTAACTAAACCGCGATTGACTAAAACACCTCTTTGAAGAATTTTAGCTAAATAATCATCTCCTTCTTTTAATTTATTGAATGTGTCTTTATCTACAAAATCTTTATACAGTTTAGAAAAAGATCCACCGAGTTCATATAAATCAGTTTCAAGATCTAAATCTTCTAATTTTTTTGTAGAAAACCCACCTAAACTAAGTAATCTTTTTGCATAGAAATAGTTTGCATAAATTGTAGCTTGAAACTCTATTATAATATCTCTATTTAACTTATTATAATCCATAATTATTAAAAAACAAAAAAACATAAAAATCCTTTGGTTAAATTTAAATATATGAAAATAACCTTTAAAAAATGCCTAAAAAAGATAGTTTAATCTTTGATATATTCTCTTTAATTAAATTAGAAAAAGAAGATAAAGAAAATATAAGCGATTATATCCATTCTAAAAATTATAAAATACCAAAATTATCTTTAGGCCAAAAAATGGCAGATAAACTAACTAAGTTTGCTGGAAGTTGGATGTTTATCTTTTTATTCTTAATAATATTAATTACTTGGATTTTTATTAATAGTTTCTGGCTTATTTATAAACTATGGGATCCATTCCCATTTATATTATTAAACCTAATATTATCTACTTTAGCAGCTATCCAAGCACCAATTATTTTAATGAGCCAAAATAGAGCAGCAGAAAGATATAGGATCAAGGTAGAAAGAGATTATTATGTGAACAGGAAAGCAGAAAGAGAAATAGAAGAATTAAAAAAAGATATTAAATGGATAAAAAATAAATTGTCAAAGAAATAAGTAAATCAATATAAACTAATTCTATTCTAAACTACAAATGTCTCAATGCATTAAATGTAAAGGCAATTTAAAATGCGGAAAACCCATCTGTCAAATCATTGCTAAATCAGAGTCTAGAATTAAAATCAAAGAACTATTAAAAGAAAATTTAGATTCTATTTCACCACCAACAGTTTTTATTGGCTCAAAATTACAATACCCAAAAGTAAACGTTGGAATATTATCACCAATAAAAGTAGAACAAGAACCCTCCATCTATGACAACCCATATTATTGGTATAAAAACAAATTCAATATCCAACAAGTAATAAATTTAAGAACTTCTCTAGTAAACTCAAGATTTCAAACAACAGTAAAAGAAATCAGAAATCCAAAAAAATTCTTAGAATTAGCCCAAGAAATTGGAATGTCATTAAAACCTGCAGAAGTAGAAATCAATATTAAACATATTAATAAACAAATTCGTTTAGACGACATCTCCTTACCTATGGGTCCATCAGCTTCTTTAGAAAGCTTAAAAGTAAACTCAAATATTAAAATTCCACAAAAAGTAGATAAAGTTTATTCAGATACAGATCTAAAAGCAGCAGAAGCCCTAAAATATCTATACAAAAACAATTTTAATGAACAAAACTTAACTCAAATTCTCTCAATAGGTTGTCTAGGTTTAAAGAAAAATAGAATTTTAGTACCAACAAGAAACTCAATTACAGCTGTAGACGACACAATAGGTAAAGAATTAATAACGAATATAAAAGAATTCAAAACAATCGATAATTATCAATTATTTATAGGAAATTACTTTGGAAATTATTTTTATATCTTACTCTTTCCCGAAGTATGGTCTTATGAATTATTTGAATTATACTCCAATTCTATCTGGAACCTTAATGAATTAGAAATGATTACAGATCATGAAACTTATAAAGGCAGAACCTCTTATGCAGAAAATTGTGCTGGTGGATTTTATGCTGCAAGGATTTCTTTATTAGAATATTTAAACTCAATAAAGAAACAAGCAACAGCTATTCTAATCCGCTTCATTACTCCAGAATATTCTAATCCTCTAGGTGTATTTATAGTTAGACAAGCAGTAAGAAATTCATTTGAACAAACCCCAATTCAGTTCGATAGTAAAGAAAAGTTAATGGATTTCACAAATTCAAAACTAAAAGAAGAATTCAACTTTGAATTAAATAATATTACTAAAAATTCAGTGTTAATAAATCAACTAAAGTCTCAAACAAAATTAAACTGGTTTTAAAAAAATAAAAAATTTACCGGTCCATCCAGGCAACTAATCCTAAAATTATCATGATAGCAATACTTGCAATCCAACCTAAAAAAGGGATTGGAGACAACAATTGAATCAAACATAGCCATCCAGGATAGTTTCTCTTTTCAAAAATTCTCCACATAGAAATTATACATAGTACACCTAAGGGAATCCAACCTAATATTGGGACTAAAATTAAAAAGACCCAAGCCCAGTGAAATCCACCTAACTCTAAAATCATAGAGATATTCGCGAATGGAATCCATGCTAACCAAGGTCGTTCATGCTTCAGTTTTTTTCCAATAGTATAAAATGCAAGCGAAGTATAAACATATAACGCTACGACCAATAATAGAGTTGACCATAAAAGACCACCAATCATTAAACCTGAAATTATTTCATTTACCATAGTAAGCCTCCTTTTGTATGTTATAATCTAATAGTTTATATCTTTTATCCAATAAGTCATTTTTAAATATCTCTTGAATATACCCAAATCATGGCTTATTGGTTAGGTCAATACTTCGAAAAAGAACTAACAGACTTTGAAAAAATTCAATGGTTACTTAGGGACAATAGGTCTTGTCCACGTCTTAAAAAGGGCTTAGAATTCTATTGTGAAGTTAATAATTGTCAAGTACCTTCTCTTGGGCAGTAGAAAGATGCGCATTTGCATGTGAACTACCTATCCTTAAAAGGATAGGCTTCTAATTTCATAGAAGACACTTGCTCATTTGATTGAGTATTGGTTTCTTCTCCATTAAGGCTAATTCCTAACCTTCCGTACTTAATTATACTAAAAATCTTTTCTGAAGATTTTGGTATACCAAAAGTGCTTTTTGCACTTTTTAGTATATTTCTCGCTGCATTTTCATCTCTATCTAAAATTAATCCGCAAGAACAATTATATATTCTTTCGGATAATTTTATCTTTTGTATTCTCCCGCAAGAAGAACATTCTTGAGATGTTGGAGCAAATCTATCACAGAATATTATTTGACAATCAGCACTTTCAGCCTTATTAATCAAATAATTATTCACAAACCTACTCCAAGCAGACTTTTGAAAGTTTTTTGCATTATAGGATTTAATCATTAAATCTTTAACACTTAAATCTTCTAAGTAAATTACTTTATTTTCTGTTACTAATTTAGTTGATAATTTATGAAAAAAGTCATTCTTTTGGTTATTTAATTTATTATAGCTCTTTTGTAAT
>DATDVT010000007.1:0-8033 GCA_035289905.1 Candidatus Nanoarchaeia archaeon
CTTCTATCTTTCAATCTTCAAAAGTTTCCTGTCCTGATATTAGAGCTGGTGCAGCTTTAGTTCTTGTAGCATTGGCTTCTCCAGGTATTTCTGAAATTTCTAATATAGAGAAGATTCAGAGAGGGTATGAAAATTTTGATAAAAAGCTTAGTTCGTTGGGCGCGGAGATATCTCTAACAAATTAATAATATATAAATTTTGATATTTAGGTATCTGATAATAACTATATTTAAATATTATATTTTTTATTCTTTATTAAGATGAAAATTATTATAGATAGATTAAATAATATTTTAGGTTTAAGTTTAAGTTTAGCAAAAGCTGAATTCAAATTAAGAAATGAAGGTACTTATTTAGGTATTTTTTGGTATCTTTTAGCTCCCCTATTAACTTTTTTATTATTATTAGGAATATTCTCTAATAATCTTGGTAAAGACATACCTAATTATCCTCTCTATTTACTCTTGGGTATATTATTATTTAATTATTCTAATAGAATAATATCTGAATCTTTGACTTCAATTAGAAATAATTCTGGAATAATAAAATCTATAAATTTTCCTAGAGAATCTTTGATTGGGAAAACAGTTATATCGGTTTTTTTCTCTCATGTATTTGAGATTATAATTTTTATTCTTTTTCTTTTATTTTTTGGTGTTTCAATAAAGATGATGATTTTTTATCCTATAATTTTATTATTTCTCTCACTCTTTTTATTTGGATTTTCATTAATTTTATCTTCTTTAGGAGTTTATTTTTTTGATTTGGATAATGTATGGAGATTTTTTTCAAGCCTTGTATTATTTATAACCCCTATTTTTTATGATATTGGAAATGAAGGAAAATTATTTTTATTAAATTTATTTAATCCTCTTTATTATTTTATAACTATCCCAAGAGATATAGTAATTTATTCTAAAATTCCTGAAACATGGATTCTAATGGGGGCATTATTTTACACTTTATTATCTCTTCTTATTGGAATAATTATGTTTAACAAATTAAAAATTAAATTTGCGGAATTGATATAATATGAAAGAAAAAGTAATAATTGTTAATAATCTTTCTAAAGATTTTAGAATAGGATTTAAAAGAAATTTAGGTGCTCTTGCAAGATTTTTATCATTCTTTTCCTATGAAAACAAGGAAAATCAGAGATATTTAAAAGTTTTAGATAATATCTCTTTTAATTTATCAAAAGGAGAAATTTTGGGGGTAATAGGAAATAATGGCTCTGGTAAAAGTACATTATTAAGAATTCTTGCAGGTATATATGGAAATTATAATGGTCATGTCGAAGTAAAGGGAAGAATAGTCCCTATGATAGGTTTGGGACAAGGAATGCAAGAAAGATTAACTATGAGAGATAATATCCATCTTATTGGTTCTTTGTTTGGATTAAGCAGAAAAAGTATAAAAAATAAATTTTCTTCTATAGTAAGATTTTCTGGATTGGAAAAATTTGTTGACACAAAAGTATATCAATTTTCTGAGGGAATGAAACAAAGACTCGCATTTTCTATAATTATTCATTGTAATCCAGATATTCTTCTTCTTGATGAAATTTTTGCTGTTGGTGATAGAAATTTTAGAGAGAAGGGTATAAGAGAATTAAAATCATTAGTAAAAGAAGGGACAAGTATAATTTTTGTTAGTCATGATTTATGGTCAATTGGAAAATATTGTGATAAAGCAATATTGTTAGAAAAAGGAAAGATCAAGGCTTATGGAGAACCAAGAAAAGTTTTGAAAATGTATTAAAATCTATCCTTTATTTTTTTAAGGGATAAATATGTCTTTGGACTAATCTTTTTAATTTCAATTCCTATTTTTCCTACCAATCTATCTGTAATAATAAAAGGTAAATAATAAGATCTTATTAAGAATATTTTAAATAAAATAGATTTTTTATTTTTATAAATCCCAATATTTGATATACAAAATTCTTCTGGTACTTCTTTCCATGGAGTTATATAAAAATATGGTCTTGATTTAGAAATAATAAAATGAAAATATAATAACTTCTCATTATTCTTTTTATTGATCAGATCTCCATTTTTCCATAATATATTAAATTTCTTATTAACAACTTTAGGTTTTATATCATTATCTTCTTCAATCATCTTTTTTAAAAGAATTTTTAATTTTTTCTTAATTTTTAATTTAATTACTAGATGAGCCATACAATCAGGTTTATTTTTTAAGATAATTCTATGTGGTATTATCTGAATTTTTGTTTTTACTTGATTTGATTCATCAAAACCGTAGGTTTTATCTGATTGTAATACTTCTTTGTAATTAAAACATTTTCTAAATAGATTATTATTCTTTTTATTATTTTTGTATAAAGTAAAATGGCCGGTAGTATAATGTTTAAGAGAAGATATGACATCATATTCTTCAAATGAATTTTTATCTAAAATATTTCTTATATTTCCGTAAATCAAATCTATATCACTGTATCCCCAATAATCATAATTTTTTAAATAATCACTAAAAATAACCCCAAATGTTGGTTTAAAATCACATATTTTATAGACGTTAATAATTTTTGATTTTATTTTAAGTTTTTTAGTAGCAAGTCTATTAAATCCTTCTAAATTGCCTTTAATAAATTTAACATTGTTTGGATGATTTTTAGGGGTATCGCAATCTGTATAAATTAGCCAATTGATAGTAGGATTATATCCACAAGCTTTAAAAAATATATTCATCCATCTTGGCCATTTTCCAAAATAAACATTTATCAAACATATTTTTTTCATTTTTTATGATTATTTAATCCTTTTTAAGATATAATATATTTTTGGGCTATAATTTCTTAAAATTATTCCTATTTGTCCTATTTTCTTATCTATTATACAATAAATAACTAAAAATCTCAGGAAAATTGAGTAATTTAATTTTTTCCTTGTACTTAGTAAGTTTCCTTTAATTCTATTATCCAAATCTATTCTATCAGCTTTCTCTAAATTGTCTTTCCACTCTCTATAAAAACTAGAATCTTTCTTCCAGGGTTTTTTTGATGAGACAAAATGCTGTACTACAGATTCTCCAAAAATCGCTTCAACAACCTTATTGGATAACACTACTGGAAAATTATATATTATAGGTAATCTATTCCAGATTCCTTGGAAATATAAATTAAGCAATGGTTCTTCTCCATCAGTTATATATACATACTTATGAAAAATATTTTTTAAATCAATAAAGGTATTCTCTTTTATTATATCGCTTGAAAAGGCCATTACTCCAGAGTTAAATACTAAACCTTTTAAATCACTATACTTCCCTTTTAATTTATCAAGTTCTCTATTAAATTTAAAAATCTCATGATACAATTTTTTATCTTTATAAGTTGTTGCATAGAATCCTTTAAGATTAGCTAAATTTTCTATTGAATATTTTACAATAATATCAGAATCAAGATAAACAACATTTTTCCATTTTTTGAAATAAGGGCTAAAGAGATAAAACTTTGAGTAGATAGATGGCCCCCATTGATTAAATTTTTTATAAATTAACGGCTTAACTTTCTTCACAATTATCCCTTTTTTTCTAAACCATTTTAGGTCTTTTTCAGGAATATCATGAGATAAAAGAAGATAATCTCCCTGCCATCCTGAATTAAAATATACACTTGAAAATAATTGTTTTGCTTGATTTATATAGTTTTTATCTGCTAGCGTGACTAAAACACTCTTTTTCATCTTATCTTTTTATCTCTTCTTTAATTTTCTTGATAAATATTTTTGTATCAAATTTACTTGCTTGTTTTTGACAAATTTTTACATATCTATTTGGACTGATTTTTAATTTCTTGTTTATCTCTTTTATTGCTTCAACTAATTTATTTGAGTTTATATCTTTTATCAGAATACCTGTTTTATTATGTATTAATGATTCCTTATATCCTCCTTCATCTGGGGCAATTACTGGTTTTCCGGATGCCATTGCTTCAACAACAGTCATTCCAAAATCTTCATCTTTGGCTGTTGTAATGAAACCTTTGCAATTTGCATATAATTTCTTTAAACCTTCAAAATCTACCCAACTTTTTATTTCTACATTCTTAGGTTTATTTTTTATTAGGTGATAAAAATGTTTTTTAAAATGATTAGATTTTTCATAACTACCAATAATAATCAACTTTTCTTTTTTTAATTTTTTAAATGCCTCTATTTGAATATCTATTCTTTTATTTTTAAAAAGCCTGTTAACAGATAACCAATATCCTTTTGATTTTGAATTTTTGTATTCTGTTGATTTTACTGGAGGATTTATTACTACTACATCTTCTCTTTTAAGATATTTCTTTACTCTATTCTTTGTATTTTCTGAATTACATACTAATTTCTCGGCATGTTTTATATACTTCTTATTCAGATACCTGTTATATAATACCCACAAATCATATATAGGACGTTTAGATCTATCAACAATATTATTTCTTATGTAATCTCTAAATTCCCATAACTCATTTAATGGAGAATGTATATACCATAGATTAGGTTTATTGTTAACACAGCCAGACATTGCCCAGTCTCCAGCTATAATATAATAATTATATTTATTTCTCAAATTTAATTTTCTAAATTTATAGAATGCAATTTGTTGTCTAAACGGAGCGTTTATAGGAACTTTCCCTATAGAAAATATTTTAACATTTTCAAATCCCATCTTTTTAATTTTCTCATAGTCTATATTTGTTGTATATAAATCTGCATTTAATTCTTTTGCAAATGTTAATGCAACAATTTCTGCTCCACCTATATTATCCAAAAAATTATGGAATACTGCTATTTTCATTTTAATCTTCTTTCATTCCTAAAATACTTAACATGAATGAAGAGAATATTGTTTCTATTCCCAAAGTTATTAAAGTTAAAGCTATAATAGATTTTCTTGTTTCTGTTAATGCATCAAAATTTCCTGATATCCAATTAATTAGTAAAGTTATATATAATAAAAATCCTGATAAGATTATTATTATTCCTAAAACACTCGCTCTTTCTATGGTTATATATTTATATAATTTATCTAAGATTGGTTTTTCTTTTAAATGAGTTATTGCATATGTTTTTGCAAATAAAGAAAATATTATTAATTGATAGCCAGTTATTATCAATATTGAGGATATAAACATAGGTTGATACTGGAAAATTTTTCCAAATATAGAAATATTAAAGAATAATAATATCATCGTAAACATTCCTAATAAGAAGATTAATAATCCTGGAATAAAAAATAGATACAGAGGACTGTATATTAACATCAGCCTCATATGTCTCCAGGCATCAGGAAAAGATCTTAGTTTAGATCTTCCTTTCCTTTTATGATAATTTATTGGTAACTCTTTAATCTTTAAGTTCCTTTTTCCAGCTTTTAGAACCATTTCTGATGCAAATTCCATTCCGGTTGTTGAAAGATTAAGCTTTTGTAATGCATCTTTTCTAATCGCCCTCATACCACAATGAGAATCGTGTACATTAACATTAAAAAAGAATTTTAATATACCGGAAAGAATCGGATTTCCTATATATCTATTCAAAAATGGCATGGATCCCCTTTCTATATCTCCCTTAAACCTATTCCCTATAACAAAATCATATCTATTCCTTAATCCTTCTATAAATTTTGGAATTTCATAAAAATCATAGCTTCCATCTGAATCTGCCATAAAGATATATTTTCCCTTTGCAGATTCTATTCCTTTCAGGTAAGCAGAACCATATCCTCTTTTCTCATGTCTAATCAATTTACCTTTTATATCATTAGAATTTTTTCTAACTTCGTTAATAGAATTATCAGAAGAACCATTATCAACAATTATTATCTCTGCATTAAGGTTATTCTTTTTTATTACTTCTTTTATATCATTAAGACATTTTCCTACTGATTCCTCTTCATTTAAACAAGGCAGTATTATTGATATTTCTGGCTCTTCTTTGAACATTTACTTAAATAAAGGATTATCTTTAAATAACTTGTTGTGTTATTTTTCTAATAAATAAGAGGATTAGCATGATAAAAACAATTTTAGGAATTATTTTATTTTTATCTCCATTTTTACTTATTAATAATTTTAAAGATAAAAAGAGGGCATTTTTCTATATTTTGAGTTTTATTATAGGATTTCATTTGTCTTTAGCAATAATAACCCAATTATTTGGGATATTTGATTATAAAATAATTATATTGGTTAATTTTATTTTAGCAATTTTTGTTATTTCAAAGACAAATTTTAAATTATTATTTATAAATATAAAGAAATTAAAAATAGATTATTTCTTTATCATCCTTGTTATAATCTTGGCTGCTTATTTGTATCAGATTCATTATAGTTATGATGGAACTCTCAATACTATATCTCCTGATGGAAGATATTCGATTGAATTAGAAGATTTTAATTCTAATTTCACTTATTTTTCTGATGAATGGATAGCTATTTCATTGATTAAATATAGTATTAATTCAGGTAAATTGCCTTTAGTTAATCCTCTTTGGTATAATGAAAATTTTATTAATGTTAATTTTTCTTTTCATTCCTTTTTATCATATTTAGTATTAATTTTTGATATGAATCCTTTAACACAATATGTATTACTGACCTTTTTCTCAGGATTAACAATATGTTTATTAGTATACTTTATTTTAAGATTTAACTCTATTGATAAATTTTCTTCTACCATTGCAAGTATTTCAGTTTTATACATAGTAAATGGGGCAAATCTCCCTGGAATGTGGGTTTTAATTCCGCTTATAATGAGTATTATATGTCTCCTATTATCTTTTTTGTTTATAACATTTGATGATTATAAAATGGTTTTGTACACAAATTTCTTAACAATAATATTTTATCCGCCCACTGTTATTTTTTCTTTTTTCAGTTTTATTTTTTATATTTTCTATTCTGAAAAATTATCTAAATCAGAAAAGAAAAAGATAATTTTTTATTATATCTCTATTATTATATTTACTGCTATCTTTATATCATTCTTAATTAGACTGTTTGTCATAAATGACACTTCTCTTGTTTTAGAGGATATAAAAAACAAGATATTTTTTGAGTCTTATACTGGACCGGCTATTGATGATTTTTCAATATACAGAGTTTTGCCACTTTTTACACTGTTTTTTGCTTTGATTGGAGTTTTTGTTGTTAACAACAAGAAATTCTGGTTAAATGCAACATTATTCATAGGTTTAATATATTGGATAATCTATTCCAGTAGTATAAATATGTTAATTATAGGATATCCGCGAGTTGTTTTTACAACTTCAGTTATTATTATTATTATATCAGGATTTGGGATAAATTACACTGTTTCTTATTTAGAAAAAACTAAATTTTTTAAGAAATACAATAAAAAATATCAGATAATCCGGATAATACAGATTATTGTATTATTTTTATTTTTTATATTAGCTTTTTCTTATACAGAGCGGGATAATTGGGAAGAATTAAAATTGTATTATCCTGATGGAGATTATATCAGTCCTGCCCCTCCTGCAAATATGTATTTAATAGAGGACGATCTAACTTTTTTTTCAGATATTCATCAAAAAAGATTCCTTAGTGATCCCTGGAAAGGATTGGTTATAGGAACTGCCACCAATAATTACCCTTTAGTAAGCAAAGATTCAACTATAACAAATGAATTTTTGGATTATTATGAATTTTTGGATGCAGATTGTTTGGAAAAGGGTAAAATATTTGAAGAAAATGAAATTGATTACTTTTATGGAGAAGAGATAAATTGTTCTGGCTTTGATTTTATCAATAAAAGCTCACAGGATTTTTATTTGTATGAGTATAAGAGATGAATTTTTTAGAGTATTTAATGTAATATAATTACTCTCCAATTATTTTTATCAAAACTCTCTTTTGTCTTTGGCCGTCAAATTCTCCGTAAAAAATCTGCTCCCAAGGACCAAAGTCTAATTTCCCATTTGTTATTGCAACTACTACTTCTCTTCCCATTATTGTTCTTTTCAGATGTGCATCAGCATTATCTTCTCCTGTCTGATGA
>DATDVT010000008.1:0-2395 GCA_035289905.1 Candidatus Nanoarchaeia archaeon
AAATATCTCTTATAAAATTTATTCTGAAAGAGAATATGAGGGGAATTTTCGTGTAGAAATAAGATTTAATGGGCCTCTTTTTGTAGATAAATCTACTTCTACAAATACATTAAAATTGGATTTTAATAGAAAAAAGGTAAAAAATACAATTAGCAAGGTTATTCCTCAATTATTTTCTGATGTTCCCTTATTTATTTTGATAATTTTGGATGAAAAAGAAATTTTTGCAGAAAAAATAAGGGCTTTAGTAAGTAGATCAGAAGCGAGAGACTTGTATGATGTTTGGATATTATTAAATAAAAAAGTTGAAATTGATAAAAAACTTATTTTAGAAAAACTGAAGGAAGAAAATAAGAGATTATTTGATTTGAAATTACCTTCTAAGGAAGAGTATACTAATAATTTAAAACAATTAGTTTCTTTTGTTCCTTCTTATGAGCAAGTCAAAAAAGAGGTTTTAGAGCTTATTAAAAAAATAAAATAAAAATTATTTTTTACAACAGATTATACTTCTAGTCATTCTCTTTGTTTCTATATCTCCAGCTAATGGTTCTCCAAAAAGTTCTACTGGATTTGTCTCACAAGAGGGAGTGATTCCTGATTCATAACCACCACACTCAATAGTATAAAATGCTAAATCACCGTCTTGCTGTTTTCCTGAACATGTATTATCAGAAGTTTCAAAATAAGTAGTAGATTTAACTTTATTAACTGAAAAACATCTATTATAACCTAATTTTTGACATATTTGATCTCCATTTAAATCACTGCTTTGATAATCATCTGCACTTAATAATTCACAATTTCCTAACATATCTGGACTTTCTTTGTTCCAAAATGTATATCCAGTAAAACCTAAGCTACCTAGAAATAAAATAGCAATAATAGATATTACTAAAATTATTTTATTATCCATTTATATCACCTCTTAAATTTTTATAAGAAAATTAAGGTGAAGATATATATTGGTTTTAAATTTCTTTGTGTAATGATGATAATAACTCTTGAGTAGAATAAACTTTAATTCTTTCTTGGTTTTTTAAAATTTTGTCATTAGTCCAAATTGCACAATTTAATTTTAAAGCTAAAGCAAAATATTCAGTATCGTTTATGTCTGGACTAATTTCTTTTGCTAATTTTCTGAAACTGTTAAATTCAGTTCTAGGAATAAAGGCAATTCTACCTAATAAAATATCAAACAATAAATTAAAATTTTCATAAGATAAACCTGATTTTGTTATAATTTCTTCTCTGTGATTCTTTATCTCCTCTAATAAAAACTCTGGAGCATATAATCTGAATCTATCATTAAAAATAAAATCAAAAGTTCTTCCTTCTGAAGATATTAATGCTGAAAATAATATGTTTGCATCAATAATTAAATCCATATTAATTCATCCTTCATAATGAACATGCATAGCTTTGTTAATCTTTCTGCCTAATTCTAATGCATCTTTTTCTGTTAACTTAGATTTAGAAGTTATCTCTTTTAAAATCTTTAATTGTATAATTTTATCTCTAATAGCAGATCTAGCTACCTCTGACCAATTTATATCCTTAGATTCATCCATTTCTCTTTTCAGGTCTTCTGGGATTGATAGTGTAATAGTTGACATTTTAACCTCCTATATTTAATTATGTGTAAATATTTAATATATTTAAATGTTGTGTTTAATATTTATGAATTTGATATTCTAAAAATTAATAAATTATTTTTGAAATATAAAAATAAAATAAAAATTATTTTTTACAACAGATTACACTTTCTATACTATACCTACTCTCCATAGCTCCAAAATAAGGTTCTATATCTGGTTGATCATTTATTCCACATAGACTAGGGTTAACGATTATTTTATCTGGGCCTAGCCATTTTATAACAATATCTTTGTGTTGAATATTACCACTACAAGTTTGAGTATTTCTCCTCTTAGACTTGAAGCAAAACTTCTTTTATAACCTAAATCACTACAAATTTGATTTCCTGTTGTTCCCTGACTGGATAGGTCTATTCCTAGATTTGTTAAATCATCTCGGTCAAAAAATTTACAATTTTCTAGATTGGTAGTTGAAAATATAAAATTTCCTGTTATTGTATTATTAACAGCCAATACTAAGGAGATTAAGCAATTGCTCCTATAAAAAATAATAATATATTTTGTTTATCCATTTTATCACCTCTTAAATTTTTATAAGAAAATTAAAGTGAAGATATATATAACTGTTTTAAATTTCTTCTATGTTATCTTTTGTTGGTATTATCATTCTTAAAGATAATCCTAATTTTAGAATTGCAGATAAGATTGCCATATGTTCTTTTCCTGTACCAGAATAAAGATTTAGAGCAACTTCAGTATCTTTTATTTTTTCTTTTAAATTTTTTATAATTTCTTCT
>DATDVT010000009.1:0-10937 GCA_035289905.1 Candidatus Nanoarchaeia archaeon
ATTGATTTTATATTCTTTTTTAATCATGTCTAAAGCGTCTTTAAGACCCTTTATTGCAGTATTCCATGCCTGTTCTGTTCCTATTGATTTTTTAGGTCTTGTTGATAATTCTAAATGATAACTAAGATTGAATGTGCTATAAAATTTGTCTATTAGATTTAAAACATTAATAATTTCATCTTTTATTTGTATTTCTGTCATAAATATATGAGCATCATCTTGATGAAAGGCTCTTACTCTAAATAGACCTGATAAAACTCCACTTAATTCATGTCTATGAACTAAACCTATTTCCCCGACCCTTAAAGGAAATTCTTTATAAGAGTGTATTTTTTCTTTATATGCTAACATTCCACCTGGACAATTCATTGGTTTTATTGCAAAATCTTCCTTTTCTATTTTCAGAGTATACATATTTTCTCTATAGTTTTCCCAATGTCCAGATGTTTCCCAGAGTTTTTTGTTAAGGAGCACTGGTGTTTTTATTTCTAAATAATTTGCTTTTTTGTGTTCTTCTCTCCAAAATTTTAATAATTCTTCCCAAATAATTAATCCTTTATTATGAAAGAATGGAAAGCCAGGAGCTTCTTCATGAAATGAGAATAAATCTAATTTTTTTCCTAATAATTTATGATCTCGTTTTTTTGCTTCTTCTATTAGACTTAAATATTTTTTTAATTCTTCTTTTGTCTCAAAAGCTGTTCCATATATCCGAGTAAGCATCTTATTCTTGGAATCTCCTTTCCAATATGCACCAGCTAATTTTAATAGTTTGAAGGTCCTTAGTTCCCTAGTTGAATCTACATGAGGACCCTTGCATAAGTCTACAAAAGAACCCAATGAGTAGATAGTAATCTTTTCATTCTTCAATTCTTCTATCAATTCTAGTTTATATGGTTGTTTTTTAAAAATTTCTTTTGCGTTCTTATAATTAATTTCTTTTTTTTCAAATTTAAGATTTTTTTTTGTTAGAGAATACATCTCTTCTTCAATTTTTTTTAAGTCATTTTCCTGTATTTCTTGATCAACATCATAATAAAAACCATCTTCTATAGCTGGACCTATACCAAATTTGGTATTTTTATATAAATTATTTATAGCTGCAGCCATTAGATGAGCTGTTGAGTGTCTTATAACTTCTAAATTTTTCATATAAATTGAAGAAATTATAATCTTATTTAAAGTTACTGTTTGAGAAAGTTTTATAAAGAAATTTTATATACCAGAATTATGAAAAAAGGTGTTTTATTGGTTGCTTTATTGTTATTCCTTACATCTGTTACTGCAGAAAGATTAGAATATAATTATGGAGATAAAGTTCTTTTAAAAGGATCTTATTTTTTTGATGAACCAGGCAGAGAAGAGGTTAATTTAGTTTTAGTATGTGGAGATAATGAAATTAATGTAGGTTTGTTGATGTTAAATTCTATTTATTCTGATGAAATTCTTGTTGAAAAAGAGATTATTGTACCAAATAAACTAGAGGGAAATTGTGAATTTATTTTAAAAGGTAAAAAAGAAGTTGTTTTAGCAGAAGTTATAATTAATTCTGAATTAGTAGGAGATATTAATCTAAATGATAATTCATTTCAGTTGGGAGAGAATTTAGTTTTGAATGGACAGATTACTAAAAAAAATGAGGAAAAGATAAATGGTATTGCAAGTTTCTATTTTATAAGAGATGGTGAGATTGTTTTTACTGATTATGAAGATGTTAAAGATGGAGTTTTATTATATGATAGAGTTTTAAAAGGTATTACAAATGGTGAATTTATCTTAGATGTAGAGGTTAAAGATGCTTTTGGGAATAATTTATTTTTGGACGATGTTTTGAAATTTTCTGTAACAGATTCTTTAAATTTAAATGTTAATTTAGATAAAAATGAATATTATCCAGGTGAATTAATAATTGTCAGTGGTAATGTTAATGGAAATGTTGGTAATTCCCTTGGAGATTTAAACGTAATTTTAAAGTTTAGTGATGAAAATGTTTATGAAAACCAGATCACAGAAGAAAGTTTTGATTTTACTTATAAATTAATCGATAGTATTAAATCTGGGCCTCATCAGTTTTTGATAGTCGTTGAAGATGAAAATGGTAATTATGCAGAAAGGTTATTAATTTTAGAAGTAATAGGGATTTCTAAGGAATTAACTTTAGTGTTAAATGCAGATTCTATTATTGCTGGTAGTGAATTTAGTTACAGAATTGATTTATTAGATCAAGCTAAGGATTTATTAAATAAAGATATTTTATTAAATTTTGTTTGCAAGAATTATAAAAAAGAAGTATTAGTTACAACTAATAAAGAGAATGTTTTTAAGGTTCCTTATTATGTTGAACCTGGATTATGTAATCTTAAGGTTAGTGATGCTGCTTTGTTAAGTGAAAAAGAAATCAATATTCTTGAAAAAAAAGAAATTAATGTTTCTATTGATGGAGAATATTTGGTTTTTACTAATTTAGGTAATGTAAAATATAAAGAAAATTTAAATATGGTTAGTGATGGGGTGGAGAAAGATATTCGAGTAAGTGTTGATGTTAATGATACTAAAAAAGTGTCTTTAAATCAGTATTTAAATGTTGGACAACATGATATTAAGATTAATGATCAATTTTTTACTGTGCAAGTAGATACGAAGGCTAGTTGGTTTAGTAGTATAACTGGAAATGTAGTTGGGTCTAATGGTACTGAAGGATTAGGGTTTTTAATAGGTTTTATTCTTGTTTTAATACTATTAATTTTTATATTTAAACCAAAGAATAAAAAATCTACTGAAGAAAATCATCAATACATTCATGTCCAAAAGGCAGAACTGCTTAAAGATTTTAATGCTAAAGCTTATACAAAAAAAGAATTTAATAAGCCCATTATAAAAAATAAACAAAGATATGGAATTGCTACTGATGAAGATAGAAAGGATTTTAAGGAGAGAATGATTAAACAAGTTAGAGATCAAGAGTTAAGAGACAAAAAATTTACAAGTAATAGTAAAGATCCACCTAGTGGACTTTTTAATATGTTTGGATAGGTGAAATATGGATTATTTTTTTGAGCCAAAGACTATAGGGGTTGTAGGCGTTAGCGATGTGTATGGAAAGGTAGGATATTCTTTAGCTAGAAAATTAGTGAATAAAAAAGGTATTTTTTTTGTAAATCTTAAACGGAAAAAGGTGTTTAATAAAAGATGTTATCCATCTCTGAAAGTAATTAATAAATTATTAGATTTAGTAATTATTGCAGTTCCTGAAAAATTTATTGAAGGAATTTTAGAAGAATGTGTACTTTTAGGTATTAAGAATGTTATAATTATTACTGCTGGTGTGTCTAATAAAGTAATTTTTAAGTTTAAAGATAAGATGAATATTATCGGTTCGAATTGTTTTGGTTTAGTTAATGCAAGAAATGGTTTTGATTGTACCTTTGCTAAGGATTTTCCTATTGTTGGTAAAATTGGTTTTATTTCTCAGAGTGGTGCCTTATGGAGTAGTATTGCTGCTTATTCTGTTAGAGATAATATTGGTTTTTCTAAGTTTATTTCATTAGGTGATATGCATGATATAGATTTTAATGATGTTTTAGAGTATTTTTTAGCTGATGATTCTATTAATGTTGTTTTATTGTACATTGAGGCTCTTAAGGATGGAAGGCGTTTTATAAATTTACTAAAAAAGAACAAAAAAGAAATTGTTATATTAAAAGGAGGAAAAACTGAAAAAGGGGCAAGAGCTATATTATCTCATACAGGGAGTTTAGCTGGAAGTTATAATGTTTATAAAACCGCAATTAAACAATTTGGTGGATATTTTGCTGAGGGTATATTAGAATCAATAGATAGTGCTAAATTTTTATCATTTCAAGGAAAGTTTAAGGGTAAGAGGGTAGTTATCTTAACAAATGCTGGAGGACCAGGTGTTTTAGTTTCAGATAATCTAGAAGATTTAGGTTATATTGTAGTTAATTTACCAAATTTGAGGTTTAATTTACCAAGTGCTTGGAGTAAAAGTAATCCAATTGATATTTTAGGTGATGCTCAAGATGATCGTTATCAAGCGGTATTAGATAGATTAACTGGTAATTTTTTTGATATTTTAATTGTTTTGTTAACCCCCCAAGATATGATTAATGAGTATAAGGTTGCCAAAGTTATTGTTAGTTATTATAAGTGTAGTAAAAAACAAATTGTTTGTTGTTTCATGGGTGGAGAAGGTGTTAATAAGGCGAGATTGTTTTTAGAGTCTAATAATATTATTTGTTTTAGGGATTTAGAGCGATTAATTGGTTTGTTTAAAGTGTTATTGATTTAAAGTAGTTACGAATGTTTAAATAATTTTAATTCTTTCCTTTTTTAGATGTTTGTTTCCAAAGAGGTTTTAGATGCATTGTTTTGTAATATGTTCCAAGGGGTTCTTGTTCTAGATAGAAATGGGAAGATTATTTTTATTAATAAAGGAGCTTTAAATTCAGTTGGAGAGTCTTTTAGATTACCTAGTAATATTATGGAAAATATCCATTTAGATGAAAATGTGACAAAGAATATATATTTTTTTATTAGTAATCGGTCTTTGTTAGTTAATACTATGCCTTTATATTTTAATGATTCTTTTTATGGTTTGATGTGTGTGATACAAAATGTTAAATCTTTGCGAAAGATTTTAAGTACACCACTAGAGGATAAAAAAAGAACATTTATTGAGATTAGAGAGAGATTATTATTTGTTTTGAGCCATAAAAGAAAAACTATCAATCAAATTGCAAATGATTCTGGTGTTAATTGGAAAACTGTTGAAAAACATTTAACTTATTTTGTTGGAAAGGGTTTGGTAGAAGAAGTTTTTAGCTCAGAATATGTTAGAATTTTTGAATTAACTAGCAAGGGTAAGGAATTAGCCAAAGATATTGAAGAAAGAGAGTTAAGAAAAATAGTTAAAGATAACTTTATAAATCAAAAAAAAGATTTAATTAATGAGGTATGTTATGAAAAAGTGTAAGGTTGTTGGAATTATATCAATAAAAGGTGGTGTTGGTAAGACTACATCTGTTGTTAATTTAGGTGCTTCTTTGGCAAATGATTTTGGCAAAAGGGTTTTATTAATTGATGGCAATTTATCTGGATCAAATTTAGGTCTACACTTAGGAATTGTTAATCCAGATGTTACTTTACATCATGTTTTAAGTGAAAATGCTTTAGTTGACGAAGCAATTTATGAGCATAGTTATGGTTTTTCTGTATTACCTTCCTCTTTAGTTTTAAAAGAAACAAATCCTTTTAAACTAAAACAGATAATTTCTAAATTAAGGAATAATTATGATGTTATATTATTAGATTCTTCACCTACTGTTTCTAATGAATTACAAGCAGTAATGTTAGCCAGTGATCAGTTGTTTGTTGTGACTAGTGCAGATTATCCTACTCTATTAATGACAGTTCGTGCAGTTCAGATGGCTAAGAAAAAACATATTTTAATTACAGGTTTAATATTAAACAAACAAAGAGGTAAGAATTATGAGATAAGTGTTAAAGACATAGAAGATTATACTGGTGTACCTGTTGTTGGGATTATTAAAGATAGTTTGAAAGTGCAAGAAGCTTTATCTAATATGAAACCAGTTGTTTTGTATAATAAATATAACAGTGCATCCTTAGAATATAGGAGATTAGCTGCTGCTTTGATTAGTGAGAAATTTAAAGAACCAACTGTTTTTATTAAAATTTTAAATTATATTAAAGAAGATTTTGATAATTTTAGAAATCATAAATTTACTGAAGCTGGTTTTAAATATTATGAGTAAAATTAAAAGAGAAGAATATTGCATTAATTATTTTTATTATTAATCTAATTTATAGAGTTATTTTGAGATTTATGCTATATTTAATTAGGATGTAAGTATTTATAAGATATCTTTATTTAGTGTTGTTTCTTATTTTTTTTATGAAAAGAATTAATTTATATTTCAATTTGATGATGTTTGTTTTGTTTATAGTTCTTATCTTATCTTTTGTGTTATTATTCAAACGAATCGGGTGGTTATGGTGAAGAAGGATTTTGGATCAGTAATTTTTATTTTTAGTTTGATAGTGGTATTAGTATTTGCAATTATACTTATTATTCAGATTTTTAAGATTATTTTTGGTGGAAGTTGGAGGATTGAGGATGTTATTCTTGCCTTAGTTGTGTTTAATTTAACTATTTGTTTTGGAATAGGAGGATATTTAATTAATTTAAATAATAAAATTTTAAATGTGAATACTAAATTACAAGGACATTTAAGTTGGCATAGAGGAAAAGAATGAGAGAATTTATTTTAAGATCGTTAAAAGGAAAAACTTTAGATATAAATTTAAATAATTTAATTGAAGGCAGAATGGATTTAGTTTGTAGATGTATTTCTAATGCTTTGTTTGTTTCTAATAATGTTCGTAGGGATGTTATAATACATATTGTTTTAGAAGGAAGTGGTGATCCTCCAAGAACTGTCAGTTTTTTTGGAGAAACAATAAAAAAGTTAGGTTTAGATGAAAAGAGTATTGCTATAATTCTTAAAAATGCATTGAATGTTGGAAAGGGTTTAAAATTATCTGAAGAAAAAAATGTTCAGGAAGGTGTAAAAATTGCTAAGAAAAGTTTTGAAGCTTTAATTAAAGAGAGAAAAAATATTTATTATTTACATAATGAAGGTATAGATATTCGAAAAGTTAATTTTCCCAAAGATGTTGTCTTTGTTTTTGGTGATTATATTGGAATGCCTAGAAAAACTGAAGGTCTTTTGGATAGATTGAGTGCCAAAAGAATAAGTTTAGGTAATAAAATATATTTTGCATCTCATTGTGTTACAATTGTTAATTATGAGTTAGATCGGAAGATTTAAATTGATTTCTTTTTATAATTTTATCCTATGGATAGCAAGGATTTAGGAATACCGATTCATGGTTTTAGCCAAGAACTTTTTTTAGATGTTTATGAATTTTTAAGATGTGTTAGCCCAAGAAGATATTATGCTCATAAATTGTTAGATTATTTACAATACAGGGGGCATGATTTAGATTATTGGGATGCAAGACGGCTACAATTAGTAATAAGTTTGGATAATAGATTTAATTGCCCAGCAACAAAACCAAGAACTGAGTTTTATAAACAAAATTCTAGAAAGATTAAGTGTTGAAACTATTTAGAATAACTTTTTATATTTTTGTACTTTTGAACTTATATGAATATTAGTAAAATCAGAGAAGATTTTAGTATTTTTAATAAAAAAATTAGTGAAAAATCTATTATTTATTTAGATTCAGCTTGTATGTCTTTAAAACCAAGGCAGGTTGTTGATAAAATTAATGAATATTATAATAATTATCCTACTTGTGGTGGGAGGAGTTCATACAAATTAGCTAAAGAAGTAGTGGATAGTGTTGAAGAAACCAGAAGATTAGTCAAAAAATTTATTAACGCGAGATACGAAGAAGAAATTATTTTTAATAGAAATACTACCGAAGGGATTAATTTAATAGCCAAAAATTTTGATAATGTTTTAATAACTGATAGAGAACATAATAGTAATTTAATTCCTTGGAAAAATAAAATTATAGTGAACAGTAAAAAAGATTTTACTTTTGATTTTGAAGATTATCAGAAGAAAATTAAAGGAATTAAGTTAGTTAGTTTTGTTTGGACGAGTAATTTAGATGGTTATACTTTGCCTGTAAGAGAAATTATCAAAATTGCACACGAAAATAATTCTTTGGTTTTATTGGATGCAGCACAAGAGGTACCACATAAGGAAGTAGATGTAAAAAAATTAGGGGTGGATTTTTTAGCTTTTTCTGGACACAAAATGTTAGGTCCAACTGGTGTAGGTATTCTTTATGGTAAAAAAGATTTGTTACAAAATTTGAAACCTTTAATTTTGGGAGGTGGAACTGTTTACGATTCAACCTATAACTCTTATAAGCTAGAAGGATTACCTAAAAAATTTGAAGCTGGATTACAGGATTATGCAGGGATAATTGGCTTTTCTGAAGCTATAAAATATTTAGGCAAATATATTAACGATTTAAAAGTTCATGAAAGAAACCTAGTCAAATACTTATATGATAATTTAGATATTGAGCGAGTTGGAGTTGATAATTTTGAATTAAATTCTGGAATTTTTAATTTTAATTTAAAAGGGATGGATAGTCATGAGGTGGCTATTATGTTAGACAGTATAAATAATATTTGTGTTAGGTCTGGAGCGCACTGTGTTCATAGTTGGTTTAATCAACATAATATTAAAGGAAGTGTTAGGGCTTCTATGTATTTATATAATAACCTAGAAGATATGGAAGAATTAGTTAAGACAGTGAATAATATAAAAAAAATAATTTAAAAGTATTGATAACCAAACCAAGAAGTGATTATATTACCTAAGGCTACTGCTCTTTGAATAATCTTTCCTGTTATTGTTCTATCTTTTGATAGTTCAATCCCAGTTATTTTTTCTGCTGCACTAGTAAATATCTCTCCTTTCCATGTTTTTGGTTCTAAAACAATATTATCTTTATTTTGTTGTATCTTTAGTTTTATTTCTTCTTGATTTTTTATAGGAAGAATTTCTTCTATTAGAGATAAGGTTGTCTTTAGTTCTAAATCATAATTTTCTATTGGTTCTATAATTGTTAAACCATCTATGTCTAATTGTACGTAAATTCTTTCTTCTGTGTCTGTTGTGACTATTCTTCCAGTTATAGGTAATATTCTTTTTGTATATTCTGGTACTTGAATCTGATTTTCTATTATTCCTTTTTCTATTGTTTCTTGTAAAGAAGCAGTTACAGTTGTTGCTAATAAGATTATTATTATTAATATTAAACTTTTCATAATTTATTCATCATATAAAAATTTATAAAGTTTATTATTATACTAAAATATAATGATTAAAGAAGATAAATTACAGAAGTATTTTAATATAACCTCTAAAGCATTAAAAAAAATAAAAATAATTGATGAAAATTTTGAAATAAATTCTAAAAAAATAGCCGAGGATTTTTTAGATATGGCTCAAAGATATTTTGATGATGCTAAACATTTTTATGAAAAAGGAGACAAAGACACTGCTTTTGCTGCATTAAATTATGCTCATGGCTGGTTAGATGCAGGTGTTAGGTTGGGTATTTTCGATGTAGATGGTGATGATCAGTTGTTTGTTTTGAAATAAATTTTATATACTGCTCGGTATTTTAAGCCATGGAGGTGTATTAAATGGGATGTAAAATTTGTCATTTTGAGATACCAGTAAATAATATTGAAAAGGCCAAGACTTTTTATGAAGAGCTTTTTGGTTGGAAAATTGAAAGGATGCCTATGGGTGAAAAAGAGTATTTTTCTATAGATACTGGTGATGATTTAAAAGGGGGTTTAATGAAGAAAATGATGCCCGAGCATGTTCCAATAAATTATATTTTAGTATCTAACGTTGATGAATATTCTAAGAAATGTGAAAATTTAGGTGGAAAAGTTGTTATGGAGAAGACTGCAGTACCTACTATGGGTTATTTTGTTATTTGCATTGATCCAAGTGGAAATTGTATTGGTTTATGGGAGATAGATAATCAAGCTTGTTAAAACCTAGATAATATATAAAAGAACAATAACTTTAAAATCTATAATTTTTTTATAAATATTATGAAAGTAGTTATCTCTTTAGGAGGATCATTGATAATTCCTGATAAAATAGATGTTATCTATTTAAGAAAATTTTCTAAATTTATTAAGCACTTTGTTAAAAAAAATAATCAAGTAGTTATTGTTTGTGGAGGAGGAAAAACAGCTAGAAAATATATTAAAGATGTTAAAAAAAGTAAATATGATTTTGAAAGTTTGGTTGGAATTGAAAGTACGAAATTAAATTCAGCTTTAGTTGCTTCTTATTTTAATAGTTTTAGTTTAGTTCCAAATAGTTTAGAAGAAGTTAAAAAAAATTTAGTTAAAAATAAGGTTGTTTGTGTAGGTGCTTTAGGATTTCAACCAGAAATGACAAGTGATGGTGATGCTGCTCAAATCGTTGATTATTTAAAAGCTGATTTTTTTATTAATATGACAAATGTTAGAGGTTTATATGATAAGGATCCTAAAAAGTATAAGAATGCTAAATTTATTTCTATGATTAGTTTTAAGGACTTTTTTAAAACAGTTAAAAAATTAAAGTATACCCCTGGGCAACATTTTGTTTTAGATCAATATGCTGCTAATTTAGTTTGTAAAAAAAGGATAAAAACAATAATTCTAAACAGTAATTTAAAGAATTTAAATGCTTGTTTAAAAGGTAAACCATTTGTTGGAACGGTTATAAATGATTAAAGTTATCGCTATTACAGGAATACCAGGAACAGGTAAAACCTACTTAGCCAAAAAAATAGCTAAACATTTTAATTATCAATATATTAATGTTAAAAAATTATTAAAAAAGAATAATTTACTAATTAATTATGATTTTAAAGCTAAAACTTATAATGTTGATGTTAAAAAAATGAATAAATTATTGATTGCTTTGATTAAAAAGAGTAAAAATAATTTAGTTATTGATTCACATCTTGCTCATTATTTGCCTAAAAAATACGTTAACCTTTGTATTGTTTGTAAATGTGATTTGAAAGAATTAAAAAAAAGATTAGTTAAAAGGGGCTATTCTAAGCAAAAGATTAGGGAAAATTTAGATGCTGAGATTTTTGATGTTTGTTACATAGAAGCTGTTGAAAGAAAACATAAGGTAGTCACTTATAAGTAATTACAAACCGAAAGGTTTAAATACTTGTTTTTTAAAAAAATATATATGAATAGCCAAAATTATGGGTTTATTAAAGTAGGATTATTCTAGATCTATATACTAAAAATGGTTTTAAAAGAAAGCGAAAAATTTCACCTTGAGAATCTTTTGTTACAGGTTAGAATGAGAGAATAT
>DATDVT010000010.1:0-23101 GCA_035289905.1 Candidatus Nanoarchaeia archaeon
TTTGATTTTAGCCTCTTCTTCTGATATCCCTAATGACTTAAACACATCTGATTGCATTTCTTGTCCATGGATTCTTATTGAACCACCAGCTATCTCATTACCATTCCAAACTAAGTCATAACCCCTAGATCTAACATTTCCAGGATCAGTGACCATTTTTTTAACTTGGTCTGGATATGGTTGAGTAAATGGATGATGCACTGAAACCCATCTTTGTTCATCCTCTGAATATTCAAACAAAGGAAAATCAACTACCCAAAATAATTCATCTTTATTTTCATCAATTAATTTATATTTTTCAGCCAAATGCTCTCTTAATCTTCCTAAAACCTCATTAACAGTTTTTCTTTTATCTGCAACAAAAAATATTACTCCATTTTTTAATTTTAATTTTTTAACTAGTTCTTTTAACTCTTTTTCTTTAAAATATTTTACAACAGCCCCATCATATTTTTCATCACTAACTTTAATCCATGCCAATCCCATCGCACCATTTCTCATAGCCCAACCAGTTATTTCATCTAAATCCTTTCTAGAAATTTCTTTTTCTAAACTAATTGCCTTAACTAACTCTGATGTTTTAAAGATATTAAAATCACTTTTTTTTACTATCTCATCTACATCAATTAATTCTAAATTAAATCTTAAATCTGGTTTATCTGAACCATATGTTTCTATTGCTTGATGAAAACTTATTCTTTTTAATGGTAATTTTAAATTTTTATTTTTAAATTCTTTAAATAATTCCTTCATTATTCCTTCAACAATATTTTGAATATCTTCTTCTTCAATAAAAGCCATTTCAATATCAATCTGAGTAAATTCTGGTTGTCTATCTGCTCTTAAATCCTCATCTCTAAAACATCTAACAATTTGATAATATCTATCATAACCAGAAATCATTAAAATTTGTTTGAATAATTGCGGTGATTGTGGCAAAGCATAAAAATTTTGAGGATTTACTCTTGAAGGTACTAAATAATCTCTAGCTCCTTCTGGAGTAGATTTAGTTAAACATGGAGTTTCAACATCTATAAAATTATGTTTATCTAGATAGTTTCGAACAATCTGAGTCATTCTATATCTTAACTCTAAGTTTTTTAACATATTTTTTCTTCTTAAATCTAAATATCTATATTTTAATCTTAAATCTTCATTGATTTCTATTCTTTCATCTATTTCAAATGGAGGAACTTCTGATTTATTTAATAGATTTAATTCTTTGACTTCTATTTCTATCTCACCAGTTGAAAGATCTTGGTTTATCATTCCTATTGGTCTAGCTTTCACTTTACCTTTAATTTGAATACAGTATTCTCTTCTTAGAGATTCTGCTAATTTAAAATCTTTAAAATCAGGATTAAAAACTATTTGAGTTAAACCATATCTATCTCTTAGATCTATGAAAATTAATCCGCCGTGATCTCTTCTTGCTTGAACCCAACCTGCTAAGGTAATTTCCTTGTTTATATCGGTTTTCTCTAATTGTCCGCAAGTATGTGTTCTATATTTTGTTTTCATTAAAAAATTGATTTTAACGAAATATATAAAAGTTCCGCTCGAATCTGTTCCAAACAAATATTTATAAACAGCGTATCTTAAAAATAATCAATGGATAAATTCATAAAATATGCTGAAGAACAAGGTTGCGAATTCGTAGAAATTAAAGGGGATAAAATACTATCTAATTCAATTTCTTTAGAAAATAATGAAGTAAAAGAATTAGCAACTAAACAATCAAATTTATTCTCGGTAAGGGTATTGCACCAACACAAACTTGGTTTAGCCTCATCAAATAAATCAGATATTAAATTATTAGTAGACCAAGCAATAGCATGCGCAAAGGTTAATGATCAAGTAATAGATTTAAGTTATATATCTGATTTAAAGGGCGTAGTAACCACAAAATTTAAAATTAATCCAAGAAGTATTGATTTAGAAGAAAAAAAGAAAAAATTATTAAACCTTGCAAAATTAAAAAAAATTCAATCTTTAAATCTCACTTATAGAGACACTTCTAGAGAATATAATTTAATAAATTCTTTTGGATGTGATTTAAAATTTAATGATGTGTCTACAACATTCATTGCAATAGCATTTGCAAAAAAGAACAATCTTATAGAACAAGCGTGGAAAATAGAAAGAAACCACATCGGATATGAATTAATGGAAAAAGCAGAAAATGTAGTTAAAAAGGTAATGACTACAGCAAGTTCTTTACTAGAAGCAAAGCAAGCTAAAGGGGGGAATTTTCCAGTAATCGCAGATCAAAAACTTGGAGGGGTATTTTGTCATGAGGCTGTAGGTCATGCTTGTGAAGCAGACGCGATTCTACAAAAAAATTCAGTATTTCAGAATAAATTAAATAAGATGGTAGCTAATGAAAAACTATCTATTTCAGACAATGGAACAATAATCTCTAATGGTTGGGTTCCATTTGACGACGATGGAAATAGAGGTAGAAAAACACTATTAATAAAAAAAGGAATTTTAACAAATTATCTACATAGCTTAGAAACAGCCTCTATTATGAAAGTTCAACCAACTGGAAATGGTAGGGCTCAAGATCTATCTTCAAGAGTGATTCCTAGAATGACAGCCACTTACATAGAAAATGGTGATTCTAAATTCGAAGAAATGATCCAAGAAGTAAAAAATGGTTATTATTTAAAAAATAGTGCTGGGGGACAAGTAAATCCAACAAACGGAGAATTTTTATTCAACTCTGTATATGGCTACAAAATAGAGGGAGGAGAACTAAAAGAGATGGTCAAGAAAGTATCATTAACAGGAATAATTTTAGATATTTTACCAAAAATTTGTTTGATAGCTAAAGATTTAAAGCTTGGATCAGGTAGTTGTGGCAAATCTGGACAATTAGTTCCAGTAGCAGATGGCTCACCACATATCTTAATTGAAAGTGCAAAAGTAGGTGGAGCTGCATGATTAACGAAATAAAAGCTTATGCAAAATCAAAAGTAGATAGTTATGAAATATTTTTTATAGAGAATAATATTAATAGTTATGATTTTAATAAAGATGGAATAAATTTCACAAATACTAAAAATTCAAGTGCACTAGCGATTAGAGTTTTTTTGAATAATCGAATAGGTCTAGCATCAGTAGATACTCTAAGTAAATACAAAGATTGTGTAGAAACAGCAATAAAAATAGCTAAATTAAATAAAAAAGATGAAAAATTTAAAAGTTTTGCTAAACCATCTGAAAGTTATAAAAAAGTTCAAGTAAATACTAAAGAATTAGACGATTTACAAAAAGAAGATATTCAAAAATTTATTAGAGAAATAATTAAGCAGGATATAGGTATTACAGAGGCAAATTATCTTAAAGGTTCTATAAAAAGAAATATTGTTAATTCAGAGGGGATAGATAAGGAAGATACGAGTTCATTTAATTCACTCTCAATAGAACTAAAAGATTGGGAGAATAGTTTAAGCTTCTCAACAAACAATATTTTTCCAATAAAAATAAAAGAAGTTCAAGAATGGATAGAAAGAACTAAAAATCTTAAAAGAAAGAAAGAAATAAAAAGTTTTAAGGGAGATATTTTATTTAGTGAAGAGGTCTTTGGTGATTTGATATCCGCGCCATTAACGTTTAATCTTTCAGGAGAGAATATTTTCTATAAAAAATCTAAACTTAATCAATTAGATAAAGAGGTCTTTAGTAAAAAGTTAACAATAAGAGATGTACCTTTAGAACCAAATAAAATTAGTACTAGATCCTTTGATAGCGAAGGTATTGCTTGTAAAAATATCAATTTAATAAAGAATGGAGTTACAAAAAATTATCTATTTGATTCCTATTATGGAAATTTATTAAATAAAGAGGGAGGAAATACATTTAGAACAGGAAGTTCATCTCCAATAATAGGTTTAAGTAATCTAATAATTGAACCAGGAATAAAGAAAGATTTAATCAAAGAAATGGATAAAGGTATTTTCGTACGATCTCTAATGGGAGTTCATACAATGGATCAGGTTACAAGTAATTTTTCTTTAGCAGTTTATGAGGGATTCTATATAGAAAAAGGAGAAATAAAATATCCACTAAAAGATTGTATGATTGCTGGTAACTTATTTGAATTATTAAACAACATCACAGAAATCTCAAAAGACCAAAAAGATACTGGGGATGGTTGGTTAATTCCTAAAATTCTTTGTAAAGGAATTAGTGTTATTGGAGAATAATTCTTTTCTGTTCTTTTTTTTCTTTAAAACTATAAGGAACATAAATTTTTTTCTTATTTAAATCTAAACCAGTATAATACATACAAGTAGAATTAGTCATTGGAGTAGGGGTAAAGATTTGTATCTCGGAAATATCAACACCTTTCAATTCATTTGCTTCTTTCATAGAACATCCGGGATGAGCAGCCATATAATAAAATGACATTTTACCCTTAAATTTATTCAAGAAATTCTTTAAATCACCCTTATCTTTATTCATTAATCTTAAAACATTTTTATTTACATGCTCAGGAGCTATCCTAATACTTTCAAAATTATACTTTTCTAATTCTTTTATATATTCATCAGAACACAAATCATATCTAACTCCACTTTTAATATAAACCTTTCTTACAATCTTTCCAATTTCTTTTAATAAATTAATTAATCTTTTATTTGATCTATTTAATTTTGAACAATCAATACAGCTTCCTGCACACTTGTCACAGTCCATCCCATACATATTTGCTGTCGGACCACCTAAATTATCTATATTACCTTTAAAATGTCTTAATTTAGATATTTTTTTAACTTCATCCAAAATACTTTTTTCAGACCTTGAAACTATTCTATCCCCTTGAATTAGATTTAAAGAACAAAAATTACACTTGCCTATACAGCCTCTATGAGTAACTACTGAAAATTCAAACCCCCTTAATTCTTCTGGACAGCTTCTACTAAAATCTAAAGAATAAAAAGAATCCAAATCTTCTGAAGTATATTTAGGATATTTAAACTGTAAAACATATCTATTATCAATCTTCTGTTTTAAATTAACACAATTACTTAACAAATTTTGCATATCAACAAACTTTTCATTATCTAATGAATTAAAATCAGGTAAAGAAACAAATCCTTCTTTATCTTCTTTAGAGAGTACACAAGTTCCTTCTATTCCAAATAAATCTTTATTCTCTTTAACTCTCTTAGAAATCTCTAAAACTTGTTTCTCTGCATTTCCATAAACTAAAATATCTGCTCTAGAATCAAGCAAAATTGGTTTCCTTAATTTATTATCCCAATAATCATAATGAACAAATCTTCTAAGTGAAGCCTCAGTGCCACCTAAAACCATCAAAGAATCCTTAAAATTCTTTCTAATCCAATTACAGTAAACAATAATAGCTCTATCAGGAACTTTTTCAGTGTAATTTAAATTTTCATCTTCACTTCTTAATCTTTTTAAAGCAGTATAATTTCTAACCATAGAATCAATACCACCTGAGGTAATTCCAAAAAATAACCTAGGCTTACCAAATTGTTTAATTTCTTCTTCACTCTGCGGCTGTTCAACCACAGCAACTAGATAATCCTCTCTTTCTAATAATCTCTTTAAAATTGCAATTCCACAAAGATGATGATCAAAATACTTCTCTCCTGTTACAAAGATTACGTCATATTCCATAGATAACTACCTAAAAGTAGTACTATTTAAGCTTTTACTTTTAAAGAAAATAATACCTCTTCTACTTTTTTTAGATTCCATTTTATAGAATCAGACTTCTTTCTTAATTCACCATTTCTTAAATTTAACTTTAGAAATTCTCCATGAATATCATCAATAAAATCTCTAATTATCTCAATATCCTTTATTTTATTTTTAATGGCCAATAACACAGCTCTACGACTTAATTCTCCAGTTAGATCACATAAACCCATTAAATAATCCTCAACATTTACATCTAATTGTTTATATGTAGGAACTTTGTTGTCTTTAATAAATCCATAAAATATAATAGCCTCAACATATTCTTGAAAAGCAACAGAGCTTATTTCAGTATCATATTTTTGAGTTTTTTCTAATAATTTAACCTTCTCATCTATGTCTTTTATTAAATCTTTAATTTCCTCAAAATCCTCTCTTTGAACAGAATAGATTATTTGTTTTGATAGTTTTATAACATCTCTAGAATTTTGAATAGTTTTTTCTCTCTTATCTTCAAATTCTTTTAAATTTTTTCTTATTTCATTAAATTGATCTTTCATAAAATCAGTAATTAAGAAGGTTTTTTAAAGCTTTTTAATCTAAAAAATCTAACTCAATCTCGAACATATCATAGGTAGGATATTCTTCAACAATTGCAGGTATTAATTCTAATAATTTAATTTTTTCGTTATATCTTCTAATAAATTTACAAGAAACTAAAAACCTATACTTAATCTCGTCAATAAAAATATCTTTTTTTGAACATTTTAAACTTAAACATAGTTCTTCTCTTTTTTTCTTTAATTTTTTTATTGCCTCATTCTTATTTTTTTTCTTTAATTCTTCTCTATAACTAAATCCTGGTTTTTCTAAATAAATTGCCCCACGAATCAAAGATCCTTCCGAAGTAATAATATCAAACCTATGCGAATTACATTTAGCTTGCCTTAAAATTCTATTTCCTAATTGAATCTTATCTTTTAATTGAGCAGTACAAAAATGAATATTCAAATCAGAAAATTCTTCCAAAATCTTCATTCCTAACTCTAAACTTCCTTGAACAGCATAACTATCTTCAACAATAGCATAACCTCTTCCTAAAACTTCATTATGAGGAGTATGTGCGACTTCTAACTCATTCAAATTAATAAAATTCACTTTATCTTTAACAAATCTAATCAACTCAAAAATATTCTCAGATTTATTAGGAACACAAGGTATTTCAATTCCCTTAGAACCATTAAAATATTTCAACAAATGCAACTTCTCCCAATCTTTCTTATTATCCAAATCAGGATGTAATCTTATTTCATCCAACCGATTCAATTTCTCTAAAACTTCCTTAGACAAAGAGCAAGGAGAAGTATACAAATGAATATGAAATCTTTCATTAAAATTATCTTTTAAAACATTAATAAAATTCAAAGTTCTATCCAAAACAACTAAAGGGTCACCACCAGTAATACCTGCACCTTCAGCATCCATACTCTTGGCTTCAAGAATTAAATCCTCATCAGTAATAATTGGCCTCTCATTTGCAAACTGAACATCTTTCTTATATTTCTCTTCAGATAATGGACAATACCAGCATTTCTTAGGACATAAACCAGTAACAAACAACACCAACTTTTTACCCTGAACACATAACTGGCATCCTTTAGCAAGTTCATTATTTTTATACGAATAAAATTTAGTTTTTTGCATATTTTTCTAAAAATAATAACTGTTTTAAATCTTACTATAAGTAAGAATTATGACCAAATTGAACTAATAAATCAAAATTAGCATTAGGAATATCACAAGCACCAAAACAAGATCCTTCCCAAATAAATATAGAAGCTTTGGTTCTTGCTTCAAGATAATCTACAATTTCTTTAAAATAGGGTTTTAATCCATCAGGCAACTGAATTAATACAGTTTTAGCATTTTTAATCTCATTTACAATTCTATCAAACTCAAAATCATATTTAGTCTCTAACATTAAAAAACCTCAATACCGCATTTAATAATTGATTAGATAATCTAACATCTCTAGGTAATATAGCGTTATATTCTTCATCTAAGATCAAAGCAGCTAATTTCTTAAATTGAATAGAAACAGCAGCATTAGGATAAGAATATACAACTGGTTCTTTTTCAGCTAGAGCAAATTTAACATATCTATCTTCTGGAATTATCCCTATAATTTCTCTCTCCAAAATCTCTTCTATTTCATTAGTAGCTAGATCTTCATTTTTAGAATTTGTTTTGTTAAGAACTATTCCCATAACTTTTTTTCCCAACTCTTCACACAATTTTATAGTTTTTAAAGCATCTGTAACAGCAGGTAACTCAGGGTTTGTAATAATTAAGACTTCGTTTGCAATTTTTAAAGTATCTCTAACTTCAATATCTAAACCTGCAGCAACATCTAGGATTATATAATCCATCTTTAATTTGTTAATAATTCTACTCAAACCTGATAAATTATTATTTTTAACATTATAATAAGAAATACTTGCAGGTACAAACATAGTTCCTGATTTATGAGAATAAATTGCATCTTCAATCTCTTTTTCGCCATTCAAAACATCATGTAATGTAACTGGTAAAACAGGACAACCAAAATAAATACCTACATTGGGTGTAGTAATATTACAATCAACAACAATAGCTTTTTTTCTAAAATAATTAATAGCTACAGCTAAATTAATTGCAGAAGTGGTTTTCCCAGTTCCACCTTTTCCACCTGAAACAGCAATAATTCTACTCATTTTCTTTATTTAATATCTTAACAAATTCCTTAGTTATATCTAAAAATTCATATAAATTTACCATTTTAACCTCTATAGATTTAACTCCTTTTGTTTTTAAGGTTACATTTTTTCTAAATTCTTCAGTTCCAGTATATTCTGATTTTTCTATTCTTTTTAGAATATTATAAAGGGACATATGTTTTTTTATTTTATTCCCTAAAAGTTTACTAACTAATAAAGCTCGCTCATTTTTTGAAAAAGGAACATCATTTAATTTTTTTTGTTTTTTTAATTCTATTAAGTAATTAGTGATACTCAATTCATAAGCAGCAATCATTCTTTTTATAGCGTTCATCATCACGTCAGTAGTTCTAGTATATTTTAAAGATACATAAACTAAATGATCTGCTCTTTTTAATTCTTCTTCAGGTATATTTTCATCAAGGATATCATACATTTTTTTTCACTCGTTCTAATTTTTTTAATAATATTCTTATATTTATCAAATAATTTTTAATCTTTCCAATATCAATCATTTCAATTTTACTATAATCTTTATCACACAAAACATACTTATTTTGTCTAACGAATTCCATAGAACTATTTTGACGAAAACTAGTTAAATTATTTAGCTCCCATATAATGTTAAGTAATTTAGAATCAATTTCATACTTTTTCGCACAATCTTTCTTTAATATCTGAAATCTAGACTCAAAATCACTAGGAATAGTTAAGATATTTTTATTGTATTGTTCAAATGATATTATAGCTTCCATTGTATAATAAGTAGCCTTTTGTAAATTTTGAACTACTGTTAATAACAATTTTGGTTCATTTATTAATGAATAAGTAACATATGTCAAATGATCTGCTGTTTTAAAGTGTTTTTGCGCTAAGTTTATACATTCAATAAAATTTTTCATGATTTACTTAATTTTAATATTGCCTCAGCCAAATTACCTTTATTTTCTTCTAAAGCCTTTCTAGCCTCCTCTATAGATACCTGTGCCTGCTCAGCTACAATCTTTATATCACTTTCAGATATTTTTTTTTCTAATTCTTCAATTTCACCACTTATTTGCAATGAGACTTGTCCCATCATATTAATTTTAACTATCTCAGGATTTCTAATTATTAATGTTTTATTTTGTTGTTTTATAAGAACCTCTTCAGCAGGGATTTCTTCTTGCTGAATACCCATCTTTTTCATAGCTGATTTAACTGCTTTGGGATTCATTCCTGGAAACATTGTAGAGCATAATATAGTAGCAAAACTTATATAAAAAGATATCTCTAAGCTAAAGATGAGATTTATATATTAGATACAATTCTATAACCGAATGTTACTAGCTAAATTTATAGAGATAATACTTAATATAGATAAATATCTTAATGAGCTTATTCAAAACTTTGGTGCACAAACATATATCTTATTTTTTATAATTTTATTTTGTGAAACTGGTTTAGTCATTACTCCTTTTTTGCCAGGGGATAGTTTATTATTTGCCATTGGTGCACTCTCCTCTCAAGGAACCTTAAATATTTATATCTTATTTATTACTTTAAGTGCAGCAGCGATTATAGGAGATAGTGTAAATTATAAATTTGGACAATATTTAGGTAAGAAAGCCTTTAAAGAAAATTCGAAATTATTCAAAAAAAAGTATTTAATAAAAACAGAAAAATTCTATGAAAAACATGGAAACAAAACAATTGTTCTAGCCCGATTTATTCCAATTATAAGAACATTTGCACCATTTGTTGCAGGTATTAGTAAAATGGATTATAAGAAATTTTTAGCTTATAATATGTTTGGTGGAATCTTATGGGTTGGGTTATTATTATTTGCAGGTTACTTTTTTGGTAATATTAAATTTGTAAAAGAAAATTTTTCTCTAGTAATTTTAGGAATAATACTTATCTCACTAATTCCAGCAGTAATTGAATATTTAAATGAGAAACATAAACAGAAATATTTAAATGATAAGTAATTTATAAAAGTTCATGCTTAAGTTATATAATAATTTAACAAGAGAAAAAGAAGTTTTTAAACCAATAAATAAAAAATATGTGGGTATATATACTTGCGGGCCAAACAAAATCTCTAATTGAGATTTGGGCATACCGTTTATAATTTTGCTCACATAGGGAATCTAAGAACTTATATTTTTGAAGACATATTAAGAAGAACTCTAGAATTTAATGGTTATAATGTAAAACATGTAATGAATATTACTGATGTTGGTCACTTAACATCCGACGCTGATGAAGGCGAAGATAAAATGGAGTTAAGTATTAAAAAAGAAAAAAAATCAGCTTATGAAATTGCAGAAAAATATAGTAAAGCATTTTTTAATGATTTAAAAGATCTAAATATTCAATCGCCAACAACCATCTGTAAAGCAACAGATCATATCAAAGAAATGATTGATCTAGTAAAAGCCTTAGAAAAAAAAGGATTTACCTACCAAACTTCTGATGGAATTTATTTTGATACTTCAAACTTAAAGGATTATGGAAAATTAGCTAGATTACAAATAGACCAATTAAAAGAGGGGTTTAGAATAGAAAAAAAAGAAAAAAGAAACAAGTCAGATTTTGCATTATGGAAATTTTCTCCTAAAGATAAAAAAAGAGAAATGGAATGGCCAAGTCCGTGGAAAGTTGGATTTCCAGGCTGGCATATTGAATGTTCTGCAATGTCAATAAAATATCTGGGAGAACAATTTGATATTCATTGTGGTGGTATTGATCATATTCCAGTTCATCATACAAATGAAATTGCCCAATCAGAATCTTTCACTGGAAAAAAACCTTGGGTAAAATATTGGCTTCATGGAGAATTTTTAATAGTTGATGAAGGCAAAATGTCAAAATCAGAAAATAATTTCTTAACATTGCAATCTTTAAAAAACAAAGGCTATGATCCTCTAGTTTACAGATTTTTTTGTTTGGAAACCCAATATAGAAAACAATTAAAATTTAGTTTTGAATCATTAGATAATACAAAAAATTCCTTAGAAAGATTAAAAGAATTTGTAAGAAAAATAAAATCTTACCAATCAGATTCATTAGGCTACAAAGACCTAGATAAATTAATTTCAATATGCGAAAAAGGCTTTAAAGAAGAGATTAATAATGATTTAGAAATACCAGGGGCTTTAGCTTACTTATTTGATTTTATCAAACAAATAAATATCTTACTATCAGAAGAAAAACTAAGTAATCAAGATGCTCAATTAATCTTAGAATTTATAGAAAAAATTGATTCTATTCTTGGAATTTTAAAAGAAGAAGAAATACCTAATAAAATAACAAAACTAGCTGCAGAAAGAGTAATTGCTAGAGAAAACAAAGATTGGAAGAAATCAGATGAACTAAGAGATAAAATTAAACAATTAGGATATCAAGTTGATGACTCCAAAAAAAAAATAATTATTAAAAAGATTTAAAAAATTAATTACATCTCTGGCATTCCACCAGGAGGCATTCCAGACATATTTTTTGAAGAACCAGATGAAGCTAACACATCATCAATTCTCAAAATCATCTCAGCAACCTCAGTAGCAGATTTAATTGCTTGTGTTTTTATTTTTAAAGGCTCTAATACTCCTTCAGACCAAGCATTCATTACCTTACCAGTATAAACATTTAGTCCAGCCCATTTTTCTCCCTTCTCATGGCTAGCCTTTAATTCAGTTAAAGTATCTATTGGATCTAAACCAGCATTCTCAGCTAACGTAATTGGAATTACTTCTAAAGCATCAGCAAAAGCCTGTACAGCTAACTGCTCTCTGCCAGAAAAAGAAGTAGAATAAGCTCTTATCTCTCTAGCTAACTCTAATTCTACTGAACCAGCTCCAGCTACAATCTTTCCTACATCAATAGCAGCACAAATATCACCTATTGCATCTTTTACTGCCCTCTCAACTTCATCAACAACATGCTCTGTTCCACCCCTAACTAAAATGGTTACAGCCTTTGCATCTTTACATTCCTCAACATAAGTCATATCTTCATCTCCAACCTTCTTTGCACTAACCCTTCCAGCAAAACCTAAATCTTTTTCTGTTAGATCATTTAATTTAGTTATAATTTTACCACCAGTAGCTCTAACTAACTTTTCCATATCACTCCTCTTAACTCTTCTAACAGCATAAATATCTTCTCTTGCTAAATAATGTTGTACTAAATCATCAATTCCTTTTTGACAAATTACAACTTTAGCTCCAGATTTTTTAATCTTTTCGACCATATCTTTTAACATTCTTTCTTCCATGTCTAAAAAAGCCTGCATCTTTGAAGGATCATCAATTTGGATTTTAGTGTCTATCTCTGTAGACTTTACCTCTAAAGCAGAATCAATTAAAACAATTTTTGCATCTCTTACAACATCTGGCATTCCAGGATGTAATTTTTCTTTATCAATAGTAATTCCCAGAACTAATTCAGATTCTTTTATACCTGCTCCAGTTTTCTTTTCAATCTTAATATTATCCTTATTTACTGTTACTTTATTATCCTTCTTCTCTAAAACTTGTTTTACAGCTTTAACAGCTATTTCAGATAATAATTCTTTAGCTGACTCAGCTCCCTTCCCAACCATAGCTGTTGCAGCAATAGATTTTAGTTTGTCAATACTTTTTTCATCAACAGATTCACTAATAATATTTAATATCTCATGGGCCCTTTCCGCAGCCATCCTATATCCTTTAGTAATAACTGTTGGATGAATTTCTTTATCTAATAGAGCTTCAGCGTTTTTTAATAATTCCCCTGCTAAAATTACTGCAGTAGTAGTACCATCTCCTACCTCATTTTCTTGAGTTTTAGCAACTTCTACTACCATCTTAGCCCCAGGATGTTCTATTTGCATCTCTTCTAAAATTGTAACTCCATCATTAGTTACAATAATATCCCCTAAAGAACTAACTAGCATTTTGTCCATTCCTTTTGGACCTAAAGTTGTTCTAACAGTTTCAGCCACTATTTTAGCAGCCATAATATTGTTTCTTTGAGCATCTTTTCCAGTTGTTCTTTTTGAATTTTCAGCCAGTATATATATTGGTTGTTGATTACTATTTGCCATTTTTCACACTCCTCATTAGAGAATTCACATCCTTTTTTTAAAGATAATTAAAAGCCGATATATAAATTAAATGTAAAAATATATAAACCCTTCTGTAGAAAGCTTTAATACAAACCAATATCTTAAAATTATATGAAATGTATTATCCTTGCTGCTGGGTATTCAACAAGACTATATCCATTAACACTAAATATACCAAAAGCATTAATAAAAGTTAATAATAAACATTTAATAGATTATATTATAGATAAAGTTAAAAATATTAAAGAAATAGATGAAATAATTCTAGTTTCTAATAATAAGTTTTATAATCAATTTTTAGATTGGAATAAATCAAATAATATAAAAATAATTAATGATCTAACTAATTCTAATGAAGAAAGGTTGGGAGTAGTAAGAGAGATGTGTTTTGTAATAGAAAAAGAAAAAATAAATGATGATCTTTTAGTTATCGGTGGAGATAATTTATTTGAAACAGATCTAAATAAAATGATTCAATTATTCAAAAAAACAAATTCTTCAGTAATAGCTGCTAAAGATCTAGAAGATCCAGAAAAATTAAAAAAGAAATTTGGGACTATAGAAATAGATGACAACTATAAAATTATAGGTTTCGAAGAAAAGCCAGAAAATCCGAAATCTTCTTTAGCCGGTACATTTATTTATTTATTCATAAAAAACGATATAAAAGAATTTAAAAATTGTGTTGAAGAAAAAAACAAACCAGATAACGCAGGAGAATTTATTAAATACTTAGCAAATAAAAGAGATGTGTATTGTTATATATTTAAAGAAGAATGGTATGATATTGGTAATTATGAAGATTTAAAATTAATTGAACAAAAATTTATCAACTAAATTTTTAGCTTTTTCTCTTTTTTCTTGATGTTGTTCTAAAAATCTAGTTAATTTCTCAATTAAAATTTCTTTCAATTCTCCAGATAATAGTTTTCCAGATTTATAATCATCATAAATCTTTTCTAATTTTTTATCATTTTCTTCGAGTCCAAATCTTAACAGTTGATAAGAAATATCAACATCAGGATTTCCACCTTTTTTTCTATGTTCTTCAACTGTTGCTTGACCACCAGAAAAAGCATAATTCTTTATTTTTTTAGCTGTATCTTTGGGAGAATCAGTTAAAGCAATATATGAGGTAATATCTGAGGAACTCATCTTTCCTCCCTTTAAACCAGGTAAAACTTTATTAAATACTGCAGAGGGAGATATAAACTTAAATTCAGAAGACATTCTATAGGCTATATCTCTTGTAAAATTGATATGAGGTAGCTGATCTGCACCCACAGGAACAACTGTAGGTTTTGGTCCACCAAATTCTTTTAATTGAGGATGTAATATATCTGCAACCTGAGTTAATGCAGAAACTATCTTAACAGGACTAGTTTCTCCATAAATATTTGTTATCTCATTAAAAGTAGTTTTCTTAGAAATCATTTTACTTAAATTCATATAACTTTTAGTACCATTTGTTTGAAAGTAAAAATGAACTTTATTTGGTTTTAAACCAAGAGCAATATAATTTAATAAATATTGATCTATTGCTATTTCTTTTGCTTGTTCTAAAGATATATTTCGTGTTAAATAAGCCTCTAAATCTGCAACAGCAATAAAACATTCAGCACCTAATTTCTGATAATAAATAATTTCTTCAGCAATCATTTTATGCCCTAAATGAAATCTACCAGAAGGCATTAAACCAGTCATCATAACAAAATCTTTTTTTTCATTTATTGCTTTTAAAATAACTTGAAAGTCTTTATGTCCAAAAATTAAACCACGCCTCATAGATAATGAAGGGTTAGATATTTTAGGTAAAATCTTAAAAAACTTATCAATTCCAAATTTATCACATAGAGTATTATAGTCTTTAATTTCAATTTTCCCCCAAGGATCAATACAATTCATAATAGCTAACTCTCTTTTTATATATTAATTCACTATTATTTAAATTTGACTCTATAATTAAAATAATAACCAATATATTCGTTTTTATTATACCAATCTTTCTAATCCTAACTTTTTTTTAAATTCACAAAGTTCTTTGCATTCCACTCCAGGAAAAGTACATTTAGGACCATGAGAGTATGGTTCTAACATAACATGTACCTCTCCCCTATTAGTATGTTCTAAATATTTATTCAAGGTTTTTCTAGTTCTATCCATTGTTTCCCATTGAGTATTACCACATAGCCTTTCATTCATTTTAGAGATAAAACCTTCATAATTCCCAAATTCATGAATTCTAATTAATAAACCCTGAGGGAATTCTTCTTTATGTATATCTTCTATCCATTCAGATATGTAACTAGACTTATTTAATATTGGAGGGACAAATATCTTTCCGGTGAGGGAGTCTATTCCTACAATAGAATAACCTATTGTTCTATGTCTATGTGCTTGTGCAAGCTGAGCAAAGCTTCCCAGATAGGTAGTAGAATAATTCTCACCAAATTCTTCTGCAAAATCTTTTCTTTCATCAAAAAGACTCAATCTTCTTCTTTTTATTTTAGGATCTAGTCTTTCTTCGTATATATTCATCGCCTTTATCTGTAAATTAAAATCATTCATAAATTCTTTAACCCTTAATCCAAATTCAGAAGTAGGATTAAATTCATCAAACCAATGAACTAAATAAGATAATTGTCTAAAAGAAACAGTATATGTCATATGTGTAGGTGTAAATACTGAAGTTAAATAACGTGAATTCTCTTGTGCTAATTTTTCAATCTTTTCTGCAGACAAAAATCCATATTTTTTTCCAATTAAATCAATAAATATTTTTTTCCATTTGTTATACAATTCCTCTTGTTCTTTTTCAAGTTTCATTTGTGTAAATCTAGCAGACTTTTCAGAAGTTGTATACATTTTTTCATTGTTTAATACCATAGCTCCAATCTTAGGAATGTCAGTTAACTCTAAACCAAGTACAAAATGATCAAAAGGGCTATGATGTCCACTATTAAGTAATCTTTCTCCGATTCTTGTTCCTTCTTCCTGTTCAAGTTTTTCAAATGATTTTGCAGAATAACAAATACGACCATGAGATTGTGTATATCTTAAAATTTCTTCTCTTGTGCTTAATCCATTCGTAGAACCAATGATTTCTATTAACATAACTAAGATTTAAAATTAAAATAGATAAATATTATTCTCTTTTAAAATATATTAATTTTGACTTATAGACCTATGTTTTTGCTAAGTTATCTATTAATTCCTTTTTAAAATATTAATCAATATAGAAATAGCATTTTTTAAATTGTTTTGGACAAAATTTATAAGTTAAAAATCATCATCCATATTAGTTGCGGTTTCTCTATAAACTTGTGCAAAATTTGGAGTTACAACTACCCAATCCTCTCCAAAACCAGCAATATCTCCTTCTATAGCTTCAGCTGTTTTTTTCAACTTAGCAACAGCCCTTTTTAGTTCAACTAAATCCTTTTCTTTTAATGGTCTTATATTCACTAAAGCAATAGTATAACCCTCTCTTAAAGAATCCAAAGCAGGTTTAACATCATTAAAGTCTGCAACAACAAATGGTCTCACAATAACCTTTTGTTTTGGTCCTCTAGGACCATCTCCACTTATTTCAACATAATCTTCAGCTAATTCATTGTAATCTAAGGGAGTATCATCTTCTTTAGCCTTAAATCTTTCCTTTATTTTTTCAAACATAAATGAAATTATTAGAGTGCTCCTATATAAATATTCTTATTTTAAAAAATCAATTCTTTAATATCTTAAAAATTATATTAAATCATCTTTTAAATTGAAAATTAATCTAATCTTTGCTTTCTAACTGACTAACTATACTCCAAATTTGCATCTTTGTATATTGAGGAACATTAGCATCATCTACAATTTCATTTAGCTCCTCTAAAGAACGACTTATAACCAAATTTAAACTCTTATTATTAACAGACAAAGTATCTATTACCTTTTTTATTTTTATTCTAATGTTTTTTGGAATAGAATTATCTTCTTCCATAGAGTACAAATCTGTGATAATAGTTTTTAACAATTCATCCATTTTAGTTACCTTGTTCTTTCATATCATTCATAACTTCTTGTTGTAGTTTTTTGGCTTTTTCTTTTAATTTATCTTCTTGTTTTTCAAATGTTTTAATTCTTAAATCTAAAATCTTTTTTTTATCCAATAAATTATTTTTTAAATCCTCTTTACTAGATTCAATCATAATAGGACCAATTATTTTATAGCTTTTACCATTTGACTTTTCTAACTCATTTGTAGCATTTTCTACCTCTGTAAGTTGAGATTGAAATGTTTGTTTTTGTTGTAAGAGATTATTCATCCTTTGTTCAATTAATTGAATCTCATTTATTTTGTTCTTTACAGTAGGATCTTCCATCTCACTTAAATTGCCTCCGCTAGAGAATTAACGGTTTTAGATTTGATCAATAGTTTAGAGCCACAATACTGACACCTAATTTTTCTTTTAACATCTTCAGATTTAATTTCTTTTTTACATAATAAGCATTCATATATTGCCATATTTATTCTCCTAAAAAATAAGCATTTCCAGCAAATTTATATGTACATTTTCTACACTGCCATATCCCAGTACTAGCCCTTTTAACTTGTATACTACGACATTTTGGACATTCAAACCTTTTTTTTTGTTTTTGTTCAATCTCCTTAATTTTTTTTCTTATTCTAGCACCATATCTTGCTCCAAAGCGACCAGCACTACCAACTTTTTTAGTTCTTCCCATATTTAACCTCTAATTTTAATTAAAAACATATCTTTATAAGCCTTACTAAAACTCAAAAATTCCTAAAAATATACCCAAACCAACCAAATTTTAAAACAAAATATATGGGGCTGCCCAGATTTGAACTGGGGTCGTCGGGTCTTTTTCTATCATAGCATATTGCTCTATAGACCCAAACCCGAAAGGATAAACCAAGCTACCCTACAGCCCCCTTTTTAAAAAAGAGATAGGGTTTCTATTTAAATATTTCTAAAGGTTTAAAATCTTCTCTTTTAAGTTCTTCCATTATATAATGAACCTCAATTTTAACTATATCAAATCTATCTTCTATTCTTTCTCTAAATTCTTCCATTAGTTTCATATTGTTAAAAATTACTTCTAAAATAAAATCATATCCATTGTTTATTTGAAATAAATTATTTACAGCAGAATGTTTTTTAGCATAATCCTTAAAAGTCTCTTTATCACCTTTCTTTATCTTTAGAATTAAAATAGCTTTAACTGCAAATCCTAATTTTTCTAAATCTACAATTGTTGTATATTTTTTAATTATGTTCTCTTTTACTAATATCTTTAGTTTATCGTGTATTGTTGTTATAGGCATTCTTGTTTCTTTACTTAAATTAGTTAAACTAGTCCTTGAATTTCCCCTTAAACGACAGATAAGGTCTATATCCTTCTTCTTAATATTAATCACCCCCATAAACAAGATATTATTAAAACAATTAACTCTAATCCTTAAAATAATAATAAATTATATATTCAAGTAGATACAAAATATATATAAATTATATAAGTTATATAACTTTAATGAAAAGAAATGTAATTCAACTAGCAGGTAAAACTTTAGTAATCTCTTTACCAGCTAGATGGACAAAATTAAATAACATTAAAAAAGGAGATGAACTAGATATCCAAGAAGAGGGTAATAAATTATCTGTTCATACAAATTTAAATAAAATTAATTCTAAGGAAACATCTATCAATATTCAAGGAATGACTAATAGAACAATTAACTGGACATTGTCAGCATTATATAAAAAAGGTTATGATATAATAGAAGCATTTTATGATTCAACCCAAATAGATTATATCTCAAATCTAATAAAAAATTCATTTATTGGATATGCTATTGTTGATCAAACCCCTAAAAAAATAATAATAAAAGGAATATCCCAAGATATCTTAGAGGAATATAAACCTGTTTTAAGAAGAGCTTTTTTAGTAACTATTTCAATGGGACAAGAAACAATTTCAGCATTAAAAAATAAAGAATTTGAGAAACTAAATGAAATAAAAGAAAAAGAAAAAATAAATAATCAATTAACAAATTTTTGTCAGAGAATAATTAATAAAAAGCAACCATTCAAGGAAGAGTTTAATACTTTAAATTATATAATCTCTTGGAATTTAGAAAAAATAGCTGATGAATATCGATATATTTGTGAATTTTTTTATAATAAAAAACCAGAAATTAGTGAAAAAACGTTTTTATTATTTGAAGAAACAAATAAACTACTTGAAGAATATTATACTATTAATTTTAAATTTAATTTAAATGATTTAAATGAACTCAGTATAAAAAAAAATCAATTGGAAGAAGAACTAAAAAATTATATTTATAGTAACACTCATGCAAATGTATTAATTGCATCTCATTTGTTAAAGATAGTTCTTAAGTGTTCTGATTTTTCAACAACATTAACAGCACTTAATCAAGATTTCTAACCCTTTTCTTATTTTTCTATTAGTATTTAACATTAAACAATTTCTTAGTCTTGTTTCATTCAATCTAGAATCTCCTTTTTGTCTAATAGAAGGAAATGCTCTAGCAGTTCTTATGATAAATGAAATTGGTAAGGCATTACTTAAAACATCTTTATCTAATTCTAAAATTCTTGATTGCATTTCTACTCCTTTTTCTAATTCACTTAATTTTAATGGTTTATCATTGAAAATATTTGCTAATTCATGACTCACATAAGTATTTCCTCTGTCCTCATTGTCTACTTTAATTAAGTTATGTGTTTCATCCATTAAAAAATTCTTTGTATGACAATCTAAATCTAAAATTTGATGCCCATATAATCTGTTTTGTTCTTGTAATAGACCTAAAAATAATAATTCTGCTGCAGCTAGATCAATATAAAATATCCTTCTATAAATCTCCATTAAATCTTCTCTTTTTTCTGAAAAAAAACCACATCCTTTATGTAGAATAGAAGCTAATTCAACTAATCTTAATAAATTTCTACAATCAAATTCTCCACCAAGAGCCAAATCCATAACATAAACCTTTTTATCCATAAAATCAAAAATACCAATACTTTCTGGAACATCTAAATCAGATCTATTCTTTAAAAGATGTTTAAATCTATCATTTCTCTCCATTTCCTTTAATAAAGAATTTTCTTCTCCAATCTTTCCAATTAAATCGCCCCCTAACACAACCCCTTGCATTAATACTACTTGATTTTTACTATCTTTTTTTAGAAAATATTTTTCTCTTTCTAATAACTCTTTAACTATCCTTTCTCTAATTTCAAACCCACTTAAATCTCCAGAAATAATTAAGGCTTTAGAAAGTAAATATTTTTTCATTAAATTGTTAGGTTCTTTTTCAGAAGCTTTAGAAATATCCCTAACACCACCATAAATATCGCCATTTGTTAGTTTAATTATTCCTTTCTCAATATCATTAGCTCCAAATCTTTTAATTAACCCCCTAGTTCTCCTTAACCACATATCCATGTAATGACTTTGATTCTTTCTTTGTTGTATTTCTTTTAATGCTGTTCTATATATCTCATTTCTTTGAGTTTCATTGGTTTGTAATCTCGCTAATCCAATTAAATCATAAACCCGTTGTGTACCTGCAGATTCTTTAACTAATTCTTCTTGTATTCTAACTTTTTCTTCTAAACCAGCACCTCTTTTTCTAAAATTAAAAAATACTCTTTTAATTACATGACTTCCAATAGTACAACTTGCTTGTAAAGCTGTATAATAAAATAAACCTTCCCTTAAGGAATGGCTTATTTCAGAAAATAACCTAGCTTTAGGAGCACGGATTTGAATAGTTTCATCTAAATTAGCTCTTGAAAAATAATTCTCATCTCTAGCCTCAAAAATGCCTCTTTTTATCAAATATAGATTAATCAAAAATCCAATACCTTTTGGAATAATATCATTAACTAATTCAATTCTTTCTCTTTTTATTTTCTCAGATTCATAAACATATCTACCTAACATACTTAAAACAAAAGTTGTTTCTCCCATTCCATAAATGAAATTTGGAATTCTGCGTTCGCCATATGTTTTAGAAGCTTCAACTAAACCACCAACAACACCCCCTGCTAAAGCAGAGATATTGTAATGATCAATTAACCAATTTATTATTTGATGTTGACCTCTTCTTTCTAAAAGATGTTTTTCTTGGCTTACTGTTTTAACAAGATGATAGCCTAAAAAACTACTTAATCCAAGAGTATATAACTCTAATAAAGGATTTTTTATATCTAAAATATCAAGAGCTGAAGCACTTGCCATTATACAAGCAGGTAAACTAACATAAGGATTTCTAGAGATAAATTTCCAAGTTCTATCAATAAGTTCTTGTTTTTTCCTCATAATTTTTAAGAATAATAGATATTTATAAAGTAACATTTATTAAGAAATATATCTAAATTAAGTTATGAAAAATCAATTAATTGCTAAAATATTTTACAATATAGCAGATCTTTTAGATTTACAAAGTATTCCATTTAAACCAAGAGCCTATAGAAGAGCAGCTTTAGCAATTGAATCTCTAGGTGAAGATATAGACTTAATAAAAGACTTAAGATCTATTCCTGGGGTAGGAGAACATTTAGAGAAAAAAATAATTGAAATCTTAAAAACTGGAAGATTAAAATATTATGAAAGACTAAAGAGAGAAACACCTATCGATATTGAATCATTAAATAATATACAGGGTTTAGGTCCCAAAAGAATTAAATTGTTATATACAAAATATAAATTAAAAAATATTCAAGATTTAAAAAAATTAATTAAACAACATAAAATAAAAGAATTAATTGGTGAAAAAACAGAAAAAAACTTAGAAGAAAGTATTGATTTTGCAAGAAAAAAAACAAAAGGTTTTTTATTAGGTTTTATATGGGAAGATGCTTCAAAAATAAAACACAAGCTAGAAAAACAAAATTTTATCTTAAAAGCTGAAATAGCAGGCTCTTTTAGAAGAAGGAAAGAAATAGTTAATGATTTAGATATTCTAGTAACTTCAAATAAATCATCAAAAGTAATAAATTTTTTTACCAGGATAAAAGGCATAAAAAAGATATTAACAAAGGGAATGACAAAGTCTTCTATAATTTTAGAAAATGATTTGCAAATAGATCTAAGGGTTATAAAGGAAGAGTCTTTTGGTGCAGCTTTGCAATATTTTACTGGTAGCAAATTACACAACATTCACCTAAGAAAAATAGCAATAAAAAAAGGCTATAGATTATCAGAATATGGATTATTTAAAAATAACAAACTAATTGCATCAAAGACAGAAAAAGAGATTTATAATAAATTATCTTTACCCTATATTGAACCAGAATTAAGAGAAGATAGGGGAGAATTTGAAAAACAACCAAATTTAATCACGTTAAGTGATATAAAGGGAGATCTACATATTCATACAAATTATTCTGATGGAGAAGATTCAATAAAAGAAATGGTTGAAAAAGCTAGATTTTTAAAATACAAATATATTGGAATTACAGATCATTTTGGTTCGTTAAAGATTGCAAATAGTATGGACATAAAAAGATTCAATAATCAAAAAAAAGAAATTAAT
>DATDVT010000011.1:0-8768 GCA_035289905.1 Candidatus Nanoarchaeia archaeon
ATATAAAATGAAAGGTCCAATGAGAGTCTATTATGATGAAGAAAGTGATTTCTTAGAGATATCTGTAGGTAAACCCACAAATTGCTATGCTGAAGAAGTTGAACCAGGAGTTTTTATTAGAATGGATGAAAAGACAAAAGAAGTTAAAAGCGTAGGGATATTTAGCTTCAAAAAAAGATCTAAGGATTTAAAAGATATTAAACTAAAATTACCTGTAGACGTTAATTTCTCAATACCAATGAATTCTTAATAACTAAATTAGAAATTTATAATATACATTATAGCATATATAATTTCTTAAATAACTTTATCATTTTATAGTAAGAACTAAAAAATATGGACCTTAGTATAGTAATTCCTGTATATAATGAAGAAAAAAATGTAGCTTTGCTTCATCAAACTATTAGAAATACTTTAGATAAAACTGATTTTAAATATGAAATTATATTTGTTGATGATGGAAGTACTGATAATACTTTTAATATCTTAAATAACTTAAAAAAAGTAAAAATAATCAAATTTAGAAAGAATTTTGGACAAACTGCTGCTATGATGGCTGGCTTTGAAAATTCTAATGGAAAAGTAATTGTAAGCTTAGATGGGGATTTGCAAAATGATCCTAGTGATATTCCTAAATTATTAGATAAGTTAAATGAAGGTTATGATGTAGTTTCTGGCTGGCGTTATAATAGACAAGATTCATTTGGAAAAAAAACTTTTTCTAAAATTGCTAATTCTTTTCGGCAATTATTAGTTAAAGACCCAATTCATGATTCTGGATGTTCATTAAGAGCTTATAAAAAAGAATGCTTTTCAGATTTGCAATTGCATGGAGAAATGCACAGATATATTCCTGCGATATTGGCTTGGAAAGGCTTTAAGTTAGATGAAGTTAAAGTAAATCATCTTCCTAGAAAATTTGGAAAAACAAAATATAATATGTGGAGGGTATTAAAAGGTTTTATGGATTTAATTAATGTATGGTTCTGGCGTAAATATAGTAATAGACCTCTTCATATATTTGGTGGATTTGGAATAATATTAAGTCTTCTAGGATTTATTTTAGGATTATCTTTAATAGTTGCAAGACAATTTTATGGTTTATCTTTAGGACAGTCACAATTACCTTTGCTTGCTGTATTAATGGTTGTAATAGGCGTCCAATTCTTTATATCCGGATTAATGGCAGATATATCTATAAAAAACTATTATAGTAATGGAAGAAGAACATATTCTATTGAGAAGATTGTGGAAAAATGAGAATACTTATGTTAAACTATGAATTTCCTCCTTTAGGTGGAGGTGCTTCTCCTGTATCTTATGAAATTGCAAAAGGATATGTTAAGTTAGGACATTCTGTTGATGTTGTTACAATGAGTTATAAGAATTTGCCAAAATATGAAGTTGTTGATGGTATTAATGTTTATAGAGTTCCTTGTTTAAGAAGTAAAAAAGAAATATGCCATCCTCATGAAATGTTTTCTTATATTATTTCTGCAAAAAGATTTCTAAAAGAACACATGAAAAAAAATAAATATGACATTAACCACACTCACTTTATTATCCCTACTGGGTATATTGCACTTTGGTTAAAGAAAAATTATCAACTTCCTTATATTGTAACCTCGCATGGAAGTGATGTTATTGGCTACAATAAAAGATTCAAATATTTTTATCCTTTCTTAATAAATAATTGGAAAAGAATAATAAAAGAAGCAAAATATGTTACAACACCTTCTAAATTTTTGCAAAATGAAATTAAGAGACACACAGATGAGGGTAGTTTTGTTGTTATCCCAAATGGAATTGACAAAAATAAGTTTAAACCTATGAAAAAAGAAAAGAAAATATTGATTGTTAGTAGGTTGTTTGAAAACAAAGGTGTTCAAGATATAATAGAAGCCTTATCAGACAATGAATTAAGGGAAGAGCTTGAGAAAGAGGATTGGAAGGTAACCATTGTTGGAGATGGTCCGTATGGATCATATTTAAAAAGTTTAGCAAAACAAAAGAATCTTAATGATATTGTAACCTTTAAAGGCTGGCTCAACAATAACAGCAAAGAAATAAAGGAGCTTTATGGGAGATCCAAGATATTTATTTCTGCAAGTTATTTTGAGAGTTTTGGATTAACATTGCTTGAAGCAATTTCTGCAGGATGTTACTCACTAGTATCTAATATTGAAGGGTATAGAGAAATTTTAAGGGATAATAGATATTTTTTTGAAACGAAAAATATTGATGATTTAAAGAGTAAGATTAAAATTTTAATAAATGAAAAAAATATTAAAAAGATTAGGATAAGTAACCAATTTCATTGGAGTATTATAATAAATAAATACTTGGGAGTTTTGAGATGAAAAAAGAAAGAAAAATAGAATTTAGTTTAATTATTTGCGGTTATAATGAAGAAAAAAATTTAGATTCATGCATAAAATCGTGCTTAAATCAAAATTATCCAAAAAATAAATATGAAATAATTTATGTTGATAATAATTCCAATGATAATTCATTAAAAATTGCCAAAAAATATCCAATAATAGTATTTACAGAAAAAAAACAAGGATTATCCGAAGCTAGGAATTGCGGGATTAAAAATTCAAAAGGAGAAATACTTGTTTTTTTAGATGCTGATTTAAAATTAGAGCAAAATTATTTGAAATTTCATGAAGAAACTTTTAAGAATAAACAAATTGGTGCAGGTGGAGGAAAAGTTTTACCCTTAATAAAAACATGGATTTCTGATTATTTAGGAGTTTCTTTATTTGAAGGATATCCTAGATATAAATCTTTTAAACAAATTTCAACTTATCCGGGTTGTAACCTATCCATAAAAAGAGAAGTCCTTAAAAAAGTAGGCTTGTTTAGAGAGAATTTAATAACCTCTGCAGGGATTACAAGATTTGCAGAGGATAAAGAAATGTGTGAGAGAATAAGAAAGAATGGATATAAAATACTCTACAATCCAAAGGCAATGGTTTATCATAAAAATACCTTCCGGTTTAAAAAATTGATAATGATTTGGATTAAAGGAGCAAAGGGGAGATTAAACATGATAAGATTAGGTAAAAAAGACCTCTTTAGTTCACTATTTAAGTTTAACACACCACTGATTTATCTATTCTTAATGCTCGTATCTCTAGTTCTAAATTTAAAAATTGGACTATTTTTATTTATAGTCCCTTTAGTAATATTAATATTTTTATGTATAAAGTCATTTTTTGAAACTAATTTAAAATTTCAAAGTTTTTTAGTAAAACCTATAATGGATAGTCTATCCATTTTAATAATAAATTTATCTATTATCTATTATAGATTAAATAAAAGTTACTCAACTTTTGGGCAAGACCAAACTCCAAAACTGAAACGAACTTCCCATGCAAGACTCTCAAGTATTGCAATAAATGAAAAATGAAATCTAAATATCCATTAATAAGTGTTGTAATGTTAAATTACAATGGATTAAAATACCTAAGGAGGACCATACCACCCATTCTAAAATTAGATTATCCAAATTATAAATTCATAATTGTTGACAATGGATCAACAGATGGGAGTGTGGGGTTCATAAAGAAGTTTAAGAATATTATATTGATAGAGAATGGAGAAAATTGGGGTTATTCCGAGGGAAAAAATATTGGTGTTAAGAATGCACGTGGGGAATATACTCTATTATTAGATAATGACATTTTAATAAATGACAAAAAAATATTAAAAAATATACTAGAAGAATATAAAAAAATGTTAAAAATAGCTTTTTTAAGTTTACCTATGATAAATATTGGGGAAATTAAAACAAAATTATACACTTACGGGTTTAGTTTATTTGGACCGTTATATAATAAACCTGAATCTATGAAAGTAATTACTAAAAACATACCTTATCTATCTGGAGCACCAATGGGAGGAAACATATTTTTTAAAAGGTCTATCTGGAATGAGATAGGGGATTATGACAACTCACAACCTTATTATTTAGACGATTTAGATATTGGTGCTAGATCCTACTTATTTGGATATAAGAATTATGTTTTTCCATCAATTAGTCTAGTTCATATAGAAGAAAAAAGGAACTCTAATTTAGATAATTGGTCTTGGAAATACAGATTTTTCTTTTCTGGAATATCTAGGACAATAATCAAGAGTTATAGAATAAAAAATATAATATTTAGATACCCAATTTTTATGATATATTCTATATTAAAAACACTAAAATATTCATATAAGTTTAAATCTTTTAAACCAACATTTTCTTATATTTATTCTATTGGATTATTTCTAAAGAACCTTCCTGATACGCTTAAACAAAGAAAAATCCTTCAATCAAGGCGTGTAATCAAAGAAGATATTTTCCTAAAAATAAGACCTCCAAAGTTCGATTAAACAAAAAATGACATCTTATAAACTCTACCACACCCACCGAGAAACAATTCACAACTTCCTCTGGCGAAGCCTTCAAATATTTGGAAAGCAAGGAATAATCTTCTTGATATTTATCTTATGTGCAAAACTACTTACCCCTTATGACTTTGGAATATATAATTATGTTCTTGCAATAATATTTTTTCTAATAATATTTGGAGATTTTGGGATATCCACTGCAACATCAAAATATGTTGCGGAATATAATGTAACAGATAGAGAAAAATTAAAATCTGTGTTGTTTAATTCAGGAATTATAATTTTAAGCCTGACAATTCTAATAACAATAATTACTTTAATTTTTGGAAAATTATATTTGCAAGATAAATATACTTATATATTATATATTTTGCCATTAATCTTTCTTGCACCCATAACTTCTCTATATGATGGGGTATACAGAGGTTTAAAGAAGTTCAAACAACTTTCAATTATAACATTAATTGTAGGAATTTTGTCATTAAGTTTTGTTTATATCTTTATCAAGCAATATGGATTAATAGGAGCTTTAATATCTCAAAATTTGTTTTATGTATTGCTTTTAATCGGATTAGCTCTTGGTTACAGAGATTTTAGTTTCAAGCTTAACAAGGAAGTGATGAAGACAGTTGCAACTTATTCTTTATTAGCAGGTTTAGCAGATTTAGGAATTTTTCTTTATATAAGGGCAGACATAGTAATATTAGGGTTATTTAATTATATCAATGAAATTGCTTATTATGAATTAGCGAATAGAATATTTATGTTATTAGCCTTGCCCTTTGCTATATTCAGTCAAGTAATAGCACCAAATATAACAAGGTTATTTGTTAATAAAGAATACAATAAAATAAAATTTGTAATTAAAAGATATTTTATATATTCTATAATTATTGCTGCAATAATTTCATTATTGTCATATCTAATAGTAAAACCATTAATAATATATTTTTTACCACATTATGATAATAATTATTTTTATTTATTTTTTAATCTATTACTTATTATATTCCCAATTAGAGTATTTGGAACAATCTTAGCTACATCTTTTATTGTGAGTACAGGAAATGCAAAAATAATAACCTATAACAATTTATTATTTGGAATCTTAAATGTAGTTATGGATGTCATATTTATTTATTTATTTGGTTTTGTAGGGGTGATATATTCAACAATAATCTTGGGGTATATATCTGTTTTAATAGCATATTATTATTTTAATAAAAACATAAATCTCAAAAATGAAAAATCCAAAAACATCAATAATAATTCTTAATTGGAATGGATGGGAGGATACAATAGAATGTATTAATTCAATAAAGAAGGTATCTTATCCTAATTATGAAATCATTGTAGTAGATAATGCTTCAAAGGGGGATGATGTTAACATTTTAAGAAATAAATTTTTGGATTCTATAAGGATAATAAAAAATAGAGAAAACTATGGTTTTGCAAAGGGTAATAACATAGCAATAAAACAAGTTCTAAAAGAAAATAAATCAAAATATATTTTATTATTAAATAATGATACTGTAGTAGATAAGAATTTTCTAACTGAGTTAGTAAATTTTTCTGAAAAAGGTGAAAAGACAGCTATTGTAGGCCCAAAAATGTATTACTATAGTTACAATGAAAAGAAAAATGTAATTTGGTTTGGGGGTGGCAAAATAGACTGGAAAATATATCCCGGTTATCATCATATTGATCAATTTAAAGAAGACAAAGAAAAAAACAAAGTAGAAAAAGCAAAAGAAGTTGATTGGATATCTGGGGCCTGTCTTATGATTAATCTAAAAAAAATAAACCCATTATTAAAAGAAGATTATTATTTTGGCAATGAAGACATAGATAAATGTCTCAATGTTAAAAAAGAAGGCTTTGATATAATTTATGTTCCTAGAGCTATAATATGGCATAAGGTGGGTAGGAGTAGAAAAAAAATATTTATGAAAAATTTAAATGGAGACTTAACTAATTTTAGATTAATAAAAAATAACAATCGTTTTTGGATGTTTTTGCTTCCATATTTTTCTATAGTAATATTGGGTAAATTTATCATAAGGCGTCTAAAAAACAATTCTCATTTAAAATGAACAGTTAAGATAGTTTGGGGTCATATTCAATAGTTTGGTACATTGGCCGTGTAAGTGCCCAAATCTTTTAAACGGGAAATTAATGATAATAAGACATGTTTCTGGTGGGCAAAAAAATAATTACAGTTGGTTGGTTCTAATTACTTACTATTTTTGAGAAGATATTAATAGATTATTTGAATAGCGATTATGGAGATTTGGCATATTCATATATGTCTACTCTTTTAAATCTTTTAACCAATTTAAATTGGTCGATTATTATTTTTTTAGTTTCGGGCGTAGCCCAATTCCATAAATCTGTATCTATGAATAAAACAATACTCTTATTTGGGGTATTAATAATTTCTCTAAACTGATTAGAATTGTCTATTACAATTATGTTTGTTAGCACACTACGAGTAACATTATCAATTGTATCATAATATTCAACTCTTTTATCGTAGGGATCATTTTTATTATCTCTCAATAGGTATATTCTATAGTAATTTAAATTATAAAATTTATTAATCTGTGGTTGAGAAGATATTAATATTAAATCTTTTGATAAGTACTCCCTACTTACAAATTCAGAACCTAGTTTGTAATCTTTATAATTAACTTCCTTAGGAATATATGGACCATTTAAGAAATCACTTGGGTAATTTCTTATTAATACTACTAACAAAATAATTATAATTAATAGGGAATATTTTCTAAGATTAATTCTTGAAATGGAATAAATAGATATCAAATAGTAAATCGGGATAAAATACATTATACTTCTCATTAGTTGTAAGTCTTTACTTGACAATAAATGGGTAACAAATATTAATCCACCGCACATTAATATCATATTCTTCTTATTGTAACTTTTAGTTATCAATAATAACGACAAGAAGAAAAAAATTGTGAAAATAAGGTTTAAGTTTAAAAAATAATAATCGTATTTCAAATCCATTGGTGTAGTGTAGACAAGAGTCCCAAAAATAAGACTATTTATTTTGTCCTGCCCTCTTAGCCAAACAAAAATAATTAGCAGAAATATAAAAATTATCGAAAACGCCATTATTCTAAGATACACGTTTTTGGTAGAGTTGTAAATGGAATAAATTTTTTTAGAGTTATAATACAAGTATGTATATATACAAAAAAAGACAGTCACTATTAGTATAACATATTTTCCTAAATCATTACTTAAGAAATAGTTAATAAAATTTACAAGAATTACTAATGATAAATATAATATTGTAAAAAACTTCTTTTTTTGATTTAAAGAGTCAACAATTCTAAAAAATAAGAAGATAATTAATAACAAGAAAAATTCGTAAACCACGAAGGGCCTTATGTAAAAATGATGAAATATAACCCCGGGGCTAAAGGTGTAACAAATCATTACTAGAAGAATATAAAACTTTTTTTCAAATACATTTTGAGCTATTTTTAATAATAGAAAATAATTAATTATGCCTAGAAGCGCGGGAATCATCTTTGCCACAAAAATAGATTTGCCAAATAATTTAAAAAACAGGCCTACTAATACAGAAATATGGGCCCCCCTAGTATATTCTTCACCAAAATAAAGTTGGGCAAAATGTCCTGACTTAAAGAATTCTATGCCAGAAAGAAGATGAGTAGTTTCATCAAGATAAGAGCCTGTATATAATAATGGTATCCCTATTTTAATGGCAATAAAGACAAAACTAATTAGAATTAAGAAAATAATGTAGATAGAACGATAGTTATGACTAGAATCAAAGATATTTTTTATATAATTAACAAAATGTCTCTTAGAATATGAAGTAGAGGAATTAATTCTATTCTTTTGAACTGATAAATTGCTTTCTTCTTTTTTGGAAAATGATCTATTGGCTTTAAGTATAAGTAAACCAAAAGCCATAGTCAATCCCAGCAGATATATTTTTATACCTTCTAAATATGACTTTTTAAGAAATTGATTTAGAGCAATGATAATTAAAAATAATAAAAAGAAATATTTTGATAAATAAAAAATTCTATGACTCTCTCTTTGACTTTCTGGAATTTGTTTTATTTTTAATATAAGGAATTCAGTATTAATGATTAATGCAACATAAAAAACATAAATTGATTTCCAAAATGCAGGCAATAATTTAAAATAATTTAAAATAAAAGTTAATATTAAAAGAAGATTTATAGGAATTAAACTATATTTTAATATTTTATAATAATTAATTTTAGCTTTCATATTGAATAAATTTTAAATTTTATGTAATTAAAATAAACTACATTTGTTTCTAAAACTCTTAGATTAACTTT
>DATDVT010000012.1:0-11364 GCA_035289905.1 Candidatus Nanoarchaeia archaeon
AATCTAAAATTAATGGTGCTCTTTTTCTAAATTCTAATTTTTTAAAATCTTTCGAGATTAGGATTAAATCTACATCTGAACTAAGTAAGTGATCATTTCTGGCTCTTGATCCAAAGAGAATTATTTTTTCTACTTTGAATAGTTGATTGACATTTTTTTTAAATATTTTTAGAAATTTAATTATTTCTTCATTCGTGTTTCTAACCATTTTATAACCTCTTGAGCCATTTTTATATTTTCTTCTACTTCTGTTTTTTTATAGATTAGATAAGGTAGTTCTTCACTGGCATCAGGATATCTAGCTAAATAATAATCTGGTGAGAGATTTTTTAAGAATTTGTGAAATTTTTCTGGGATTTTTGCTTCGTTTGCTAGTTTTATTAATGAATGTATTGGTCCAGGTGATTCTTTTTTTGTTTCTAAAATGTATGCTTTTAATGCTTTTTCTATAGTTTGTTGGCAGTAGAATGAGGCAGCGTCATATCTTTCTGTTTTTAATAAAATTTTAGCTGTTTCTAAGTCGTATTTAGCTTGTTTCCACCAATTTTCTATTTCTTTTCTCATATAATTTTTAAATATTTGAAGTTTTTAAAGATAACTTTTATATATAAGTTTTAATTTTTAGATATATGGTAATTAGAAAAATTGGTGATCATTTAAATAAAAAAGTTCAGGTAGACTCAAAACATGTTATGGTTTTTTTAGGTGTTGTTTTATTGTTAGTTGGTTTAGTTGCATTTATTGGTTATTCTGTTACTGGTAAAATTACAGGTGTTAGTCATACTGCTTCAGAGGTTAAATTAGATAGTGAAGAGTTTCCAGATTCAGATACAGTTAGAGAGGCTTTGGATGAATTGAAAACTTCTGGTGGTGCTGGCGGGTTTGGAGAAGATATTCCACAATGTATAACTTATTGTCTTACTTCGGAGGGTGCTTATGTTTCTTTGGGTAGTGATGGTGCTAATAGTGATACATGTGCTAATTTGGGTTTTGTTGCAACATTGGCTTATCCAGGTAGCTCTTTTTGTTTAAGTGAGGGTGTACTTTATACTAAGTCATATACTGGAATATATGTTTCAAATGTAGATAGTGCAGATAGTGCAGATAGTGCAGATCGTGCAGATCGTGCAGACCAGGCTAATACAGCTGGTTTATGTACTGTTTATGGTTATAAAGGTCTAACTAATCAGTGGGTTAATAAATTAGGAGAAAATGATTGCCCAGAAGGGAAAATTTTAAAGGAGGAGGGTGATATATACTTTTGTTGTAATGATCTTACATCTGAATTTGATTTTGAAAGTGCTTCCTTATATTTTTCTGATGGGGAGAATATGGGTTTATACTTTGCTACTAATTTTTTAATAGAAGATGATGAATTTAATGATTTTACCTGTGAGATTAAAAATATAGAGAATGGGATGGTGTTTACTGTGGGTAATTCTAGACGTACAGCTTATCTCTATCCTGCTAAAGAAGATGATCTTAATGATAAGCTAGATAAACCAGGAGAATATACTTCAAGTATTGTTTATTATTTATATATATTAGATACATCTCATGTTTTAGATGGTTTGGGAATAGATGCGAATCAGGTACATCCAGATGTAGATGAAGAGACAATTAAATTAAACTTAAGATGTGATTATGGAAATGCTGAAGGGAAAGTTGGGTTAAATATAGAATATGTGCATGATATATATACTTATTTTTGTGATGAAAATGCAAATTCAGTGGGGGGTATTAAAGCAACTGCTTTCGCTAAGTATTTAGTTCCTTTTAATACTGATTCTGGTAACCAGTGTGAGTAGTAGAATGATGTTTTTTTTAAATTGAAATATTATTAATTTTTTTCTTTTTAATTTAATAAATATTAAATTTTCTATTTTTCACCTTTTGAAAATTTGAATGAAACTGCCTTCCTTAAGCCATTATCTATGCAATATATTTTTGATTTTTATGTTTTAACTTATTTATAAATGAAGAATAATTAAAGATGGATAAGGTATGTTTCAATTCTTTATGAATAAATACTTAAAGAAACTATGGGATATTTTTTTGATAATTTTAATTCAAAAATATTCTTCTAATAATAACCATTTCCATAATGGGATAAACTTAATATTATTTTCTTTTTTTTCTAGATTTTTAGTTATTAATATCAATTCTTCTATGTTTTTGAAATTTTAATAAACCTTTTATTTCTCTTTCTTCTATTTCATTTGTATAATGTATATTGATTGCTGTAATTTTTTTATTGAACGATAGTTTTATAAATTAAACGATCATTCATTTTATTGTGTTTACTAAGTATGTACCTATAAAAATTTTAGAATTTTTTTTGAGAAATCCTACTAGAGAGATATATCTTAAGGAGTTATCAAGGACATTAAAGATAAGTTCTGGATCTGCAAGCAATATTTTGAAATATTTTTTGAAACAAAATTATTTGAAATTAAAGATTGAAGGTAATTTACATAAATATAAGTTGAATAATGATAGTTTAATCGTAAAACAAATGAAAGTAATTAATAATTTGTTTTTATTGGAAAAATATATTAATTTATTAAAAAAAGAAGATGTTTATTCTATAATTTTATATGGTTCTTATGCAAATGGAACAAATATTGAAGAGAGTGATATAGATATTTTAATTATATCTAATCTAGATTTTTTAAAAGAAACTCAGATAATTGAACAAAAATTAGAAAAAGAAGTAAATATAGATGTTTTGTCTATAGAAAAATGGAAAAATATAAAAAGGAAGGATAGGGTTTTTTATGATAATATTATGAGAAATCATATTATTTTATATGGAGAGTTTTTAATATGAATACTGAAAATTGTTTTGAACAAGGTATGTTAAGGAAAGAAATAATTGATAAAGAAAAGGCTAAAAAATCTTTAATTGTTTCTAGAAATTTTATAAAAAAAGCTGAAGAATTATTAGATTTGGAATCTTATAGCTTAATTTTATTTTGTTCTTACACGGCAATGTTTCATGCAGCTAGGTTTCTTTATATGAAAATTGAATAAATGAAAAAAGTCATATTTGTATGATTCTATATTTAAAGAGAGAATTTCCTAATTTAAATCATTATTTTGATTTATTGGATAAATATCGAAAATTAAGGCATTTGGTTGTTTATTCTTTAGATTTTAATATTGATAAAGATGATGCAAAAGAGGCTATTAAAGATGCTAAAAGTTTTTTGGAAAAAGTAAAAGATGAATAAATATTTACAAAATTATGGAAGATTTTTTTGGTTTATTAAGGTTTTATTCTTTTAATAATCACCATTTTCATAATGGAATAAATGTAATATTTTTCTAGATTAACTCTTTTGTATTTTTGATAATTTTGTTTAATTTAAAAGTGATTTTAATCTTTTTTGTTAAAAATTAAGGATATGGAAAATTTATGGTCAAAAGAATTGAAGGATTATATTTCTATAGTCCCTGATTTTGCTATTGTATTTAAAGAGATTAAAAAGATTGTTTAGTTTAATAAGTTACTTTTTCTATTTTTTGAATTTATGAAGCTGCTACTTTTATTAATTCTTTCTTTTTTGTTTATATTTAGCTTATTTGATAATTTTTGTTATTTACACGAAATTTTTTAATCAAAAACCTTATTAATTTTCGTTTGTTTTTAATATTATGAATATACATGATCAGATAAGGTCAAAAATGTGATTAATAGCTCTTAAACTAAATCTTTATTATTTTTTATAAATGAAAATGTTTGTTCATTAATACTTCTATTTAATTACTCTAATAACCATTTATCTATTCTTTTAATATAAATCTTTTTTCCTTCAATAATCATTAAATCTTCTTGATTTTTAGTTAAGATTAGACCTTTTTCTATTTTGAATTCTTTTAATACTTCTAGTAAACCATCAATTTCTCTTTTTTCATTACCTTCATTAATTTCAACACAAACTTGGATTGCTTCTAATTGTTTATTTGTTTTTACAATAAAATCACATTCTTTATTTTTTTTGTAATAAAATATTTCATAATTCTTTCTTTTTAGTTCTATGAACACTAGATTTTCTAATAGTTTGCCTTCATCTTCAGAAAATTTGAATGAAATTGCATTTCTTAAACCATTATCTATACAGTATATTTTTTTATTATTTGTTTGTTGTACTTTTAATGAATAACTAAATAATGGTATTAAAAAGATGATATTTGCTTCTTCTAAGTAAGATATATATTGAAATAAACTATCTTTACTAACATTTTCTTTTTCTTTTAGAATTTTATAATAAGAGTTAGTACTAAAATAAGAGGCTATATTTGTTAAAAGATATTTTGCTAAAGTTTTTAATAGGTTTATGTTTCTTATTGAAAATCTTTCTATAATATCTCTGTAAATCATAACTTCGAAATAATTTGTTAATATTTGTTGTTCTAGATTATTTTTTTCTAAAACAATCTCAGGAAAGCCTCCTAAATTAGTATATTTTTCTAAAAATTTTTTTATTTTGTGTCTATCATTTGTATAAAAACTATCTTTTTTTAATTCAAATTCATTAAATTTTAAAAATTCTTTAAAACTTAGGGGAAATAAATTAAATGTTAATGTTCTACCTCTTAATGAGGTTGCTATTTCTTGACTTAATAATTTTGAAGATGAACCAGTTATAAAAATTTTTATATTTTTATTATCATTTATTCTTCTTATATATAATTCCCAATTTTTAATATTTTGTATTTCATCAATTAGTAAATATAATTGATCTTTATTTTCAGGATAAAGTTCTTCATATGCTTCAAGTATTTCATCTAAATCTTTTAGCTCTAATGGGAATAATCGATCATCTTCAAAGTTTATGTATACTACTTTTTCTTTATTTAATTTTTTTATTAATTGGAAAAAATAAAATGTTTTGCCTGATCTTCTTGGTCCAACAAGTGTTATTATTTTTTTTGTTTCTGGGAGCTCTAATTCTCTTTCTTTTAATTGGGGTAATGGTTTTTCTTGAAATTCTTTTATTATGCGTTTAAAAAGTTCTTTTTTCATATAAAATAGTTGCTTTTTTATATTTATAAATCTTTCCTTTTTTAAAAGGACTGATTTGGCTTTTCTTTCCTTTTTTAAAAGGACTGATTTTAAAATAGAAATTCAATACTTTTATTAATTATTTTCTTTTTTATGTTAAGAATGAATAACTATTTAAAAAAATTATGGGATATTTTTTGGAAGGATGATTCTATTTTAGGTTGGATATTAAATATTATAGTTGCAATTATTTTAGTTAAATTTGTTATTTATCCAGGACTGGGTTTTGTTTTTAATACTGATTTTCCTGTTGTTGCAGTAATTTCTGGGAGTATGGTTCATGAAAGGGGTTTTGATAAATGGTGGGTAGAAAATGGAAATTATTATGAGCAGATAAATATTAGTAAGGAACAATTTAAGGATTTTAGATTTAAGAATGGCTTTAATAGAGGGGATATAATGGTGTTGTGGGGCAGATCGGAGATTAATATTGGGGATGTTATTGTTTTTCAAGGGACAGCAAACAAACCTATAATTCATAGAGTGATTGAGAGAAATGGAGATGGAACATATAGGACTAAGGGAGATCATAATTCTGATTCTAGGAGTGATGAATTAAAAGTAAGTAAAGTTTATGGAGAGGCTGTTTTTAGAATACCTTTATTGGGTTATATAAAAATATTTTTTACTGATATTTTAAATTTAATTTTTGGTTTTAGTATGTAATATTAATTTATTATTTTCTTATAATAGACAATTCATTTAAATGGGAAATAGATTGAGGGATAGAAATCTTTATGGGATATATTATGCCAATTGCTCATGTAACTCAGATAGGAAATGTATTTCTGCTTAAAGAATGGAGGGAGGAGTTAGATCTAAGAAAATCTCTTTCACTATGGAAGAGGCAATAAAGGATGATCTATACGATGACTAAGTTTATTGATGCTAATATTTTTGTTAGAAGATGTGATGATCTTTTAGAAGATACTATTGTACTTCTGTTTTAGTTTTAACTGAGGTTTATTATAAATTAAGAAGAAGGAAGTAAAATTAGCTTATAATCATATTAAATATATTTTGGGAACAATTGAAATTTATGATTTTTTTTAGAATGATTTGTTTAATGCTATTAAAAATAGTGTGGATATAGAAATAGATGATAAGATTAATTTAGAGATTATGAAACGTAATAATATTTTTGTGATAGTTTCTTTTGATAAATGTGATTTAATTCAAAGAGAAGAGATTAGTGAGCTGTAAAGTTAACGTCACCTGAAGGATAAATTTTTTAAGAAAGGGAGGTTTGGAAATATTTATGGCAACATATGTAATGAGTATAAAAAAAGAATATGGGATAAATCTGCTAGAACTTAAAGCTCTTTGGGAATATAGAAGAAGAAAAAGCAGGATCAGTATTGGCGATAGGATAATATTATATGCTACTGCACCAGATAGCGAATTAATCGGGGAGTTTTTTGTGGGAGAAATCATAACTGGTAATTCAGATGAAGTATGGGAAAAAACAAAAGAAGATGTTTGTTATAAAAAAAATGAAGTTATTTCTTACTTAGAATCTGGAGATTCTCCGATAGCATTTAGAGTTGCTAACCCTAAAAAATATCAACAAGCTATCCCTTCTTATAAAATTCCTTTTTTTAGACCGCCTATGAGCTATTGCAAGGCTTCAGAAGAACTTATATCTCTGTTAGAATCACTATAAAGTTACTACAATAGAAAATTATATAAACCACTATCTACTTTGAGAATTATGGAAATGCGCAGATTTAATGAAGATAGACATTCATTAAAAGAGTTTATAGAAATGTGCAATGCTTCTATTGGTATTAATTATGACCAGATAGATGATTCTTTTGGGATAGGGATGATAGAAGCTAATAGATTTGGAGAGCCACATGGACTTTACAGCAAAGATTTCGAATTATGGGCAGGAGAAGATAATAGCCAAATGCAAGGTTTCGTATCATTAGTTAAAAAGAGAGGAGGCTCAAGTAAAATTAAAGCATTAATAGTTAATCCTTCTGCCAGAGGCATGGGAATCGGATCTCAACTTTATGAATTTGCTATGAGACAACTTGAAGTAAGTGGTGCTAGAAAGGTTTATGGGACTGATGCATTTATTGATTATTCTACAATAAAATATGATTTGCTTAAAGGCGGTTTTGAAGTTGAAGGTTCATTAAGAGAGCCGTACAAAGAAGGAGTTTCAGAGATTATAATTGGGAGAATGTTCCAAAGGGGAATTCCCGCTAAAACTATCACTCCTCCAAGAAAGCCAAAAAATGAAGGACTAGATATCAAAGTTTCTGAGTTTCAAAGAGAAGATTTTTCAGGGGTTAGGCAGATAGTTCTCGGTATGATGCCAAACTTCTATGGAGATATAAATGATGATTTTGTAAGCAGGATGGTTTCCGCTCATGAAAGGTTTACCGAGCAAGGGCTTAAATATTCAGTAAAACCAAGGATAATGCATGTTGCAAAAATTGATGATTCAAGTTGTGGGAGTTGGGTTGTTCGCTCCAAAAAGAGGAGGATCAGCTAAATTAAGCCCTTTCTTGGTCGCACCACAATTTCAATCAATGGGCGTTGGAAGTGCTTTAATAGAAGACATCGAAGCTCATGCAAAGGAGCTAAACATCAGAAGATTATATCATCATTTTCCTTCTTGCTCAATAATGTCCCAGTTATTTTTTGCTAAACACGGGTATTTACCAGAAGCAAGAATAAGAGAGCCATACTCTCCAGGGATAGATGAGATAGTTGCTTCAAGGTTTTTAAAATGGGCAAGGTAATTTCTCTTGATGAATTTTCAAGGCAAGTAAAAGAAGGAGCAAAAGTAGGAATAGGCGGTTTTGATTTACATAGAAAACCGCTGTCTCTAATATTAAAGTTAGCCGAAAATACAGAATTAAGAGATTTAGAATTATTTGGAATTTCTCTGGCTTTGGAAGCAGATATCCTAATTGGTTCTGAGAAAGCTAAAAGAATTATTAGCTCTTATACTGGATTAGAGAATTTTGGGCAATGTTATTTTTTTAGAGAAGGCGTAGAAGAAAGAAGAGTAGAATCAATTGAGATGAGCACCTATGCGACAATTCTTTCATTGCAGGCTGGAGCGTTAGGAATTGAATATTTGCCTTCCAAGACGATGCTTCATTCAGATATGGCTAAAAATAATTGTCTTGTTAAAATAATAGAATCTGAATTTAGCGGGAAAAAATTCACAGCAATTAGAGTGTACAATCCGGATATAGCTTTGATTCATGCTCAAGAAGCAGATGAAGAAGGAAATGTTAGAATAACAAGCCCGCCAGCAACGAAAGTAGATGAATTTCTTGCAAGAGCTTCTAAAAAAACATTTGTTAGCGTTGAAAAAATTATAGATAAAGTTGAGAATCCAACTGTTTCGGGATTATATACGACAGGCATAATACATTTACCGGGAGGCTCTGCACCAACATCGCTATATCCTCAGCATGATGTTGATTCTATTGCAATGGAATTATATGGGCAAGGCTCAAGAGAAAAAGATTTGAAATACTGCAAGGAGGTAATAAAAAATGCAATTGAAAGAAGGAGAGAGGATTAGTATAATTGGAGCGAGACAACTAGCAGAAACAGAATCTTTTTTTGCAGGACACGGATTTCCTGTTTTGTCTGCCATTCTCGCAAAAAGATTATATAACCCTAATCTAAAAATCTGTTTTGAATCTGGAGCGATTTATTCAAATCCAGAAAGGCTACCTCATTCAGTCTCAGATATTATTAATTACTCAAGTTCGCAATTTCCATTAGACTTGCCAGATGCATTTGCGATGCTTGAAAGGGGAGAGGTCGATGTAGTTGGATTAAGCGGGGCACAAGTTGATAGTAGAGGAAATATAAACTCCACTTTGATAAATGCTGAAAGTACAATAAAAAGATTGCCAGGAAGTGGAGGAGCTTGTGATTTTGCTTCCTTAGGTAGAAAAGAGTATATTTTTATGTTTCATGAACTAAGGCGATTGGTGGATAAAGTCGATTATATTACATCTCCCGGATTACAAACTCGTTCAGATAAAGAGATTAATCTCATTACTAATTATGGTGTTTTTAAAATTGGAGAAAGCGGAGTAGAAGCACTGATTTTAGCAAGTGATGCAGAACCCGAAAAGGTTAAAAGCAATACGGGCTTTAATTTAAGCATAAAAAGCGATGTAAAAAGGTTAGAAGATTTTACAAGCGACGAAATAAAACTATTAAGAAAGCTAGATGTTTATGGAATAGCGCACAGATAAAATGGACATAAAAGAACTTCAAGAAAAGATAAGAAAAGCAGACAAAGATAGGGGTTGGGATGTTTCTTTTTTATCTCAAACATTTACGCATCTAATTGAAGAAATGGGAGAAATTGGAAGGCACATACTATTCAGAGATGGATATAAAACTGGAGATTTATCAAGAGAAGTTAACGATGAAGAATTTGGGAAGGAACTCGCAGATGCTATAATTTTTCTTGTAAAAATTGCAAATGCTCAAGGCATTGACTTGAATGAAATTATTCAAAAAAAGGCGAATAAAAATTGGGATGAGAGATTTCCTATTGAAGAATGCTTAAAAGATTCAAAAGATTACATAGAGCGGCAGCAAAAAATTCTCGATGGTTTTAGAGAAAAATTAAAATAAGGCTTTAATGCTATTCATGCATCAATTACTTAATCTTATCAAATCTAACCATCTATTCTCTCCTAGCTCTAAATTAACTCCTGCTCTTTCAGAAGGAACTTCATTAGTTGTTGAATGGTTTTCTATAAAGTTATGTTGAATAACTATCGCAGTCATTAGAATAGGGGCAGACCAAAGAGCTTTCAATCCTCTAAAATCAAGAACTCTGTCTTTAATTTTCATAAAGACGGTTTCAATTCTGTAATTATGTATTCTTGTTGTTTGATAGTTTTGTATTTTATGCTCAACTGCTAAACCACCAATCTTATTAGAATAAAAGAGTTTTCTAAATGCTTTTGGGTAAAAAACTCCCGCATCTGTTTGAATGTATTTTGGTTTTCCTTTGTTTATTGCTTTCTTTAGAAATTCTTGAGCTTCAATAGGATTAGAAGATAAGCTATAGTGAAATCCTGTGATTAAACGAGTATCCCAATCTAAACAACACCAAAATCTATCTAACCTTCCTTCTCTGTTTATCATCGTTTCATCAGCATAGAAACTATTACCTAAATTATAGCCTTGTTTTTCTATAAACTTGTGAACTTTCAATGTATATCTTCTTACCCAATCTAAAATAGAGACGTGGCTAATCTGTCTCTTTAATTGATTTCTCATTTTTCTAGATGAAAGATTAGAAACATACATGTCAATAGACATTGTAATAATTTCAGGCTTATTCCTCATTCTGTAAAAACCATCATCATTAGTGAAGAATTTATGGCAATCTTTACAATAATATTTTTGAATTTTCCCTCGACAATCTGTATTCCTAAATCCTTTCTTACAGAAATTCCGACTTTTACAATGCTTACACTTAATCTCTATTTTCATACAATATATTAGGTACCTACTCTTTATATATCTTTCGGTACCTAATTAACTACTTTGAAGTTGGTACCTAAAAGTTTAAATATAAGTCAATTCTACTTTAGATTATGAAACTGCAAAAACAACTTTCTAGAAAAGTCGGAGATGTAGAATATGCTAAGTGGGTTTTAGTTATACCCCCAAATATCGTAGAAGAACTAAAATGGAAAGAAGGGCAAGAATTAGAAGCTGAAATTAAGGAAAATAAGCTGGTGGTCAAGAAAAGTTAATTTTTTTGCTCAAAATTCCAGACGTTTACTTAACATCTCAGAGATTAGTTAAATTTTTATACTCTTATTTTTTAGAAATGCTTATGTTTTGTCCTAAATGTGGATCCTTATTGATGCCTTCAAATGGAAAGATGGTTTGTAGTTGTGGTTATAAACAAAATTGGGGGATTATAAGTGAGAAGAGAAAGAAAGAGAAGCCTTTAGAAATTGTTGATTTAAAACAAGGTGAAAGGGTTAATCCAGAAATAGAGGCAGATTGTGTTAAATGTGGTCATAAAAAGGCTTATTTTTGGTTGATGCAAACAAGGGCTAGTGATGAGCCAGAAACTCGATTTTTTAAGTGTGTTAAATGTGGTCATCAATGGCGAGAATATGAATAATCCGATAACCTCGGAAGAGTTGTGCACTTTTAGTAGCACAAAATACATACCAAAACTCTTAAATACTAAATATCTTACTGGTTAGTAATGACAATATATAATTCAATAAAACAAACTGGAAGATATTTATTAGCAACTGGAGCATTACTTACTG
>DATDVT010000013.1:0-20144 GCA_035289905.1 Candidatus Nanoarchaeia archaeon
ATTATAGGAACTTTAATAATAGTGGCAGGAGGAATGTCATTTCTTTTAGGATTAATCTCAGACCTTTTAGCAACAAATAGATTATATCTCGAGGAAGTCTTATTCAAATTAAAGAAGCTGGAATTTGGGAACGGGGTGTAAGACTAAATGAAAGAGTTTGATTACTATATTTTTATTGATTATTCAGAGAATTTAATTGGTTACAATATAATTGAACGTGAAAGAATGATTAAATTATTGCCAAGAATTTCAAAATTTAGACATTATAAAGAATCAAGAAATAGAAAGATTTATCTTAATCACATAAAAAACACAATAAAAAGAGATGGAATAAGGACTTATTTTGAAAAAATAAGAATTGTTGGTATGAAAGATAATATCGGGCTTTTTGTAGAGGTCTTAGAATTTATAAAAAAACATGAAAATTGCATAATATTTGTTTCTATTGATGATTTCCAATTTAGGACTTTTATGAAATTAGTCAACATTTTAGATAATAAAACCCAAGTAGTAAAAGAAAGTAAATTAAAGAAAGGAAGTACTGAATATCAATTAAGTTTAGTTTTAGATAATCTTCTAAATATTGAAAGGAGAAAAGATGTACAATAGAATCGGGGATTCGTCTATCCTACTAACCGCATCATCACAAAGTGAGCACGGGATTCGTCAGAATCCTTTCATCTATTATAGAAATTACAAGAGAATGAAATTTATAAACTTTTCCCTTTCCTTTTCCCTTCCAGGATCTAATAATCAGTTGAATAGCCAGTTTAATAATAAATCAAATCCAGTTAATCCACACTTTACACACTTTACTCATTTTACACACTTTACTCATTTTACACATTATAATCAGATTATTAAGTTTAATAATAATTCTGATAGGAATTACTGACAATGAAAAACCTTAACAAAGAAATAAATAAAATTTCCATGATAAGTACTCTTCCACCATTAAAGGGAATGAGTCCTTATACACTTGGTTTAGTAAAAGAGCTTTCTAAAGAAATTGAAATTAATTTTTTTGGTTTTAAATCATTATATCCAGAATTTTTATATCCTGGTGGAACAAAGACTAGTGAACAAGAGCCAAAATTACCAAATCTTAATATTAAAAATACTTTAACTTGGTATAACCCATTTTCTTGGATTTATACAGGTTTTAAAATAAAAGATAAAATCATCCATGTACAATGGTGGAGCTGGTTTTTAGCTCCTGTATATATTACAACTCTAACAATTGTCAAATTAAGAGGAAAAAAAGTAATTATGACAATTCATAATGTAGAACCTCATGAAAAATCATTTATTAAAAATTTCTTAAACACATCAGTAATTAGTCTAGCTAGTGAATATATTGTTCATTCTGAGGATAATAAAAAGAAGTTTGAAAAATATGCAAAAAACAAAAAGATTAATGTTCTTCCAATTGGCCTAGAAGAAAAAAAGCAAATAAATAGGCAAGAAGCAATTAAGGAAATTAATTCTAAATTAAATTCAGACATTAAACAAAATGACAAAGTTATTTTATTCTTTGGAAATATCAGAGATTACAAAGGTTTGGATGTTTTAATAGAAGTATATAATGATATAAAGAAGCAAAATAATGAAAATAATTCTATTAAATTAATTGTTGCAGGAGAATCTTGGGAAAAGCAGATAACAGAACTAATAAAATCAAACAAAGATATTATATTTTCAAATGGTTTCATTCCTCCAAGCGAAGTAGTTTATTATTTTTCAGCAAGTGATTTGGTAGTTTTCCCATACAAATATTTTGACGCAAGTAGCGCAGCAGCATCAGACGCCATTTCCTACGGAAAGGCAATAGTGGTCACAAAAACAGGAGGCCTTCCAACACTCGTCAAAGACAAAAATGTAATAGCAGTTCCAAACAGCAAAGACAGTTTAAAGAAAGCAATCCTTTACACATTATATAATAATAATAATAATAATAATAATAATAATAAAGACAAAAATAAAATAAGGAAGCTCGAGCAGGATTCAAAATCAATAGCATCTTCATTGTCATGGAAAAGCGTCGCAAAGAAGACCTTGGAGGTTTATAGAGGATGAAAAAGAAAATCATAGAACAAATTATTGATAATAAATCTTATGGAATAAAAGAATATGTAATAAAATTAAATAATGAAATTAATAATATGGGTTATATAGGCTTAATAAAGAATTTTGATAATAAGTTAGATAAGGGATCAATTAAAATTTTTCATTACTCAAATTCAACCAGAAAAATATTGTTACCTTTAATAAAAAGTAATGAAAAAAATATGGTAATAATTCATGATATTATTCCTAGATCAAAAGCAATTAGATTTTTAGGGATAGCATTAATGTTTATAGTTAATTTAAAGTCCAATAGAATTATTGTTCATTCTCAATTTGCTAAAAAGTTATTACTAAAAAAATATCCTTTTATTAGGAGCAATAAAATATCAATTATTCCTCTCGGCACTAATATTTTTAGATATAACCAAAATTATGAGAGAAATAGACTAAAATTTAATAATAAAAAGATTTATTTATTAATGGCTGGAAGATTAGATAGAAAATTAAAAAATTTTAAATTAATTAATTTTTTTAAAAAAATTAAATCAAAAAAGGTTGAATTAATTATTATTGGTAAATCAGATGAGGATTATACAAATATCATTAATAAAGATAATAGAATAAAATATTTAGGATTTATTGAAAATTCTTTACTTGACCAATATTTTAAAGCATGTGATGGGATAATTTTTTATAGAGAAGATAGTGTAGGAGAAACTAGCGGAGCAATTGCTTTAGGTTTAAGTTATAAAAAGCCAATTTTATTTTCAGATATAGGGTCAATTAAAGAATATGTAGATGGTGCAGGAATTTCATTTGATAATAATGAAAAGGATGTTATTATTAAAATAAATAGTTTTATTGATAATAAAAATTTAAGAAACAAAATGGAGAAGAATTCAGATTTACTTAGGAATAAATATTCAATGGAGAGAGTAATTAAAACTTTAATTAAAAAATGAGCTTAAAAATAAAACAATCCCTTTTTTTTGTATGTTTATTTTTCTTATTTATATTAATTTTATTAATTTATAATATCCCTTTAATTTTAAATAATTATAAATTATTAATAGGGTTTGATAGTGGAGAATATGTTTACGAACTTATAAAATATAATAATGGAGATTATATTAATTCAGTAACTAGATGGCAGGAACCTGGAATTTATATTTTTCTAAATCACTTTAAATTAATTACTGGACTTAATACTTTAGATCTATTTAAATTTGTTAATATATTTTTTATTTTACTTTTGATGATAAATTTTATAATTTTACTTAACAAAATAAAAATAGATAAAGAGTGGATTCCGATTTCCATTCTTATCACTTTTCTTAGTCTAATTTCTATTTCATTTTATTTCATGAGTTTTTTTAGACAGTTCTTTGCTACAATTTTATTTATTTTTATAATTTATTTAATGGAAGAAAAAAAATTTAATCTAACTTACTCAGTATTAATGGGAATAATATTAGGGATGATTTTTATATCTCATAGGGGTATAAGTTTGATTGTATTTTTATTTATTTTTACTTCTATTTTCTTTGGAATAATTAAGAGAGAAAAGATATGGAAATTTTATTTATTCAGTATTTTCCTAGCATTTATATTATCTTTAATATATTTTCTACCTTCATTTTTAGATCAAATATCTATTTTATCAGATAGTATAAGATTAAGCCTTTCATCATTATTTTCATACAATAGAATTGTAGGTGGAAGAAGTTTAATCTCTGATTCAGGAAATATAAATCCTTTCGTAGATTATTTATTTTCTCAAACATATATTATTTTATTTGGGTTTATTGGGATATTAGTTTATTTAAAAAATAAAAAAGCTAAAAATATCCATTTGATAATATTAATTTTATTTTTATGGATTATATTATCATTTAATTTTAGTAATAGGCTTACAGCAAATTTTAATTTTATAATTTTATTATTTTCTCCGTTACTATTTATAAATATTAATAATAAGTATATTAAAATAATGTCTGTCTTTTTTATTTCTATTTTATTGATTATTAGTTCAGTTCAATTATCAGAGCTAAAAAGACCATATTTTAATAGTAATTTTGGAGGTGAAGAATTTATTGATAATGATATCCCAACAAATAATTCTTTGATTATTGCTCCAGATTATATTCAAACTATGCTTATGCAAAAAGGATTCGAACCTCCTATTAGAAATGATATTCTTAATGGTATACATTTACTAGGACTCCAAAAATCTGATGATTTTTTATTGACTGGATTTAATAATTTAAGTTTAATTGAAGATCAGAGATTATGTAACAAAGAAGTATACGTAATGTTTGCATCTTGGGACTTAAACCACAAATTACCCAGGGCCACAATTAATAATAATAATAATGGAATAAACTTAATTAATTGGGATAAATCCTCTTATTATGATAAAGTTTATTCAGGAGATAAGGATATAATTAGGATTTATAAATTAAAAAATGAAAGTCGGATTTATTGTTGATCATCTTGATGGGAAATTGTCTGGAATAGGATATTATTGTAAGTCTCTTTCTACTTCAAAAGAATTTAACAATAAAAATAATGAAATTATATTGATTCATTCTGATAAAATAAATAATACATCTAAATTGAATAATATAATTATTCCAAAATATAAGATTTTTTTATATAATACCTTTAGGAAATTTGTTTTTATGCCTTTTTATCTAAAAAAATATAATTTTGATTTAGTCCATGATAGTTATATATTCGGACCATTTTTGTTTAAAACAAAATATAAGAAAATAGTTACAATTTATGATATGACTCCATTAGTAGTTAAAGATAAACAAGAATTTTCTAGGAAAATTAAGTATTATATTTTGAAATATTTTGTTAAGAGAGTCAATAGGATTATAACCTGTTCAGAAAACTCAAAACAAGATATTATTAATTTTTTTAAAGTTAGTCCAGATAAAGTTTCTGTTATTTACTTAGCTTCAAATAAAGAATATGGACAACTCACAAAAAAAGAGACAAATTCTAAATTAATAAAATATAATTTAGTGAATAAGAAATATATTTTTTATGTTGGAAATTTGGAAAAACACAAAAATGTTGAAGGACTTATAGAATCTTTTAATTTAATTTCTAAAAAAAATAAGGATTTAATACTTGTTTTAGGGGGAAAAAAGGGCTGGGGATATGAAGATATTAATAAAAAAATTATTGAATTAGATTTATCTGATAAAATCATCTTTACAGGCTATGTTGATGAAAAAGATCTTCCAGCATTATATAATGGTGCTTCATTATTTGTTTACCCATCATACTATGAAGGTTTTGGACTTCCACCACTTGAAGCAATGTCTTGCGGATGTCCAGTAATAACTTCTAATACTTCATCACTTCCAGAGGTTGTAGGAGATGCAGGAATTATGGTTGATCCAAATAATGTTGATGAATTAGCAAAACAAATGGAGAGAGTTTTGACAGATGAAAAGCTAAGAAAAGAAATGATTAAAAAAGGATTAAAACAAGCAAAAAAATTCTCCTGGGAGAAATGTGCAAGAGAAACACTTAAAGTATATGAGGAAGTAATAAAAGAAAACAAAAAGTAACTAACTTTACTTACCCCATAGCAAAAAATTAAATATCCATCCTCTTTGTAATTAAATGGTTAAAAAATCAAAAATATCCAACATATTTACCTATTCTCTTTTAGCTGGACTTATATTATCTTTTGCACTTGGAATATTTATTATTAAAATTGATGTGATTTATATTTCTAAATATCTTTTTGAACATATAATTAATGGAACATTTATTTATCCAAAGTTTGATACTTCTGGAATTGCTACTCAAATTTTATTTAACTCTTTAGTAGGTTTAGGAATTATCATTACTATTATGGGTTTAATCCTTGAAAAAGTAATTGAGAAAAAGGTAAATTTTATTTCAAGAAAAATCATTCACTTATGGATTATTTCCACTATTTCCTTTATTTATTCAATTCTTTTTAGTATCATTAAACTATTAATCTGGGGTATAGGAGATCAAGAAACAAAAGTCGCAAACTTAGCTTTCTTCTGGTTTGTTCTTGGAATATTTTTTATTATAGTTTGGTTTATTTCTATCTCTATTGAAGTTTTATCAAATATTGGTGAAAAGAAAAACTAACCATTCTTTCTTCCACGACTTCCTCTGCTGGCACGTTGAATTTATAATTAAGAACCCCCAATTACCTACCAACCCCCCCAAACCACCATCTACCAACCCCCACCTAACCCCACTTTAAAACCAATAAAAAACTGCGTTTGCATTACCTCTTAAAACCAAATCAAAAATTATTTAAACCTTGCAATTATCTAATAATTATGGAAAATACAGGATCAATAACTATCTCAAGAAACGAGTATGAAGAGCTTAAAAAACATAAAAATGTTGACCAAGATTTACTTAAAGATATAGCTAGAGGAATAAAAGATATTCTAGATGGAAAAGTAAAGGAAATTTAATTAAAGTGACTTAATTCTTTTCTCAATTTCTTCTTTATACACATCTAAATTTGCTTTAATAAGATCTATTTCATTTTGTTGTGCTTTTTTGTCTGTAATTGTCACAAAAAATACACATTTATGTTCTTCATAAATTAGAAAAATAACTCTTTTCCCATTAAATTTCTTTTCTCTAAAAAACTTATATCCTAATGGCTTACCAGTATATGGGTTTAATTTAACTGATTGTTCAAATTTTATAACTCTTTCATATTCTGATTTATCTAGATTTAGCAATTTTGATTCATACCATTCAGAACGAAATGCCCTGTACATTTAATATAATAGATTATATATTTTTAAAATATCCTTTTATTCAAATCTTCTTTCCTCCCCACTCTCTTCGTCTCTCGCCTGCCCACTAACCAACCACTAACTACTAACCCCCACCTAACCCCACTTTAAAACCAATAAAAAACTGCGTTTGCATTACCAACTAAGCTTTTTCTTTAAGCGAAAAGCTTATATATAGTAAAAATACTATAATATTATAGTAAAATGAATATATAGGAAATATAATAAATTGGGACAAGGGATATTGTAAAATGTATTATAAGAAAAGCAACATAGATATTGTAAATTTGTTCAGGAAAAACATTTTTCTGGAAAAGACAATTAGGGAAATATCTTTTCTTTTAGATAAAGACTATCCTAATACTTATAATTCAGTCATGGAATTATCAAAAAATAATCTCCTTAATATTAAAGAGGTTGGGAAATCAAAGTTAATCTCTTTTAAATTAAGTCCAGAATCTTTATCTCTACTATCATTTTTAGATATTAATGAATCGCTATCTAAAAAAATTCCAAATATCGATAAAATACTTGGAATTAAGGAAATAAGTAATGATATTATCCTAGTAACAGGAAGCTACTCAAAAGGCACTCAGACATTAAAATCAGATATTGATTTAGTTATAATTACTAAAGATGATGTGTTTAAAAAACAAAAATTAATAGAAAATCTTACTTCTTTATTTCACCCAAAATTTCATATAATTGTAATCTCAAATAAAGATTTCATTGATATGCTTCATGAGAAAAAACCTAATTTTGGGAAAGAAATATTTAATAGTAGGTTAATATTCAAAAATGTAGAGTTATATTATAATTTAATAAAAGAGGCAATTGGAAATGGATTCAGAGGTTGAGTTATATATTTTAAGGGCAGAAGATGAATTCTTGTTAGCAACAACTGACTTAAAACTATCAACAGATATAAAAGTAAAAGAAACTTTAGGAATTGAAGAAAATAAAACATTTTTTCATTCAGTAATTTCACATTCCTATTATTCTATTTTTTATACAGCAAAAGCATATTTATTAAACAAAGGGATAAAAACAGAAATCCCTAATGAACATCTTAAAACTTATTTAGAAATGAAAAAGATTTCTAAAGAGGGAATTTTATCAAAAGAATTATTAGATATATATGAGAATGAAATTGAAAAGGCAGATTTTTTGTTAAAAATATTTAAGGAAGAAAAAAGAAAAAGAGGCTCTTTTATTTATAATGTTAAGTCAGAAGCAAATAAACCTTATGCAGAAGAATCAATTGAACATGCAAGAGTCTTTATTTCTTCAATTAAATTGATACTTAAATTGTAATTTATACTTTTTTCCAAACACTCTTCGCCACGTCCAAGAATTACAAAAAATCTCCCGTAAGTTAAAAGAATCAATGCCTCCTTTCCCCTCCTCAAAGACTTCCTCTGCTGGCACGTTGAATTTATAATAAAGAAGAAATAACCTTACTTTTCTTTATTCTTTGAGTTGATGAAAAAAGACTAACTATAATTTATATCTTTAATATCCAATACTTAATAATTAAAATTAATATTAAAAATATAGATATGGGAAATTTAAACCAACCTATTGGAACATTAATAGATATTCTTTTTAAGAATCCTAATCCCATATATTCGATAATCTGCCCTATAAACGCCGAAATAAAAAAACTTATTCCTACCGGGATTATCCAATTAATTATTTTATCAGTTTTAATCTGTGACATCCCAAAAAAAGCTCCAACTATGGCAATAATTATGATTGCTCCTATCAATATTTTTAATATTTCTTCAGGTTTCATTTATTTTATTTATTTTCTCAAGTATTTAAACACTTCTCTATACTAATCAGTATAGAATTATATAATAATATATATAGAAACATTTATAAAGAATTCTTCTTATCTTTGGTTATAATGGGGGAGGCTTACTAAACTAGTATTGGGAAATGAGAAGAAAAACCTCGGATCAGATAAAAGATGAAATTCTTTTTAGTCTTAATACTCATCCTTTATCTATTGATCAAATAAGAAAAAAAGTAGAATCAAACTGGTCAACTATTAATAATTACTTGGATGAATTAACTAAAGAAGGAAAAGTAAAGGAAATAATTACTTCAGATAAGTCAAGAATTTACCAAAGAATTTTTGGAGATACTTATTTTGACATTCCTATTACAGAATTACAAAGAAAAAAATTCAGAACTTTATTTTCTTATATACTTGAAGAATCTAAAAAGCAAAAGTACTCTCCAAAAAAAACACATTTTGCAAAATGTGCAGTGGAATTAATAAAAAACCCATTACTTAAGTTATCGGATCTTCCAGTTGTTTCTTATATCTATGGTTCAATACCGCTTATGATTGCTGATCCAGGTATCAATTACTCAAATGAATTTAATTTTGATAATGAAGAAGAAATAAAAACACAAATTAAAATATTTATTGAGAAAAATAAACATAATAGCTCTAATAAAGTGAAGATAGAAAGCCATAAAAAATATGAAGATGATCTATACAATTTATCGGACATTTTTTACAAAGAAATAAACTCTAAAGATATGTCTACTGATAAGATCGCGAAATTATTGGATGATTTTTTTATTGCTTGTCCAGTTGATTCTAACTTTCCAGAAGTTTTTGAATACACTGAGAAGGTTACTTCAACAATAAGAAAGTTAATTTTGCTTGACAAGAATATTTTAGAATATAGGAAAGAAATTCTTACTACCTTCGATTCATTGTGGAAATTGATCGCATTATACAAATTATATAATAGCTCTTCAATTTTGGATAATGGTTTAGATAAAGAAACATTGTTTAAATTCTATCTTAGTCATACATTTGATTCAAGGAAAAAAACTCTAGAAGAGGATATTAGGGAAATAAATTCAATCTACTTAAATAAATTATCTTCTTTTGACCAAAATAAGATTACCTTGTCAGATGATTCAAAAAAAATAAGAGAGATAATGAAAGATTTTACAGGAGAAGATTAAATTGGATAAAGATAGTTTTTTAGATACTAATGTTATAATTAATTATTCAAGATATGTAAAAGAAGGATCTTCATATATTGAAGAGAAATGTTTTTTATTCATTTCAAATAAAAAAGGAAGATTTATTTTATGTGGAGCAGTTTTAGAGGAGTTATCAAAATTCTCTAAAAAAAAGGCATTTATTCATAAGATAGTAATTGATAAAATAAAAAATGAAAGTATTAATTTTGAAAATATATTATCAAAAAAAGAAATACCATTTGCAAAAAAACTATACGAGATATTTAAGGATAAAGATATTAAAGAAGTGGCAGAAAAATTATCATTTGAGAGAGATATTTTACAAATAAGTATTGATAAATTCTTGAATTCTAAAGTAGATGAAACTGTTATTAATATTGAAGAAATTGATAATGAATTAGTAAATAAAATTCATGATTTTATAGATAACCATGCAGATTGTAAGATTCTTGCTAGTGCTTTACAATTCCAAAGTCAAACTAATAGAGAAATATTCTTATTTGTTACAGCAGATGAAAAAGATTTCTCTCCAAATGGATATAAATTTCTTATAGACCAATTTGTAATTATAGGTTTAAATAAAAAATATAAATTTCCAGAGTTATATAATCTTAGATTTACAAATTAACTTATTTTTTCTTCTTCACTCTACTTGATGGCCACAAACTGACTTTCAATTAAAACAAGATTCTTCAACTTTCCATTCCACGCTATTCCCCTCTTAAAAAACTTCCTCTGCTGGCACGTTGAATTTATTATTAATAAGAAATAACCTTACTTTTTGTGATTACTGCGAATTGATGAAAATCCACTAACCAACCACTAACTACTAACCCCCCACCTAACCCCACTTTAAACTCTATCTAAAAAATGCGTTTGCATTACCAACTTAGATATTAAAAATTTTTTCTATAAATATTATCATGATGATCAAAATCCTCAAAATAAATAATGTTATTTGTTTTATCAAACCTAAATACAAGAACAAAATGTCCAATTTGAACTCTCTTATAATCTTTTAAATCATGTCTTAAATTTTTATAATGTTCAATATCTGCTGAATTAACTATTTCTTCTGTTTTTTTTATTACCTGTTCATATAATACTTTATTTTTTCTAGAAATCTTCTCAAATATCTCATTCAATCTTTCACTAAAAAGAAAATTATACATTTTATTTTTTTGTTGATTTCCTTAGTTCTTCAATAGAATTATACTTAATATATTTTCCTTTTTTTATCTTTTCAAGTCTGTTAATATATTCTGGTTTTAATGAATTCTCTAAAAAATTATCTTCATAAACCTTAACAAGAATAGATACTGCCTGAGATTTATTTTTAAGTCCATATTTTGCTTTGACTATGTTTAACACTCTATCTTCATTCTCATTAATATCAATTATACTCTGGACCATTTTATTATGTTTTATAATGAAATATAATGATTTATAGTGTTTATATATATTTCTATTTCAAAAATCTCTCGTAAGTTAAAAGAATCTTCCTCCTCCACTCTCTTCGTCTCTCGCCTCTGCTTGACGGCCACAAACTAAATTCCCCCCTCAAAAAACTACCACCCCCCACCTAACCCTAACTATCTGAAACCAATAAAAAACTGCGTTTGCATTACCAACCCCCGTATCTCTTCCCCCAATAACTAATACTAATGTAAAAAATGTAAAAGTATTGTGAGATGATAACAGCTAGGTATTTTAAGCCTATTAGCCAGCCTATTAGCCTATAGCCACAAGGCTTAAATAGAAGTGATGCTTAAATAAAATGTATAGGGGAACAGGACCTGACGAAACCCATGTATGCATTAATGCATTGGCATGGCGAGTAGGATTGACGGACTTACTTACCCTGTATCTTTAGTCTTTCAATATTTAATAAAGTGTCTAATACTAAACTTGCTTTATATTCTGGTGTTCCCTTAACTAATTCACTTTCTCTTTTAACTATGGTTTTAGAGATATCTGAAATATACACTAATTTTTTGAATTTAGGAAATTCATGGTTGTCAACAGAGATAAATATTATACAATTAAGGTGCTTTTTTAGGAATTCAAGAACAGAGAGATAAATACCCATATTATCTCTTCTTGAATTTATTTTATGCCTTAAGAAGTAAGATAAAATCTTTTCTTTTTCAATAATTTTCTTAATTGAATGTATGTAAGTAGATTTATTCTTTAACTCTTTGTAATGGTCAAACTTAGATATTTTAGGAATCAATTCTTTTAATTTGACCTTTTCAATTATCGAATATCCAATTAAATTTTCTGAATAGTCTATAAAAATATAGTAATCAAATTCTTTCATACATTAATTTAAAATTTTAGATTTTATATAACTTCTCTCTCGTTCTCTTAAAGAATCAATCCACTCTCTCCCCACCAGTCAACCCCTCCCCCCACTACCAACCCCCCATCTAAAACCAACTAAAAAATGTGTTTTGCATTACCTCTTAAAACCAAATCAAAAATTATTTAAACCTTGCAATTATCTAATAATTATGGAAAATGTAACAATAACTAAACAAGCAATGCAAGATTTGATTAGACTTAAAGAAGAATTTGATTCAGTCATAGAATCTCTTGAACTAATGAGTAATGAGGAATTTATGGTTTCTTATAAAAAAGCAAAAGAACAAGTAAAAAAGAGGGAATTTGATAGCTGGAATGAGCTATAAAATACTTCCAACTAAAGAATTTTCTAAAGATTTTCATAAATTAGACAAACATTTTCAATTAAGAATTAAAAAGAAAATTGAAGAAATTGCCATAAATCCAGAAAGATATAAACATTTACATTATGACCTTAAAGGTAGCTGTAGGATAAGAATTGAAAAATTCAGAGTTGTTTTTTCTTATGATATTAATCTTCAAGAGTTGTATCTTGAAAAAATAATTTTTGATCACAATTATTAAAACTCTTTCGTAACCTAAAAGAGTCAATGCCTGCTTATTTATTTGGCGCTAGATTATACGTGATGGCCACAAACTGACTTTCAATTAAAACAAGATTCTTCAACTTTCCATTCCATAAAATCCCCCCCCCAAAAGACTTCCTCTGCTGGCACGTTGAATTTATTATTAGGACAGAATAAACCTCCTTCTATTTCTTTTTATATCCAAAAAGTTTATTATGTAAAATCTTAAAAATTCTAACCTGCTCTAACTAACCATTACTAACCAACCTCTAACAACCTTAAACAAGGCAAAGATATTACTTTTTACAATTCAATTATTATCTTTACTTTCATTTTCTTTTTTATCTTCTTCAAAAAAATGATCTAATTTCTCTTTTGTAAGTTCAATTGATTCATTACAATTATCTTTTAAATTTCTTGAAGAACTTGTTTTAAAATAAATGTTAATAACTTCCTTATCTTTATTTTTAACAGAATTAACAGCTGGTACAAAATCTCCATCTCCTGATACAAGTATTGCAACATCAAACTTATTATCACAAGCTCCCTCAACCATGTCTACAGCCATATTTATGTCATCTTCTTTTATGATATAATAAAATTTATCTGTACCTGCTATCTTTCTTTTCAATAATCTACATAATACTACATGAAAATTTTGGATTTTTCTCAAACTTTCAAAAAATTCTTTTTGGCTTTCATACTTTTCAGGATTTAGATTTTTATCAAGCTGAGCGTTATAATAAAATGTTTTTACTAAGACATTCTTTTTAACTAAATAATCTAGAAATTTTTTATAATTAAAGTCCTTAAGTTTCTTATTTTTACCATATATTCTTCTTAAACCATAATAGAAATTATTACCATCAATAAATATAGAAATCCTCTTCTTTTTTTCCATTATGAAATGCCTATCCATTACTAAAAGTAATGATAGGCTTATATGATAATAATATTAATATTAAAGTTATAAATCTTTCGATTGTATAATCTCCCGTAAGTTAAAAGAATCAATGCCCGCTTATCTTTTCGGAGCTAGATTATACGTGATGGCCACGAACTAAACTAACTAACTCCCCAATCTCCACATCTACCCTGCTCCACTAAAACCACCCTCACTTAAACCAACTAAAAAATATGTATGCGTTACCTCTTAGTCAATTGAGCTTTTCAAAATGCGAAAAGCTTAAATATAACTAAAAAGATATATAACTATACCTAAATAGTTATATATAAAAATGTTTACAAAAACACAAGCACTTATAATGCAGGTATTTGCTTCAAAGATAATAGAAAAATTTAGTATAAATCAAATATCTAAGATAATAAAAAAACCATACCCTTTGGTTCATAGATCAATAAGGGTTTTAATTGATAAAGGTTTTATAATAAAAGACAGCAAAGGCTTTCTTGAACTAAATTACAAAGAAAACCATCAAGAATTAACATATATAGAATCATTGAGGAAGAAAGATATTCTTAGCAAAGACAAATTAGTTTCTTTATTTGTAAAAGATGTTATAAACTCACTAAAAGAAGAATTTTTCATATTCTTAATTTTCGGTTCATTTGTTGAATCAAAAAATAACAGGGATATAGATGTCTTACTAATAATTAATGATAAAGAAAAGATAAATCAAATTGAAAAAATTGTTAATAACATAGCTTCTAATTTCACTGTAAAATTTGATATAAATATCATTTCAGTTGAAAGTGCTTATGAAATGCTTTCTAAAAGAGATAAGATTAATATATTAAATGAATCTTTAAACAAACATATAATTTTATTTGGAACAGAAAATTTTTATAGGATATTAAAAAATGCTAGATGAAAAGAAAATTAAAGAGGTTAAATTAAGAATAGAACAATTAGTTAAAAAAGGAGATATAATAAAAGAAAAAGAAGGAAAATTCATAGAATTCTTTTTAGACAATTCAAAAAATTCGTTTAATTCAGCTAAATTATTATTAGAAGTTTCTTCAAATAGCAAATTAAAAGATTCTCTAGGTTATCCTGATTTTAATTGTTTGCTCTGGGTGATAAATGCAAGTTATTACTCTATGTTTTATATGGCTAGAGCATTACTAGAAAATAATGGAATAAAGATAAAGGTGGATTTATCTATACATTCATTAGTTTTTGACTCACTTACATATTACTTTTATATCACAGGTAAATTAGAAAAAAAATTTATTGAAGAATTTAAAGAAGCTGAATTAGAATCTTATGAACTTCTAGGTAAAGATAAAGCTAAGGAAATTATGGAAGATTATCTGAATGAAAAGGATAAAAGAGGTAAATTTACTTATGAAATGGGAGAGATTGTAATGATTGTCAAAGCAAAAACCTCAATTAATAGGGCAAGAAGGTTTAATGAAGAAATTAGGAAATTAATTGAGTAGTATTTACCCATTTCGTTATCCTTGCTTTCCAGTCCTCAAAAATATTTCAAGAAACCTTAAAGAATCAATGCCATCTGCATTTTGTAGTGTTGCCCTAAAAGTGCTCTCCTTATAAATTTAGCTTAAATTTTGACCACAAAGTCAGCAAAAGCAAGTAAAATGGTAAACGGTGTCACAGAAAGTCAAAAAGGAGGTAGAAAATGAAAAAGGAAACTTTAAAAGATAAGGAAGCTAATAATAGAAATAAAAAGAGGAAAGAAATGGCTAAAAAGCCCGAAATAGAGGACTATATAATTTATTTTACTGTTGGAGCTTTAGCTGGAAAATTTGTCGAAGTACTCTTAAATATCCAACCAGATAAATTATGGTGGGTCAGTTTTATTTCAGGAGGAATATTAGGATTAATTGTATTAAATAGAAAGAGGCTATCTAAATAATGTTTAATGAAATTTATAATTATTTAAATAGCTTTGTTGGTTATTTTTTAATTGCATTTTTAGTCACATGGATTATAATATTTATTAAAAAATTGCGTTTTCATAAAAAAATTGAAGAGACTTCTTCTATTAAATTATTCTTTGATATTATCGGATTAATATCAATAATACCCTTATTTTATTGGGCTATGAGTGATGGTAAGTTTGTTTTAGGAACTAGTGCAAATGATTTATTAATTCCAATAGGAGTAACTATTATCTTCATATTAATACACATACCAAAAGAAATAGGTAAGTATTTGCATACTTAACCAAATCTTTGTTTTTGATATATATGAGTCTATTATAACATATTTTTTAAAATCTAATTACCTAACTTAATAATGGTTGAAAAACAAAATGTAACTGATACAACTCCTATAGAAACAAAAGAAAAAGATTTGCTAATAAAATCAGAAAAGGCTAAAAAAAACTGGGCAGCATACAAGTCAATTGAAGATGACATGGGAAGAATAGTAGAATATTTGCCATTAGAAACCAAACAGTATATGGTATTTTCATTTAAACTAGCAGATATTATCATTAGATGCTGTACACAAGTAGAATCCGTATTCAAAGACTTAGTAAGAGAAAGAATGTTTTTAGAAAATTTAAGTAAAGATGATTATGAAAAACTGAAAGAGAAAGTAGATAATAGTAAGACAAACATCTTAGACTTTCTTAAAGCATTTGATAATAAATTAAATCTTACCAAAGAAGCATTTACTATAAGAGCTAACGGAGATGCTTTCGCGCCATTTAGTATTTTCTTTGAAGATGAAACAAATAAAAGCATTCCTTTTTGGTGGACAACTTATAATAAACTAAAACATGACTACTCAAAAAACCTAGAATTAGCAAATTTACAAGCAGCAATATGTGCTTTAGGAAGTTTGTTTATATTAAACTGCAAAATTCCGTATAATCAAGAAACATTAATTTTAAACGGAGTAATATCTTCTCCCAATTTTATTCATATAGGTCACTTTTTGGGTTATATGGCGCAAGAAGAAAAAACTAAAATTTATAATGTATTGGCTCAAACAAGTATATTCCAATATTGGGTATCCTACAATTTAGAGACAATTGGTTTAACAGTTACTGGTTCCATGCAAGTTGGAAGCATATAAATTAAGACTGTATAGATTATCTAATGATGGCCAGACCATCTTATGTTTAATACAAATGCTATTAAAACTATACCAATAACAGTAATTGCCCCACCTATAAATGAATTAGACATACTTTCAAAGAAAATATAAGAAACTAAACCATAAATAACTCCTAAAATAATTAAAAATGCACTAAACCACAACAGAGCTTGTCTTGGAGTCATGTTAATTATAACAAGTTCTTACTTATAAATTTATTTATTTTAAATTCTTATTCAAAATTGTAAAAAGCAAAAAGTCTACTATTTAAGAAATGATTTTCTTTTCTACTTTTAAATCCTCAATAAAACTAAAAGTCAAGTTATGAACTTCATCTACTTCATATAATAATTTATTATTCACTTTATTCTTATTACAAAAAAGATGAACAATAGCACCATCATCCTTAGCTTTTCTTATGGCAGGGATAAAATCGGAATCTCCAGCAATAATTACGGCATGTTGTACTTGTCTATCAAAACATTTATCAACAATGTCTAATGACATTAAAACATCTACTCCTTTCTGTTTAAATTCTCCTTTTATTAACTGTAATTCTCCATATTTAACCTCAAATCTTGGAAATCTTTTTAGTTTATTATAAAATTTTTCTTTATAATCATAAAGTTTCTGGTCACTATCCGTCTGTTCTTGTGAATAATTTATAGGGTTTATATCTATACCTTTTTCTTTTAGGCATTTTTCACAAAATAGTTTTTTACTCCCATCAGTTTTGAAGTGTATCTCAAATTCAGAATTACAATTATAGCATTTTATTTTATACATTTTTCTTATAATTGGTAAGCAATTATAATAATATATTCTTAGAACCTCTAGCTTTAATACTTGACATATTTTGTTAGTAAAATCAAGGTAATTCAATGGGAAATTTTCCCATTTCCTTAAAAGAGAATCCAAATATCCTCCATCAATAAATATAGCACATTTTTCAAGATTTTCTTTCATGTGAATTAAGCCAAAGGGTGCCTTAACGACACCCGTTGGAAAGTAGATTATAATATATATTGCCCCACCAATATTATAAACTTTTCTATTTTTGAATTTTTATTCAGTTTCATTTATAAAGACCTACCTATTTGTCTTTCTCAGTAAATAGCTTCCTTAGAGCAAAATTGACAACTTGAGCTCTGCTTCTTAGGTCAAGGTACTCATTTTCCTTTCTCCATTTATCTATATAATGAGCTAATTTTTCTGGTATTGAAATATTAACATATCTTGCTTTGCTTGCCATTTTTAACTCCTAATTATGAGTGAATCTTCATTCAATATTGAGCGAAACTTTTTTAAATAGACTTTCACGCAATATTAAGTGATAAAATGAAGAAGGCTTTACAAATTGCCCTAGCAGTTTTTATTATTCTTATCATAGCCATGAATGTCGTGTTTATTACAAAATATACCAATCTTGGCAAATCTTTTACAGGAAAAGTAATTTCTGCTTATGATGATGCAACTAATAAATTTGTTTGCAAACAACAGTCCTATGAAAGTAAAGAGTATTATGATGAACAAGTTCCATATCAAAGTTCAGAAACTTATACAGAAGTAGTTTCTGGTAAAAGCTGTGATTATGTTAATGGATGTTATTGTATTCATACAAGTTGGTTAGGATTAGGTGCATGTGATAGTTGTAAATGCACCAAAGAAAGAAGTGTTACAAAATATAAAACAGAAACTAAATCAAGAACTATAACCAAACTAAAAGATGTTTGTATTTATGTAAAAAAATGGCAGACTCCAAATTATAATGATAATTGGTTAACTTACCCAGAAATTTATGACAAAAATGGCCAAAGAATATATCAGTAAAATTAATTTTTATTTAGCAATTTTATTTTTAATAATCTTAATTGCATCATTTGTTTCTTCTCAAAATCAACACCAAACAAAAGCTTATACTTGCTTAGATGGTAATAAAAAATATGATGGATTATACAATCCATATAGTAATCGTTGGTGTCCAAATCCAAATGATAATAATTATATTAGAACAGGATTAGATGGGTCTACTGGAGTTTGCTTTAGTTTATCCAATGAACCATTAGAATGTAATAAAAAAAGAGTCTTTTGTTATGAGCCAATTGAAGGAGTTTGTCAATATGTTCCAGTATTCGGAGAATGTGGCTATAGGCAATTTGCAAGTTTAGATGATTGTAGAAATTTTATTAGTTACTATCAAGAATCTGAAGAGAAACCTAAAAATAATTTGGTAAATTATAGCATATTATTAGCATTTCTCTCTATTATAATTTTAGTTGTATTAGTTATTATCCTAATTAAACTAATCAGGAAGAAAAAATAAATGGTAAAGAAATTCCAAATAACTATCATAGTATTATTTGTTCTTTTAATAGTATCACTTTTAGCTAATGCAGTTTTCTTATATAATAAAAGCTTAAACTCTCAGAGCTCAGAACAAAATAATCAACAATCGGATGACATTTACAAGCCTCAATTAACAGTTCAAGAAACATCTTTTAAATGCCTTGCCCCATATATCCAAGTTGGTAGTTCTTGCTGTTTAGATAACAACTCAAATAACTTCTGTGATAAAGATGAAACAAAGTCTCAACCTGAAACAGTTAATAAAAAAGATTATAATAGCATTTTATGCTATTATCTAAGAGGAGATATTTGTACAGTAGTTATGCTATCTGGAGATTATAGCCAATGCCCATCAAGTTATTTTAAAAGTAAAAATGAATGCGAATCTTCCTCTGGAATATCAAGAGGTGTTGTAATAAGTGCACTATTAAATTCAGATGCAGTTGCGGGGGAAGAAATGATAATCAAAGCAACATTAACTAATGTTGGTTCTACTAGGACATATTATAGAATAACTGTTAATGGTTATGGTTCATGGGCTTCATTAGACTCAATCAGCTCAGAAACACTTTCTTTAGATGCTGGAAGAAATGGTGATGTTTTCATAAAACTTACACCTAATGGTGATGCATCAGGAAACCAAGAGTTTACTATTCTAGTAATTTTTAATAGTGAAACTAGAGAACAAAGAATATCGATTCCTATTAATTAAAGCTCCCGTAAGAAATCCTATTGCTTTAGCTAAAGGATGAATTACGGCAGTTATTTATTTCTTGAATAATTATAAACAATGAGCTGGTTGTAGCTCATTGAAAACTCAATGTTAGCTATAGCTATGCTTCTAAGTAAATAAATTTATCGGAGGATAAAATGTACAAGCATTATGCAACATCAGTAGGAAACAATCTAAAACATATACAATTAACAACAAAATATAGATAC
>DATDVT010000014.1:0-4132 GCA_035289905.1 Candidatus Nanoarchaeia archaeon
CCAATATATTAGATTGGATTGATTTTTCCTCTCCTGAAAATATGCGTTCAAGTATTCGAGACGGGTTATCAAATAAAGGAAATAAAATTCATTTATTTAAAAAAAATAGCCCTAATCATATTTTGACACCAAGCAACATAAAACATGCTTTTATGCCATTAATAATTCCAAGGGACTGTTATTAAAACATCTTTTCTACCCCCAATATTCTTTTAAAATTAAATAATTTCCTTTAATTATGTATAAGTTAAAACCGTTTAAATATAGCAGTCACGAAAAGATAATTAAATTAGTTCCTCCTAATGCGAGAGTATTAGATGTGGGTTGTGCTTCTGGATATTTAGCTTCTTTTTTAAAATTAAAAAATTGTCATGTGACTGGAATTGATAATAATCCAGAATATATCGCAGAAGCTAAGAATTATTGTGATTCGGTTTTGTTATTAGATATTACTAAAGATAATTTGGAAGGCATTTATGATGCAATTATTTTAGGAGACCTTATTGAACATACTCCTAATCCTGAATTAGTTTTATTAAAATTAAGAAACAATCTTCCAAAATGGGGAGTCATTATTGTATCGGTTCCAAATATTGCGAATGTTTATGCGAGGACAAAAATTATTTTAGGTAATTTTGATTATGAAGACAAAGGCATTTTTGATAGAACACATTTAAGGTTTTTTACAATTAAAACATTAAAAAATCTTTTAAAAAATACGGGCTATAAAGTAGATTCAATTTCATTTACTCCCTTACCCGTTCATTTAAAATTTCCTAATGTTCATAAAAATTTATTAAATTCAAGTTCTTCTATGTTACATTCTTTAGCAAATTTATGGCCAACTCTTTTTACCTATCAAATAATAATAAAAGCAAAAAAGTTAGAATAACTATTTGATAATTAAACTTATAAGTCTTATTAACTCTAAGAATTAATGGATGATTTACTTAAAAATTTAGAAACTAAGAAAAAAGAATCTTTTTTTGATAAAATTATTTCTTCATCTCTTTTATTATTTTTTTCTAAAAAAATGCGTATTCAGAGATATCTATTTGGCTTGTTAATTGTTGGATTTATTTTAAGATTAATTGCATCTCTTAATTTAACAGTTCTTGCTGACGATATGATTGAAGCTTCACAAAGCGCCGGAATTATTGGAGCTAAAATGCTTTCAACATCATCTCATCCTGCTCTTTATTTTTATCTCACAGATTTTACTTATAGACTTATAGGATATTCTACTTTAGCGTCGAGGTTTTGGCCTCTTTTAACTGGAACATTAACTATTTTATTAGTTTTTTTGATAACTGAAAAATTATTTGGAAATAAAAATATTGCGTTACTTTCTGCATTTTTTGTAACTTTTTCTGCATTTTTAATTAGAAATACTTTTGCAGAGATGTCAAATATGTGGCTTTTTTTTGTGTTTTTAGGAACATATCTCGGATTACTATATTTCGATTATAGAAAACCATATTTCATTATTTTTTCTGCAATTGCATTCGGATTAGGTCTTTTAACAAAATATAATGCCCCTTTCTTCATTTTATCGTTTCTTTTATTTTCAATTGTTTACTTAAAGAATAAAAACCAAAAAATATTCACAAGAACAAATATCTATTATCTTGCTTTATTTTTATTTATCATTTTTATTTTTGCATTACCCCCTCTTACATTTAATTATTTATTATACAAAGATAAAGGGATTGTTGATATTTATTTTTCGAGAATCATTCAAACTGAAGCAACCCAAAATCTTTATGGTAGTTTATCTGGGCAGGGAACAAGTTTCTTCGGAAATTTAATTAATCCTATAAGTTACTCTCAATTTAATTTACCTTATCATACAGACTTAGTTATACTTCTTTTTGCATTAATTGGTTTTACAATTTTATTATATAGAAAAAAATATCTCCAAATGGCATTTATTTTAATATTTCTTATAATCCCCTTTGTTTTACAATCCGCTGGAAGTTATTTAGCTAAACATTTTGTATTTATTCCATTTGTTCTATCAATCGTCGCAGGTTTTGGTCTTTACGAATTGATTAAAAAATTAAAAAATAAAAATTTAGTATATGCTTTATTGGTAATTTTAACATTATTTATGTTATTTAATTTAGGAAATGCTTATAGCACTCCTAACTACTTTTTAGATAAGAGTCCAACCTCTCAATTGAAAAGTTATATTGGAGAAAATGTAAATGAAAACGATTTAATTATTTATGACCCTCGTATTTACACTTCCAGAAGTTTTTGGATTGGAACCCCTTACCATATTATAGATGTGCCAAGATTTGTTGAATTTTTCAATAAAAATCAAGAAATTCCACTCTCAATGAAAATTCCAGTAGATATTTATTTAATTGAATGTGCAATAGATGATTGTGGATGGGGGACGATAAAAAATCAACCTGAATTAAATCAATCTCTTGAAGTATTCTTCGCACAATTTCCTTCTGAAAATACAGTTAAACAAATTTATGGCATAGAATATGACAATAATGAATTTATAAATAAAAACCAAGGGCTGTTAGTCTATAAAGTTTACAAACAAACAGTGTTATTAAATCCTGGAGCAGTTGCTCAACTTGATTCTATTAACTCTTTCTATTTTACCCCTTATTTGTATAAAGACCTTTCAAATTATATTTATAGATATGAGATTCATTCTTTACCAGATAGGTTATTAGAAGATGTCGCTTATTTTGTAATTATTATTTCAATGGTTTTAACAATTCTCTCTTTTATTTTAGTGATTTACTTGATTTTAAATTTAATACAATAATCTCTTTTCGGAACAAATGAATCTTTCATAAAATCATAATAACTTTTGAATTTTGGTCTGCCCTGTCGTAAGGTAAAGAGTTTATTTCAGAAAATAACTTTTTAATATCCTCTCGCCCCATATAACGATTCTTTTGTTTGTCTCTTATTTGCATAAAATAAACTAAAATTTCTATTTCATCATTATTAGCCATAAAAATAATCTGTTTTCAGAAGATATAAATTTATTCTTTCTCAATAATAATCTTTTCTTTTTCAGCTTTCGCCTTTAAGTTCTTGCCGATAAGCTTCGATTCTTCCACAACATCTTTAGGCAAGTTTAGAAGATACTTTTTATATTCGGTATCGCCCACTTTTTTAGACATAACTTTTATTATTTTCATAAATAGGTAAGGTGGTACCTTATTATAAATCTTTCTGTACCTTAAAGAGTTTTTTAGATGTTTGGCTTACCAACCGCTAACTTTACAATGTACGATTATACATAACTTTATATAGGTGTATTTTATAACTAAAATAATCTTTTGCAGAAGAGTTCTGTGATAAAAATACAAAATGAAACTTAAATTTTTAAAAAGAATAGAAGGACAAGATATACCTGATGAATATAAATCTGTCAGCCATTTTGTAGTTGAGCATCCTGAAAGTGGTTATGTCAGTGAGGGTAATCAGGTTTTAAAGGAGGAATATAAGAAACTTGTAATGGAACAGATAAGGAATAGATTTTCATTAGAAGAAGGATGTGAAGTAAGTAAATATTCTTCTGATAGCACCTGTGAGTATATTTACGATATGTATTTTAAAAGACCCCATCCTGCACGATTATTAATTAATATAGTTGCCCAAACAAAAAAGGATGATCTTGAGGTTAAGGGTGAAACCAGACAAATAACTATAGTGAGAAAAAGAAATTTGATTTTTCCAGATGAAAAAGAATCTATTATAGTTCCTGTAAGAATAGGGAGTATTTCTTATGTAGATATTTTTGGAAAGGTAAATTTTGAAAAATTAGAAGAAGTAGACTCTTCACTATATGTAAAGATATTTAGTGAATTAGGATATAATTGTAAGATTAAAACAAATGAAGAAAGATTATTGGAGAAAATGAGGAAATTAGAATCTAAGTTAGAGTTGTTAGAATCTAAAGTAGAAGAGTGTAAAGATTATAGTTATCTGGATTGTTATTTTCCTTAATTTCGTGATACTTATAAAATCTTTCTTTTGCGTAACTCCAAAATCCCCAATCCCATTAATATGATTTTTTTCTTTTGCAAATTAAATTAATTAAAATATGGCTTCTCTATAGAAAAATTACTTTCTTTTCTGATAAACAATTACTGCT
>DATDVT010000015.1:0-29788 GCA_035289905.1 Candidatus Nanoarchaeia archaeon
TTCTCACTCATATCATCATAAGTCTCTATTGGATTTATCAGTCTAAAAGTATTAATAGGCCATATAACATAACCAATAAAGAAACAAACAACTGTAGTAATAGTAATAAATATTCCAAAACTACCTTTCTTATTCATAAATCTAAAATATAAGTTATCTTTTTAAAGTTAATTAAAAAAAAATTATCTTAAAGAATAATTCATTCAAGATTAGTGTGCCTTCTCCATCCCATAAAAAAAATAATTTTTCATAATCTTAAAAAAATATCTTATTCCTAGTTTAAAATCATAGGGGTTTCTTAAAACAAAAAGAAAATTCCCAATCAACCAAAAAGGATTAAAATATAGATTCGTATAAGCTTTTTTTCTAATTTTATTTAATTCTTCGATACTCAAATCACACATACTAACTAATGCTTTATCTTGGAATAGATCTCTCCAACTTAACCCATTACCAAATTTCTCATATAGACTGGTTCCAGGATATGGAACTGCAATATTAAATTGTGCCCCATTAGGTCTTAATTTTCTAATAAATTTAAAGGTTTCTTTAACTGTATTCCAATCCTCTCCTGGAAGACCAAACATAAATGCACAATAAGTTTTAATTCCTACTATTCTACATAATTTTACAGCTTTAATAATCTCTTCAATTTTAACATTTTTATTGGATAAATCTAAAATTTTTTGTGACCCAGATTCAACCCCAAAACTAATTCCAGAACAACCAGATTTTTTCATAATTTTTAGTAATTCTAAATCAACTAGATTAACCCTTGTATTACAATACCATCTAATACCAACCCCTCTTAAACCAGCACATATGTTTAAAACTCTCTCTCTATTAACAGTAAATGTTTCATCAAAAAAGCTAACTAATCTAACGCCATAATTTTTTAAAAGTTTGACTTCTTCAACAACTAAAGAAACGCTTTTCATCTTTAAAGGGGTAGAGGCAACATTACAATAATTACAGTTATATGGACAACCTTTACTGCTATAAATAATAGAAAATCTTTCTCCAATATTTGTATTAATAGAATAATAATCAAAACTCTTTAATAAAGTATATGCAGGAATGCTTAGAGAATCATAATCAAAACCGTTTCGAATATAAGACTTATTATATAATTTACCCTTAAACCTATAAGCCAAACCTTGGATATCCTTAAATTTATTTATGTCTTTAAATAAATTTCTTAAAACAACTTCAAAATCACCAGTAATAAAAAAATCCATGTCTGGTGCCTGAATCATGACTTTCTTCCAAACATTTCTTAAAGTAAAACAAATACCTATACATTTTCCATTTTTATTGACTTTTTTAAATAATTTACAAACACCCATATCATAATCAAAAGTAGTGGGTGTAAATCTAAAAATTAACGCATCATAACCAGCTAATTTTAATTCTTTAAACCTTAGATTTTCTCCATTTGCATCAATTAGTGTAACATCATGTTTTAATTCCATTAAAATCTTCCCAATTTGTAATAAAGAATATGGGGGCAATATAGAATTTCTTTCAACAATCTCGCATCTCTCTTCTCTAATTACAGGAATACCATTAAAACGTGGAGGATTAACTAATAAAACTTTCATAACTTTTAAGTTAAAACAATAATACTTAAAAATATTTGATACTATAATCTAACTATTAACAAATATACTTTCATATATTTCTTTAGTTTTAATACTCATTGATTCAGAACTAAAACTTTTAAATTTGTAATCATTATTTAATACATAATTTATTTTTTCCTTAATCCCTTTAATATCTCCAGCTTCAAATAAATATTCTTTATCTAAAATTTCTGGAATTCCCCCAACATTTGAACCAATTACCTTACATTTACAATTTAAAGCCTCAATAATTGATATTGGAAAGTTTTCATAATAAGAAGGTAACACTAAAACATCAGCTAAAGAATAAACATACTTCAAATTTTTATTATAAATATAACCTAAAAAATTAACACCGTTGATATTATCTCCGTGACCAACAACAACTAACTCTACATCCAAATCCTTAGTAGCTAAAATTAAATCATGAATGCCTTTTTGAGCTAAAAACCTACCAACAAATAAAACAATATTTTTCTTTCCTCTTAATTGTGGAAATTTCTCTAAACTATCTTCTCTATCAACTTTATAAAAACAATTAGGATCTACCCCGTTATAAACAACAAAGGCATTTAATCCGAATAACTCTTTAATTTTTTTTGCATAAAAATTAGAGACTGTAATAAAATTAGTAGTCCTTTTTAGATAGGCTTTTTGTAATCTTTTAATAAAAAAACTAAATAATAAACTCATTGATTCAGAAAAACTCCTCTTTTCTTTGCTTAATTTAGTAGCTTCTAATTGAGTTTCAATTGAGGTATGTATTGTTACTAAATGTTTTATTTTACGATAAGATGGAAAGAATTTTAGCCAGATATCTGGCATATGTACCAGATTCATAGAATGGATTAAATCAAAATTATTTTCCTTCTGTAATCTCCAAAATTTAAATAATAAAGCTATTTGAAACTTAAAATTATAGAAAAAAGAATCCCTAGCAATAGTTAAATTATGAATCTTACAATTAAATTCCCTTTCTAACTCTTCTTTGTTATAATAATCTCCTCTAACAGGAGTAATTACATGAATATCATAACTTTTACTTAATTCTTTAACTAAATTGGCTGCATAAGTTCCAACACCACCCCAACAAGGAATAAACTCTGGTGCTAAAATACAGATCTTTTTCAGCTCGACCATCGTCTATACCATGGTAAACGATCTTCTATAAATTTTTTCTCTTCCCTAAGACAATTATTTATACTCTTTCTATGGAAATAATCTAATAATCTAGGATTATGACATAAAACTATTAGATAATTTTCTTTAGCTGTTAAATTGTGTCTATTATAAGATAAATTACCTAAATGGATTGCTCCAATCTTTATATAAGGTAATACTTCATTATCAAAAACTAAATCTTTTCTTGCACCATTTTCAATCTCTTCCTTTAATCTTTCCTGTCTCCGAATTAAAATACCAAGAGAGGTAATATCCTCTAACAAGTAAGCTACTGTAAACCTATAAGAATCCTTTTCTAACTCTTTAACCCTATATCTATAAAACCCTTCTTCAAATAAAGATTCAAAAAAATTTATGGCTTCCATGTTAAGTACTTAACCCAACTTTTCATAATTCTATAACCATCTCTAAGGGGATTTAAACTACTTTGTCCTTCCCTATGATAATAACTAATAGGAACAGCAAAAATTTCATAACCTAGTTTACTCATTTTAGTTAACATCTCCATCTCTATACTAAATCCTTCTGACTCAAGATGTTTTCTTAATTCTTTAATTACTTTAAAATTCCAAGCAAAATAACCAGTACAAACATCTGTTACATTTCCATTATAACCTATCCTAACCATAAAACTAAAAAACCAATTTCCCATCCTATTAAATCTAGACATTTCCCCATTTATTTTACCACATAACCTAGAACCAATAACAACATCACAAAATCCAGATGCGATTGGTTCAACTAATCTTAACATTTCTTTAGCACTATAAGTAGCATCACCATCTAACATAACAACAATATCTGCTTTTTTTATAGAATTAAAACCAGACCTAACTGCATTTCCTTTTCCTTGTTTACTCTCAAAAATAACAGTAGCTCCGTGTGCTTTAGCAATCTCAGCAGTTCTATCTTTAGAATTATTATCAATAACTAAAACCTCTACATTATATCCTAAAGCATTAAAAGAAGAATAAAGGATAGAATCAATAACTTTACCAATACCATTTTCTTCGTTATAACAAGGTATCATAACTACTAACTTCTTCATAGTAACAACAAGATAAAACTAGTATTTAAACAAAAAGGTGATAAAAAATAAAGAAAAGAATAGATATTTTAGTTTTTATATTTTATAAAGAGTAGATAACCAAACATACCAACTAAAATAATTATTAACACTATAAATACGCCAAAACTCCATTTTCCATTAGCACCAATTGTTGCTGCTGTAATTCCTTCCATATCTTCATTTGAATTCTGGACTTGTGTTTCTTTACCAGAATCTACAACCTCTTCTTTTAGTAATTCCTTAACTGCAGTATCGTCATTTTCGTTAATAATGGTTGTTTCTTCATTAGAAGCAAATGTCCAATCTTCTGCACCATCATTACTTGTGTCTAAACTATTAGAATTACTATTATCACTATTAGTACTTAACAAACTTACGCTCTGGGTATTTGAACCTATTAAAATATTTTCACTCACATAATTATTTGATCCAAAACCATCATATAAATCAACGCTACAAACCCAACTATCACCATTACTAGTCAAAGCATCGCTTACTTGGTTATAATTATTATTATAATGATTTTGCATATCTTCATCAGTCAAAGCCAAATTATATATTTTAATATCATCTAAAGCACCTACAAAATTAAAACCATCTTCAAAATAAACCCAATTTCCTAGATATAAGTCATCATTATTATACTCTTGGTTATAAATATCTGTAACATTAGTAACTATCTCCTGTTCCATAACTCCATTTTTATAAAACTTTAATTTACCGCTATCATAAACAATAGCTACATGTGTCCATTGGTCTAAAGGTATGTTTACACCAGAATAATATGCACTATAAATTCCATTAGTATCCATTAGTCTGACCATTAATGTATTAGCTTCTGCAACACCAAAAGTATATTGTCCAATTCGATCAGTAGAATCCCATTTAGATGTAATCATTCTCTCTAGATAATGACTTTTAGCACCTAACTTAACCCAAGCCTCAATAGTAAAATATTTAGTTAAATCTAGACTAGCATCATCTTCAATTTTAATATAACTAGTCTCACTAAAACTAACTGCTTCAAAACCATTTCTATCGTTAACTAATTCACCATTATAGACAACGCCATTATTTTGATAACCACTATAATCTTGTGCCTTTAAATCCTCTAAAGGTGTGTTTAAAACCATTAATCCTTGACCGTTTTTAAAAAAATTATAAATTTCCTGAATACTATCATTATCTTGATCTATTATGCCAGTAGCATCACAAATCAAATTATCTGCATCAGAATTACCTTTAAGCTCTATATTTGTTAAGATAGGTAGATTATCTAAAAAATGTTCATTACTTCCAACTCCACCTGAATAACACTTCCAATTCTGTCCATGCATAGTCATATCTTCAGTGATTACGTCATAAAATTGATTTGCATGTTTTAATAATAAATTATCGCTTAAAACACCATCATAAACAATTATATTATCAATTCTTCCTAAAAAATTAAACTCTGCTCCTCCCTGCCAATTACCCACATAGATTGCATCATTATCATACTCTTGATTAAATAAAGTATGCACATATAAATCTTTTAGTTGATTATTAATATCATATCCATTTGTTAATTCTTGTTCCATAACACCATTCTTATAAAACTTTAAAGAATCTCCATTATCATAAACAACAGCTACATGTACCCATTGTTCTAATGGTATTTGTACTCCTGAATAAAAGGCTTGCATTTTTCCATTTTCGTCCCATAATCTAACCATTAAAGTATCTTGATCAGAAACACCAAAACTAAATTGACCAACATCATGGGTACCTTTCATCTTACTTAGAATCATCCTTTCATTTGTAGAATAATTCTTATCTTCTAAAAAAATCCAAGCTTCAACACTAAATGTGTTAAAAAAATCAAATAAATCTGAATCTTTGATATAGGCATAATCCTCTGATTGATCATAAACTAAAGCTCCTCCAGTAACACCAACGCCATCTACATAAACTTGATTATAATCTGTTTCTAGATTATTATTATAACCTGAATAATCCATAGTATTCCCATTTAAAGGCAGATAAAGTTTATACATATATTCTCCATTAATACTCCACGAATAATATTCTCCATTTGTACAAGTTAAATCCCCATTACTGATTTCTAAGACTGGTGCTGCAATTACACTAAAGATTATACTAACCATTAGAACTAAATAGAGTAATATTTTTTTCATTTTAACCTCCTTATCTGAAATTGTACAAAGAAAGAAGATATTTAAATTTTATTTACTTATATTATCTACAACAGAATATTACCTCTCCTTCGTGTACAATAAAAAAACCTAATCTTTCGGCTTGAAAAATAGTATTCTCTTTTAATTTCTTTTCAATAATTCCTTTTTTAATTCCATCTTCAAAAATAACATTTACTTTATAATTGTCATAAGGTAAATAATGTAATATTTCTCCTTTATTCTTATTGTTTTTAAACTTTTCATATTCCCAAGAATGAAACTTTAATTTTTTATCAAAGGTAAAATTACATAAGTCCATTAACCTATAGACCTTATTTTTTTTTAAATTATCATAATCTAACTTAGAAACAAATATTTTTCCATTAATTTTTAATCTTCTACCTTTTAATCTAAGACCTGGATGTAAATCCAATTCTATTTCTTTATGAATATCTAGTTTAACTTCAACAGGATCTAAAACTAAAAAATATCTATCAACGTTTTCAATTAATTGTTTTTGGTGATAGTTTAATAATTTAAAAAACTCGTTCTTAGAAACAGTTTTATCATTCTCACTCAAACCAATATCTAAAGCAAACCTCTTTAAAGCCTCAGCCTTATAACCTCTTTTTCTTAAAGCTGGTACAAATGGTAATCTAATATCATCCCAACCAGAATATTCCCCTCTTTCAATAGCCATCTTAACCTTAGTTTTACTTAATTGTAAATCCTCAAAATTAACCATTCCAAAATAAACAACCTCTGGTTTATTCCAATTTAAATAATCACAAATAATCCTCTCTTTTTTTACACCATCCATTTGATCTTTTCCACGAATAGAATGGGTGATATTCAATTTAAAATCACACACAGCAACTGCAAAATTTAATAAAGGCCATACTCTATATTCCTTTCCAGTCTTAGGATGTATATCCTCTTTAATTCTCGCCAAACCAAAATCTATCATTGCAGGATTTTTATCCTTTAGATCAGTTTTAATCCTAACAATTGCTTCTCCTTGACTATAGCTAGAGAACATCTTAGCAAATCTTTCAGTATGGTTTTTTTTATTTCTACATGGACAAGCCTTTCTTTTTTTTACATATTCTCTAAAATCATCTCCAGTACATTCACAAACATATGTTTTATCTAATTCTATTAATTTTTCAATAGCATCATAATAATCACCCATAAAATCACTCTGACAAACTATTTTAGAAACATTATCTACTAACCATTTAGCATCTTTTTCAATCATTTGATAGGCTGGTTTATGAATATTCTCAGCATTAGTATCATCTATTCTAACAATAAATTCGCCTTTATACTTTTTACAATATTCAGAGTTAAATATAAATGCAATAACATGTCCTATATGCAATGGTCCAGAAGGCGAGGGTGCAAATCTCATTATTGTTTTTCTTTTAACATTTGATAATTCTTTTAACGATTTTATTTCTTCCTTCTTTTCTTCTAATAGTTCAGGAGCTATTTTTTTTAATTTTTTAATTTGTTCTTCTAATGATAATTTATTAACTTTTTTAACTATTTCATTAATTTCACTTATTAGTTTTTTTATATCTTTTTTTAAATCTGGATTTTCTTGTAGAACTTTACCAACTACTGCACCAGAATTAGCTTTTCCATTAAATTTTACAGCATTTTGTAAAACATATTTTTCAATCATAACTTATTTTATAATGCCTATAAATTTAAAATTAACTAATTTTTACTTTAAATTTTTAAAATATCTTTTTGGTACTCTTTCCACCAGAACATCAGTAACATTTTTCTTACTATCTCCAAATGCTATGTATATTAATCTAACTAGACTATCATTAGGTAATTCTCTTCCAGAAATATACCTTTTAATTACCATTGGCGACACAATTAATTCTTCTGCTAACCACTTATAATCTTTTTTAAGAAAATTTAATCTATTTTGGATATATCTACCAAAACGCTCACTTAAATAAGATGGTTCAACTTCATCATCATCAAACCTTATTCTTTTCTTTGATACTTTAGAAAATAAACTAGGGTCTAGAAAACTCTCTGATAAATCAGCCATATTTGTAACACTTTCTAAACCAGTATCCCTTTCAGAAAACCTTCTAAAATCTATAACTGTTTCAAAACTTGTAGGAGATAAACTTCTCATTATACTTTAATTACCAAAAGATATTTAAATTAATTGGCTATATTTAAATAAACTATTCAACAAAATATAATAATCTTTATTAAGAAAACATAAATTTAAAGAATATGCAGTATAAAAGTGAAGATTGGAAAAGATCAAAAGGTCCAATAATTCTTCTTTCTTGTGCTGCAGCAGATTCTTTTGCAGATGATGTTTATAAAGAATTATCTTTCCTTGTAAAAGAATATGGTCCTAAATTTGAGATTCCTTTTGTTGAAAGGGTCCCTGTAAAAGAAATCCATTTTCCAAATTCAGATATAAAAATAAGGATAGCTAATGATGATTTTTCTTCTTTAGCTGGTTGTGATGTTTACATATTTCAAGATGTTGAAAGGGAACAAATAAGCGTTTATGATCCAAAAAGTAATCAACTAGTGGATAGAATAACTAGTAATCCAGCAAATAAAGAGGCTTTGAAGAAACTTTGTGAGGCAGTATATGGTTTGGGTGCTAGAGAAATGACAACAATTACTCCATCCTTTCCAGATGCTAGACAACACAAAAGAAGTCCTGGAGAAGACCTAGGTTTAAGAGGAATTATAAGGGATTTAGAGAGTAGGTTTGTTAATCGATGTGTGGCATTGGATATTCATAACGAAAATACAGAATTAGCCTTTGATAATGCTAGGTTTATTGATTTATCTGCAGGTCCAATTTTATTTCAATTCTTGAAGAGAGAGTTAGAACCTAAACTTGAGAATCTAATAGTTGCTTCTATAGATCTCAATACAAGCAGAGCAGAAAAAGCATCAAAATATTTGAAAAGACCACTAGCGAAAACAAATAAATGTAGAAATCAAGAGACTGGTAGAATAGAAAGTATAGAACTTAACTTAGGAGATGGTATTAATCTTGAGGGTATGGATATTCTTTATGTGGATGATATGGTTAGCACAGGTGGTTCTGTTAAAAAGAATGCAGAATCAGTAAAGAGAAGGTATAATTTAGCTGATATTTATATTGCTGCAAGTTTACCGTTATTAGATCCACCTGCAGAAGAGATGTTTGATAGAGCATATGAAGACAATTTAATTAAACAATTCTTTACTACAGATGCAGTTTATATACCAAAAAGAATACGTGAAAAACCTTGGTTAAGAATGGTTTCTATAGCTCCTTTATTTGCTAGGGCAATTTTTAGATTAAATACGAATTTATCTTTAGAGGCTATAAAAGAAACAAATTCTTATTTAAAACGTCCATATTGAATTATTGTAAATAATTTTTTTTACAAACCTCATTCAAACAACAACCAGCACATTTTGGCTTAGAATTACAATGTTGTTTAGCATGTTCAACAATTAAGGCGTGATATTCATTAAATATTTTATAATCTTTTTTTAGATTTTTATAAAATAAATCTTGTAATTCATTATAAGAAATATCTTTAGAATATAAACCAATTCTAAAAAATATTCTTTTAGTATAACTATCTATAACAAAGATGGGTTTATTATAGGCATAGAGTAGTATTGAATCAACTGTTTCAGGACCAAATCCCCAAATTTCTAATAAATTTTCTCTATTTATTTCTTTATTAAATTTTAAGAATTCTTTAATCTTTCTAGCCTTCTGGTTATAATATCCAGCAGGTTTTATTAATTTAGCAATCTCTTCAATATTTAATTCTTCTAATTTTTTTCTACTTAAGATCTTATTATTTTTTAAGATTTTAAAGGTCTTTTCAACATTACTCCAAGCAGTATTTTGAGTTAAAATTGCACCAATTACAATCTCAAATTTTTCTTCTTCTGTTCTTTCTTTGTTTTTAAAATTTTTATTGTAAACAAAATCATATGGCCACCAACCTTGTTCTCCATATTCTTTCAATAATAATTTATATATTTTAAGCATAGAGAAACAAGTAAAAAAAGGTTTAAATAATTATTCCTAGAATTTACCAAAAAAAATCCTCAACTATTATATTTTTTTTCTTGACATTTAAATTAGATATAAATTTCTTACATGATTTCTTCATTGGTTCTGGACCACAAATATAAAATAAACTATTTTCTACATTCCATAAATATTTTTTTATAATTTCTTTAGATGGATATCCAAATTCGCAACTTCCTGGGTAATTTGAGTCTTCACTAAAAATATAAATTACTTTTAACCAATCTACTTTTATATTATTTAATTCTTCTTTAAAAATTAAATCATCTCTTGTTTTTACACAATAAAATAATGTAATTTTTTGTTTTTTTTGAGTTAATACTTGGTTTCTAATTATGCTCATAAATGGAGTAATTCCAATACCTCCAGCAATAAAAACAATATCCTTATTTGATTCTTGGATAGTAAATATTCCGAATGGTCCATCTAAAATAACCTCTTCTTCCTCTTTTAATTTTAAAAGTTCTTGTGTAAATCTTCCCTTAAGTTTAATTGTAAATGATAAATTTTTCTCTTGAGGAGAACTAACAATTGAAAATGGATGTCTTGCATAAAGTTTATCTTTATTTAATCTCAAAAAACAAAATTGACCTGGAATAAAATTAAATTTTTTATTAGAAAAAAGAACTAATGTAAAGATATCTTTTGTTTCCTTAATGACTTTTTTTACTTTAAATTCTGGCTTAGTTTTTATTTTATATATTGTCCTGTATATAATTCCAATAATAACTAAAATAAATAAAATAATATAAAAAAATTTTAAATATGAAAAATCAGAACCATTAATAGCATGATAAAAACTAAAGAAAAAAAGAATATAAATTAATACATGGATATATTGCCATGATTTGTATGAAATCCTCTTGTAAATTAAAGAAGAAATCATTATAATTATAAAAATATAAAAAGAAATTATACCAAAAGCTAATACTATAAATGTAAAATCTGGAAAAATATAATTTAATATATTTTTACTAGATAACATAAAAAAAATAGGATGAAATAAAACAAAAAAACATGTAATTAAAGAAAACCTTCTCTGAAATTTAATTATTTTATCAATTCCAAAAAATCTATCAAAAAACCTGGCAGTGTCTCCTGAAAATATAAGAAAAGATAAACATAAGAAACCAATAAGGCCACTTAATTTACCTAAAGTATAAAATAAATTTATAGAATTAGATTGCAATACAGCATAAAAAATAATAAATAAAAAATATAATAAAAACATAAATACAATAATCTTTAATTTATCTTTTTTTTTCATTTTAGCAAAAAATATTTTATAAAATTAATAAAATCGAAAATTGTAGGAAGCGTATAATTCAAATAGGTCCAATTAAAAAATAAGGGTCCCATTGCCCATATAAGATAGAATAAACCAAAAACTATTAAAATTATTCCAGAAAAAAGTTCTAATTTTCTCTTCCATAAAGCAAATTTCTCTTTAAGATTTTTCATACCTAAAACAACAAAAATACTTAAAACAATGAAAATAAGATTTGCACCTAATCCAAATGCAATAGTAATAAAACTAGTTTCCCAAATATTACCCAAAGCAAATGGTAATAATAAAAAAGTAAAAACAGGAACACAAGGGGTTACTGTAGAAACAAAACCAAGAATACCAGCCCCAATTCCTGGCCTATTCAAAGATTTAGTTTTATTCATATAATTTTTACAACTTTGTTCTTTTAATATCATGAAATTTACTTTAGCAAGTATTAAAGTTCCATAAAAAATAGTTAATAAACCAAAGAAAAAAACAATCCATATAGATATTTTTGGAAAAGTATCCTTAAAGAAATAAATAAATGTTGCCCCCATTATTGCAGCAAGTATTCCTAAAAAAAAATAACCTATAAACCTACCAATACCAAACCCAATTGAAATTTTTAATCCCTTTTTATGATCTTCAGCATAACCAAATAAAAGAGGCAAATAAACTGGCAAACAAGAGGCTAGACATAGTGTTAAAGAGCTAGTTAATCCATATGTAAAAGCAGAAATTAAATTTACTAATTCAACCATTTAATTCACTTCACATAAACTTTACCATTCTCAACCCTTAAATCAATTATAGTTAAGCCACTTAGTCCATAATTATTTCCATCAATATTACCTAGATAATCCCCAGTTGCTGGTTGAAAAGTAGCACCATGCCAAGGACATTGAATTTTACTGTTAATTAAACTATTTTCATCAAATTGTAAGCCTTTATGGGGACATTTATTTAGATAGGCCTTAATTTCTCCATCAAAATTTACTAAAATAGCTGGTTCATTGTTGTAAGTAAATGTTTTCATAGAATTTAATGAAATATCTGAAAGCTCAGCAATATAATTATCTTCACCAACCTCCTTTATCGCCCCGCTAGTAGGTCCATTATCATTAGATCTAACAAATAAAAATATAATAACAATAACTGCTAAAGTCAAAAAGGTTATCCACTTCCAACCAAATCCCCCTTTAATTTCCTTTGCTTCTACTGCTCCAGAATGTATTTCTTTATCAACCTCATTATGACTTATTTTATTTTCAATATTTTCTTCATCCATGAAGTTTTAGTAAACAAAGTCTATAAAAACTTTATGAATTTAAGAATAAGAATATTTAAAAATAAATATAAAAAATTATATTCTTTCTATTGTAAAGTTACCTACAATCTCACCAATATCGCTTCCACTAGATACGTTTATGCCCCACCAAAGTTCATTATATCCAACATTTAAACTATATTCCATGGGAGTTGGCATATACACACCTGTTTTGTTCATAATTAAAGGTGTATAAACAACTGAACACGTTAAATTTTCTGGAGGACAAATAGTTATTCCATTAAAGCTAATTCTTAAATTTATAGGACCATTAGCCTTATTAGTTATATTCCACATTTGATTATCAATAAAACTACCTGGATAAATTTCTCCTAAATCTATTGGTATAACAGAAATATCATCAATTAAAGGCCCACTAACCTTAAATTTAACTGGAACATCTCTATAAAAAGCAGCATACACACTAGCAGCAACTATTGCGACTAACAAAAAACACATTAAATATATATATATATCTTTTTCATTGAATCCTCTCCTTTTTTATTTAGTATGAGAGAAAAATTAATAAATATTTATATCCTAGCGAAAGAAAACCAACTAATTTATTGGTTGGATGAATTTTGTAGTGGACATGGACGCACAAAATATATAAATAAATTTCACTTAGTTTAGTTATGATAAGCTATAAGTTCCGGTTATATCCTAGCAAAGAACAACAAGATAGATTAGAATTATCTTTAGATATTTGCAGAAGAACTTATAATGAACTTCTTTCAGAGTTAAATAGTGGATTTACTAAATTAGAACTATCAAATTATCTTTTAGATTTAAAAGCTTGTTACCCAGAAATGAAGAACGTATATTCTAAGGCATTACAAGTTGAAAATGATAACCTCGAATGTTCTTCTTGTGGAAGAATACAAAAGATAAAATTATCCGAGAGAATCTATAATTGTTCTTGTGGTTTAAGTTTAGATAGAGATGTTAATGCAGCTAAGAATATAGTTAATTATGGAAGGTTAGGAATTAGCCTTAATGGAGAAGAAACCAATACTCAATCAAATGAGCAAGTGTCTTCTATGAAGTTAGAAGCCTATCCTTTTAATGGTGGGTGATTCACATAGAAAAGTATATAATAAAAAAAATGGATATACCTAATAATTTCAAAGAACGATATTCATCAATAATTTCTGATTTTAATATACTTTCAGAACCATTACCAAAAAGTTTCAGAGTAAACACAATAAAAACAACAATAAAAGAAATAAAAGAGAGATTTAAAAAATATAATATAAACATAAAACGCTTAGACTTTTATAAAGAAGCATTTATTTCAGAATCTCCAGAAATAGGAAAAACATTAGAACATTTTTTAGGATATATATACTCTCAGGAAATAACCTCTATGCTTCCACCATTAACAATCTTAACTGAATTAAAAGAAGCTAATTTAATCCTAGATGCATGTGCAGCTCCAGGTTCTAAGACAACACAACTAGCTACCCTAACAAATGGTACAATTATTGCTAATGATTTAGATTATCAAAGAATAAAGGCCTTAAAACATAATATAGAAAAAACTGGAGCAATTAATACAATTATAACAAACCAAGACTTACGAAGAATAAAAGATATAGAACCAGATATAATACTTTTAGATGCACCATGCTCAGCTGAAGGAACAACAAGAAAAAATCCAGAAGTATTTAATTATTGGTCTATAAAGGATATTTTAAAACATTCTAATCTCCAAAAACAACTTATTCTAAAATCATATGAATTATTAAAACCAAAAGGTATACTAATCTATTCAACATGTACATTTGCACCAGAAGAAAATGAAGAGGTAATAAACTATCTATTAAATAAAACAAATGCAAAATTAGAAAAAATTAATCTAAATTTAAAAACAAGAGAAGGAATATTAAATTTTAACAATAAAGAATATAATAAAGAAATAAAAAAATGTATTAGAATTATTCCTGAAGATAACAATAGTGGGGGGTTTTTCATTGCAAAAATAAAAAAATGCTAGAGAAAATACAAAGAAAACAAAAAAAAGCAATCTTTAATTATTTAGAAAATAGATATGGAATACCTCAAGAAATATTTAAAAAATATGAATTATATTCTGGTTCAGAAGAAAAAATCTCTTTAGGACCAAAAAATATTCTTAAATTCACAATTAATACTGGTCTTTTAATTTTAAGGAAGGAAAAACCAACAACTTCATTTTTTCAAACCTTTGGAAAGTATGTTAGTAAAAACTATATAATCCTAGATAAAGAACAAACGTTAGATTATATTAGAGGAAAAGATTTAGAGATAAATTCAGAATTACAGGGTTTTATTCTAATAAAATATGAAAATTTTAATATTGGGTGTGGATTTATAAAGAATAATCTTTTAAAAAATCAATTACCTAAGACCAGACAAACTGAACTAAAATTTATTTAGAAACCCTTAAATATGTAATTTTAACATTAAAACCTATGCCTTCTTTCATAAAAGATAAAATAAAAGAGTCTTTAATAATCTATCAAAAATATTCTGATTTATACAAAAAATATAATGAACATAAACTACTACAATTTCAATTAAATGAATTTATTTCTAAACTTCCTAAAAAAGCAAGGGTTTTAGATGCTGGTTGTGGTACAGGAAGAGATGCAAAATATCTACAAGAAGAAGGCTTAGAAGTCTTAGCTGTAGATGTATCTGAGGAGATGTTAAAAGAGGCTAAAGAAAAGAATCTAAAAACGAAACAATTAGACCTAACAAAGGAAAAAACTGAAGAAAAATTTCAGGGAATTTGGTGTATGGCTTTAATATCAGAGCTTTCAAATGAAGAGGCACAAAAAGTAATAAATAACTTTCAAGAGATGTTAGATGATAGAGGTATATTGTATCTATCTATGAAATATGGGCAAGGAATAAAAGAACAAGAAGATCCACGTTATAATAATATAAAAAGAATATTTCAACTATATGATGAAGAAAAAACTAAAAAATTACTATCTAATTTTAAAATTCTAAAATTAATGAAATCAGAGGGTTGGTTGGAGGTTATAGCAACCTTAAATCCTTAACTATTAAATCTATCTTTTCAGATATATTTGGGCCAATTGCAACACACGTTTTGGTTCCTGGTTCAATCGTTGTTTTTCCAGCATCAGTAATCAAAGCTGTAATTAATTTACTATCCTTGGCTCTTTGATTGTACTTTAATAATTCTTTCTCATCTTCTACCTTTAAAACAATCTTAGCCATTCCCTGCATTCTCCACTCTTTAATTGTTTCTTTATCCGATTTTAAAACAGCTTCAACTGCTGCATGTGCTACTTGGGAGGCGCACTTACCCTTTGGTAGTTTTAAGTCAGATCTAACTAAAATTACTTGTTTATAATCTTGCATATAAAAAAAGAATAAACTAAACTTATAAAGTTTCTCCAAAAAACTTACGAAAAATTATACAAAACACATTTAAGGAATAATAGCCTATGGCGAATATGAAAAAGACAAAAAGAAATATACTTGCTATTGCAGGAGTTTCAGGAATGGTACTAGGAATAGTATTAATAATTCCTTCATTTATGCAAGAAAAATATGCGATTGCTATATTTTCAGCAATATTAATGGTTACCGGATTAGTTTTGTTAGGTATTGCATTTGGTGATTAAAATGGAGAAAAGAAAAAACGTTTTAGATCTAAAACATAACAAGTATGTACAATATTATAATACAACAATTATTTTAATATTCACTTATGTAATTGGGTTAATTATCGCTATTATAACTCAAAAAATAACATTAAACACGATTGGAATAATTATATTTATATCAATAATTTTTCTAGGAACTTGTGCATATATACTCTTAAATCTAAAAGACAATCTCCAATGCATAATAAAAGAAATTGAAAGCCTATAATTTTACATATAAAAAATAATAAACTAACTTATAAAGTTCTCCAAAAGACTTAAAAATAATTAAAAATCCAAAAATAGATGAGAACATATGTATATCACTCAATTCCATATATTAGTACAATTTTTTTAACTATTGGTATTATTTGGTTATTGAAAGATTTGGGTTATATAAAAGTAGATATTTCATGGTGGCCAGTAATATTCATCATTATTGGAGCAATAGGTATTCTTAAATTTATTAATAAGAAAATCTCTTCTACTTAATATAGCCACCCTTTTGCAAATTCCATAATTTCCTGTATTGGCCTTCTTGTCTAATTAATTCGTTATGTTTACCCATTTGAACAATTCTACCTTTATCCATAACAACAATTAAGTCAGCATTCATTATTGTAGATAATCTATGTGCAATAATTATACATGTTCTCTTCTCCATTAATCTATCTAATGCCCTTCTAATCTCAAATTCAGTCTTAGAATCTAAAGCAGAAGTAGCCTCATCTAACACTAAAATTTTTTTATTTGCTAAAATTGCTCTTGCAATAGAAATCCTTTGTTTTTCACCACCACTTAGCTTAATCCCTCTCTCTCCTACAATAGTATTGATCCCATTTGGAAAATGATTCATAACTTTATCTAACTGAGCAAATCTTATAGCTCTTAAAACATCTCTCCTCTTAGCTTGTGAATTAGCAAATTTAATATTATGATAAATAGTATCATCAAATAAAATACATTCTTGTGGAACAATGCTCATCTCGCTCCTCAAGGATTCTTGTTGATAATCCTTAATATTTCTACCATCAACTATAATCTCACCATGATCCACATCAAATAATCTGTATAACAATCTAATAACTGTAGTTTTTCCGCTACCTGAGGGCCCAACTAAAGCAATTTTCTTATAAGACTCAACACTTAAATTAAATTTATTCAATATTAATTTTTTATTATAAGAAAAATCGACATCATTAAACTCAATACTTGGTTCTTTAATATTTAATTCTTTAGCATTTGATCTATCTATAATCTCATTCTTAAATTTATCATAAGCAGATAAAGAAGCAAAATCTGTCATTCCTCTATAATAACCTCTTATCCCCCTTTCAAAAGAATATAAGCCCTCTAAAAGACTACCATAAGTCATATATAAAAATACAATATCCCCAACTGTTAATTCTCCTTGAATAAATCTTAATACAGCATAATAGAGTAAACAAATAAGACCCAAACTACTAATAATTACTAACCCAGATTCCCTCCACCTACTTATGTCCCATGACTTTAAAAATAAAAAGTTTGTTTTTTCTGCAACTTTAGCATATTTTCTTTTAACAGCATCTTCTCTTCCGAAATACTTAATAGATTCTACATTAGTTAATGTGTCACTCACAATGGATTTTTCTATGTCATCTGCCTTGTTTGCTTCAGCTCTGGCCAATCTTCCCTTGGAACTAAAATAAAAGGCATAGAACATATAAACTATTATTGTTACAAAAACAATAACTAAAGAAAAAAAATCTAAATAAATTAAAGATAAAGAAACTATAACAAATCTAAATACGAATGACAAAAATTGAAAAACAAAAACATCAGTAATCTCCTCAATTGCTCTACTTCCCCTTAATAAAGAAGAAATTAATGCTCCGATTTTATTTGTAAAAAAAAATTTATATGAAAGCTCAATAATATGATTAAAAAATCTTTTTTTAACATCTAGAATCATATTTGTTTCTAATCTATTCAATACATGCATCCTAACCCATAAAACAATACCTTCTAATAGCTGGATTACTAAAAAAATTAAACCTAAAATTAAAATAAAAGATAAAAATTCATTCTTAGTAACTGTATTAGCAATAAATGCACTACACTTATCTGTAAAAAATTTAAATACATAATTATTAGAAATATTTAATAATTCAGTAAAAAACACAAGGAAAACTAACAGAAGAAAGGTAAATTTATATTTTTTTACTAGATTAAAATACTTCTTCAAACTATCCCTAGTACTTACTTTTTCCATTAAACGTATTTCGATTTACTAGATTATAAAAGTTATTAAAAATTAATTTTTTTTAAAGCTAAAAAATAAAAAAAATCTAAACCCCTATTATCAGAACTAATTTCATGAACTATAGAGGCTGCTGATTGATTATTCCTAATTGAATCTTCAACTCTACTTTCATCAATAATAACATTAGATAAACACAAACAATTATTTTTTTTAAAAGAAAAAGATAAATTCTCTTTTCTCTCATCACCAAAATATATAATTCCATTTTCAACTAATCTTTTTACTCTCTTTTTAATATCGCTTAAATACAGATAATGATTTCCTCTACCAAAATAATCTATATGCCTTTTGTCTAAATGGAATAATGAAACTGAATAATCTTCAAAATTCCAACCAATTTTAACAGTTAAATCTATATTTTGTAAAACAACCTCATATCTCTTTTAATATCTATAGATCTTCTCAGAGAGCCCATTAAAATAGAAGTAATTATCCTAGCTAATCTACGATCATAACAATCGCTAATAAAATCAAAAGAATCCTCTCTAAATCTTAAAAAATTACCTAAAAAAGAAGGTCTTAGATTATAAGCACATTCATGACTATCAAATCTATAGACCTTTATCACATCAATTTAAACACTACATTTCTTTTTTAATTCTTCCCATTTTAAATCTATATTAGACTGAATCTTATCAACGATATCTTTATTATCCTTCCATAAATGTTTAAACCTTCCTTGCATTCTTAAAAAATTAATAACCGGTTCTTTTTTATCCTTGGGATCATAATTCAATTTCCATCTTTCAATACCGTTCTCAATAAAAACTTCAAATAATGGCCAAAAACAACTATCGACTGCTCTTCTACAAACATGTATACCCTCCATAGCTAAATATCTCCAGCCAGGAACACATGGACTTAAGGTATTAATAAAACAAGGACCATTAATTGAAACACCTGTAGAAACCTTTCTAACTAGATCTAAATAGTTAGAAGGAGAGGCTTGAGCAGTATAAGGTATTTCATGTGCTACAGCTACTTTAACAATATCCTTTCTAAATTGTTCCTTTCCCTTGTGCTTTTCTCCAATTTGAGTTGTACTTGTCCAAGCACCGTATGGAGTAGCAGAACTTCTTTGAATCCCTGTATTTTGATAAGCTTCATTATCTAAACAAACAAATAAAATATTATGCCCTCTTTCTAAAGCACCTGAAAAACTTTGTAAACCTATATCGTATAATCCTCCATCACCAGAAAAAGCAATAAACTTGACATCTTCTTTTATTTTACCATTTCTCTTTAAAACATTATAAGCGGTCTCAACACCAGCCATAGTTGCAGCAACATTCTCAAATGCACTATGAATAAAACTACATTTCCAAGATGTTTGTGGAAATTTTGAACTAGAGACCTCTAAACATGAAGTCGCACAACCAACAACTACCTTTTCTTTTATTCCTTGTAAAACCGCTCTGACTATTATCCCTTCACCACAGCCAGGGCATAAAGTATGTCCTCCAACAAATCTTTCTTCTCTATCGCTTAATTCTTTTAGATTCATTCTCTAACCCCAACATATCTAATTAACTCCTTACCTTTGCTCATTTCATTAAATACCTTTAAAATTTGAGAGTCATCCACATCTCTTCCACCTAATCCATATATATATTCAACTATATCTTCTCTGCCTAATGAACTTCTTACTTCATTGAATAAAATCCCACCAAAGTTACTAAAGGGATCATATCTTTCCATAACTGCTAAATTCTTTATTTTACTCAACTTTTTCTTTAATAATTTATAATTAAAAGGTCTAAAGACTCTAACACCTAAAACACCTACTTTATCTCCTTTCTCACGTAAACTATCAACAACATTCTTTGTAGTTCCAAATGTTGAACCAATAATTACAATCACTTTCTCTGCGTCTTTCACTTTATACTCTTCAAAAAAATCATATTTACGTCCAGAAACTAAAGAAAATTTTTTAAACACTTTTTTAATAATATCCACAGAATCAAACATTGCTTGTGCTTGTTTTCTTTTATGTTCAAAATAATAATCAAATGTATCAAAAGGACCCACAGTAATTTCTTTATTTAATAGATCATATTTTGGTTTATACTCACCAATAAATTTTTTAATAATCTTATCATCAAAAACATTCATATTTTCTACACAATGACTTGTTATAAAACCATCTTGGCAAACCATTACTGGTAAATTTAATTCTTCAGCTATCTTCAAACCAATAAAACAATTATCATATATATCTTGTGTATTTTCTGAATAAAGTTGTAACCAACCAGAATTAGCAACTAACATTGTATCTGAATGATCACAATGAATATTAATTGGACCACTTAATGCTCTATTTACTACTGGCATTAAAATAGGCAATCTCATAGAAGCTGCAATATAAACCATTTCAGCCATTAAGGCTAATCCTTGGGATGATGTAGTTGTCATAGCCCTTACCCCAGCAGCAGCCGCCCCAATAGTAGCACTCATAGCAGAATGTTCTGATTCAACATCTATCAACTCTCCGTTAACTTCTTTGTTAGAATAATATTTAGCATAAATTTCAATTATTTGTGTTTGAGGAGTAATTGGATAGGCTGCAATGACTTCTGGATCTATTTGTTTGATAGCATAAGCTACTGCTTCATTTCCAGTCATTGCTTTTTTATTCATTTTTTTCCCTCTCACTTTTAATTGCTTTAACAGGACATTCATTCAAACATAATAAACAACCCTTACATTTAGTATAATCAAATTTAATAAATTTAGCACCTTTAGTTATAACAGCATTATCTGGACAAACACTCCAGCATATCATACAATCAATACATTTTTCTTTTATATGTATTGGTTTAAATGTTCTCCAACCACTCATATCATTACTTTCATTATTACCCTTCTCTAATATTACTCCTCCATCCTCTAATTCCTTCCACTTCTTCAAAGTTTACACTCTCCTAAACTCTCATAAGCCCTTCGCATTGCATTTATATTTCTTCTAACTAAATCCTTACCCAACTTAGTTATAAAATATTTTTCAATATATTTCTCTAATGTTATTAATTTCAATCCAGCTAATTTAGCAACAGCACCCAACATAGCAGTATTAGATTTATTCATATTTATCTCTTCTAAGGCTATCTTAGTTGCATCAATTACATAAACATCTTTATTAAAACCATATTTCTTCCTTACATCCAAACAACCACCTATAGAATTTACAATTAAAGAATTTTTTAAACCACTACAAACATTTACAGATTTTAATAAAGAATCATCTAATACAACAACAATATCTGGTTCTTTAATATTAAAATACATTCTTATAGGTTTATCAGAAATCCTAACAAAAACCTGAATTGGTGCACCCTCTCTTGCTGCGCCATATTCTGGAAAGGCTTGAACATATTTACCTTCTTCATGAGCTGCCTCTGCTAACATCATTGCAGCAGTCTTAGCCCCTTGACCTCCCCTTCCATGAAACCTAATTTCTAACATAAAATTAAAAAAATTAAAGAGATATATAAAGTTACTTCTTTCTTTTTTTCTTACGAACAACAACTATCTTTTGTTTAGGTATAAGTAATATTATTAAAATAATAACTATAACAGCAATAACTATAAAAATTATAAACCAAAATCTTAATCCTCGTCTAGATTTACAGTCGTCTGGACAACCATAACGACTTTCTCTTATATTACAAACACCATCTCCACAATAACTCTCTTCTTTTAAAGTCTCTATAACAACCTCATCTAGACTAATTAATTCTTCATCTAACTCCTCAGTTAAAACCTCTTCTTCTGCAATCTCAGTAATCTCTTTTTCTGGAGTCTGCTCAATAATATAATTAGTTCCATCATCTATAGGATTTACATCTTTACAAATATCACAACTTCCACCACAATCAACACTTACCTCATCATAATCCATTATTAAATTATCACAATAATCAATGCCGACAATATTTAAGTTGCTAATGTAACCTTTTCCATCAATCACCTCAAAACCAACAGAACCCCTAAATAATGAAGCAACATCTGAATAGTGAATAATATTAATATCTTCTACAAAAACATCAATTAAAGAATCACTAACATAAATCTTCATATGATATTCCTCATTATAAAGATAGTTTGCAATATATGTAGTCAATAATTCTACACTACCATCACTCTTTTCTTTATATAATTCAAAAACAGTCTGACGAAACTGCACATAATACCTTTCTTCATCTGATTGATAAAAACCAAAATTAAATCTACCACTTTCAACTAAAAAATCAAACTCCTCTGTATAATCTACCCAAGTGTTACCTAAATTATTTAATATTTCACTGTTCTCTAAATATAACCTTTCATTGTTATAATCCACAAAACCCCCATAATTAGTCCACTCTCCGCTATCATATCCATCTAATATATATAAACTTTCAGCATTAACTACTCCAATTATTAATAATAAAACTATTAAATAAATTATATTTTTCATAATGCAATATATTAAAGCTTCTTTATAAAGATAACCTTACAATAATTTCTAAATGTTTTGTATTTGGAAACATATCAAAAATAGCTATATCTTGAATTTTATAATCAACAAACTTTTTTAGATCCTTGGCTAACTGCTCTGGGTTGCAAGATATATAAATAATTTCTTTTGGTTTGATTATATTCAATGTAAAAATAGTTTTAGGATGCATCCCATTCCTAGGAGGATCTAAAATAGCAATATCAAATTTTCCCAATTTCTTAATATTTTTAGCATCTAAACAATAAACACTGATATTCTTTAAATTATTTATTTTAATATTTTTCTCAGCAGAATTCACAGAACTTTTAAATTCTTCAACCATAACTACTTCTTTAAATTTATCACTATTAATTATTCCAAAACAACCAACCCCTGAATAAAGATCTAATAATCTATCACCCTTACTTAATATACCTTTAATATATGCATGCATTTTCTCCATCACACAATAATTATTCTGAAAAAAAACCTGACAATTGAAAACAAATTTTTTATCTAAAATATTAACTTCCAACTCATCACTGCCTTTTACTACAAAATAATCATCTGTTACACTCACATCCTTATTACTTGAAACATAACCTATAGTCACATTTTCAACAGTACTTCTTTCACTCCATTTTTTAATCTTTTCAATTGCGTTATTTAATCTCATAGAATTTGTATTTAAAATAAAGTTAACACATGATCTCTCAGCAACTCTAACTACGGCGTATCTAAACGTCCCTATTTTCCTAACTGAATCAAAACTATCTACTTCAACAAACTCTTCTTTTAATTCCTTAAAAATTTCATTTATCTGTTTGTTCGCAATTAAACATTCATTAATCTCTAATATATTTTTCCAACTACCTATTTTTCTTAAACCTAAAGTTTTACCAAAAACAAAATCCATTCTATTTCTATAAAAATAAGGCTCACAAAAAAATAATTTAACATCTACAAAATTTAATAATTTTTTAACATAATCTAATTTATTCTTTAATTGAATATCATAAATTCCTCTTAAATTACATCCCCCACATTTACCAAAATATTTACATTCCATTAAAAAATAATAATCTAATCTATCTTAAAACTAACTAAATCTTCATACACAGAATGCGCAGCTATAGTACCTTCAGAAATAGCAGTACTCACTTGCCTTAATTTATTACTTCCAGTAGAAAGATCCCCTGCACAATAAACTCCTCCCCTACTAGTTTGCATTCTAGGATTAACAAGAACATAACCCTCTTCATCTACATTTAAATGTAGATTAGTTGTTAATTTCTCATCAGGTTTACTACCTACAGAAATAAATACACCATCAACATCTATTTCATTATTATCACTAAGTTTAACCTTTTTTAATTTATTTTCTCCTTTAAATTCGATTATTTCTTTATTAAATAAAACATCAATATTGTTTCCTAAAACCTGCATCCTAGGTTGAGCAGTAAATTTTGGTTCTCTGACAATTAAAGTAACATTATTTGTATATTTTTTCATTATTAAAGCAGTAGAAATAGCAACATCTCCTCCTCCAACAACAAAAACCTTTTTATTTTTAAAAAAAGAACCATCACATACAGCACAAAACGTAATCCCCCTTCCCATAAACTCTCTTTCACCCTTAACATTTAACATTAATCTTTTCATTCCCAAAGCTAAAATTATTTTCTTAGTTTGATACTCTCCGTTTTCAGTATAAACCACAAAATCCCCATCTTCTCCATCTATACTATACACTTCTTCAAATTCAAAGTTTACATTAAAACTATCGCAATGTTTTTTAAATCTATCTATTAAATCTTCACCAGAAATATTTTCTATACCTAAATAATTCTCCACACAATAGCTATCTGCAATACATCCCCCCAATTCCTTAGAAATAACTAAAACATTCAAACCAAATCTACTAGCATACAAAGCAGCACTTAATCCTGCAGCTCCACTACCTATTATAATTAAATCTCGCATTCACTCACAAAAAAGCCATTGTTTTTAAAGATTCTTAAACCAAACCATTAAGAATTTAAGATATATGCAATCTTATGGACCAAAACAACTTAGAAAATGCTCAAAGAGAAAAAATAATAAACATTTATATAGAATTAAATAAACGTCCTAATGATCCATTAACTGATAAAGAATATGCACGATGTTATAATGCAATATTTACTGCAAATAAACTACTAAAACTTCAAGGAGATATTTATATAGGAGATTTAGGCTATCAAATCAGCCAAATAGTTAAAAAAAAAGATGTAATGATCCAAAAAAGAATAAATTACGCCTTTGCTAGATTTAAAAATATTCAAGATATTTTAAGAAAAATTAGAAATAAAAAAACACGAAAAAGAACTATTTTTGTTAAAGGAAAACGAATAAAAAAACTCTAAACTCTGCAAACAACAGCATTTACTATTAAAGGCAAAGCTATTGTAACATCACATATTACATCAACAAATTTTGCCTTTTCATTTAATTTTCCCCAGCTAATTCCCTCTCTTAGTTCTGCACCAGAGCTGCCGCCTGGTTCTGGTCTGTCCATAGTAATTTGAATACCATAACTTGCTCCTTCTAAAGGATTAAATTGCATAGCTTGTTGAATAAAATTTTTTGGTGATCCTCCTCCTAAATAAATCACTCCTGTTTTCTTAGCTGTCCAAACAATCTCCATTATATCCTTTAAATCATTAAAAACATCAACCTTAATTCTTTTATTTTTGTTTAAAAGCCCCCAAATCATTAACCCTATTCCAGAGTCACTAATTCCTGGACAAAATATAGGAATCTTTTTCTCATAACATATCTTTAAAATACTTTTATCCTTAATATTCTCACCAATCTTCCACATAAATTCCTTAATATTATATTCTCCCTCAAAATTATGAGAATTAAAAAAATCTTCTAACGTAATATAAACATCATTTTTCATAAAAGAATCATAGATCCTATCAATACCTTTTTCATTTAATTCCTTGTCATTCACCATATGATTGCCTTTATAATGATGCATACCTAATCCCTCAATTAAATCATGTGTTAACATTGCACCAGTACAAACAAAAACATCTATCCAATGGTTCTCTAACATATAAATTAATAACTCCCTTTGACCGCCAGGAACTAAAGCACCTGCAGCACCTAAAAAAACTCTACATTCTTCATCTTGAATCATTCTTGTAAAAATATCTGCTGCTTTACCAATTTTTCCTCCCCCCATTACACCAGCATTTTCCATTTGTAAAACTAAATTATTCACAGAAATATTCTTTTCAACTTTTACAGGATCAACTTTCTTTAATTCCATAATAAATTACAAATAGCAATGATTATAAAGCTTACTTTAATTTGCGTTCTTTGTTATAATAACAGATAATGCTAGATTTTATCTTTGCAATTCTTTGATAATTTTTTTTAGTGCTTGTTTTTTTAAAAATCTTGAAGCATTATTTTCCACTAAAATTACAACAAGAATTTTATCTAAATCTCTTTAGTAAATTCTTTAATCTTATCAAACAAACCCTTTTTTTCATCTGTTTTTTTTAATTTAGTAAATAATTCTTTTTGTTCTTTTGATAATTTTTTAGGTGTTACAATATTTACTTCAACAAATAAATCTCCTCTACCATAACCATCTAAAAAAGGAACACCCTTTCCTTTTAATCTAAATTTAGTTCCTGATTGTGTGCCAGAGGGAATCTTTAAAGTAATATCCTCCTCTAAAGTAGGTATATTAACTTCATCTCCTAAAGCAACTTGAGAGAATGATAATGGAAATTTTAATAGAATATCATTCTCTTCACGAAGAAAAATATCACTATCTTTAACATTTAAAACAACAAATAAATCTCCAGAAGAACTTCCTCTTTTACCTACCTCACCTTTACTATTTATTTTTAATTTCATCTCATCTTCAACACCTGCAGGAATATTCACTTTAACTCTTTCTAGTTTTCTGACTCTGCCCTCTCCATCACAAGCATTACATTCTTCTAGTATCTCCTTTCCCTTTCCTTTACATTTTGGACAAACAGTGACTTGAGCAAAAATACCAAATGGGGTTCTCCTCTCTATCCTTATTTGTCCACGACCATCACAACCAGTACAAACTTTTAATTTGTCATTTTCAGCACCTGAGCCATTACATTCTCCACAAGTTACATATCTTTCAATTTCTATTTCTTTTGTAATACCAAAAACTGCTTCTTTAAAACTTAAATCTATCTCAACTACTAAATCATTACCTCTATTTCCCCTTTTTCTACTCCCTCCAAAAAACATATCAAATACAGAATCACCAAAAATATCCCCAAAATCAAAATTTTTAAAAATATCCTCTTGTGAATATCTCTGACTAAATCCTTCTTTACCAAATTGATTATATTGTGATCTTTTACTATCATCGCTTAAAACAGCATAAGCCTCAGAAACTTTTTTAAATTTTTCAGTAGCGTTTTTTTCTTTAGAAACATCTGGATGATATTTTTTAGCTAAATTTTTATAAGCCTTTTTAATCTCCTCTTTAGAAGAATTCTTACTTACACCTAAAATCTCATAATAGTCCTCACTCATTTTTCAAAAAGAAGAAAATTATTTCTTCTCATCCACAACTTCAGCATCTACTACATTATCATCTTTCTTATCAGAAGATTTTTCTTGTTGAATTTTTTGATACATCTTCATAGTAGCCTCTTGTAATTTTTTATTAATCTCTTCCATCTTAATCTTTAGTTTATCAATGTTTTTATCAGCAATTAATGTTTTTAATTCATCTACTGATTTACCAATCTCTTCTAATTCCTTATCTTCTACTTTTCCCTTTAAATCTGCAGATGTTCTCTCAATAGTATAAATTAAATTATTGGCTTCGTTTAATATCTCAATTTCTTCTTTCTTCTTTTTATCTTCTTCAGCATACTGCTCTGCGTCCTTTCTCATCTTCTCTACTTCTTTTTCATCTAATTTTTGAGAAGCAGTAATGCTAATTCTTTGTTCTTTATTAGTCCCTAAATCCTTAGCTGAAACACTTACAATACCATTTGCATCAATATCAAATGTTACTTCAATCTGAGGTATTCCTCTTGGAGCAGGAGGTATTCCTACTAAATCAAACCTTCCGAGAGATTTATTATCTAGGGCCATTTCTCTTTCACCTTGTAATACATGAATTGTTACAGCATGTTGATTATCATCAGCAGTACTAAATATCTGCGATCTTTTTGTTGGGATTGTAGTATTTCTTTGAATTAAAGGGGTTCTTATTCCCCCTAAAGTTTCAATACCTAAAGTTAAAGGGGTTACATCTAATAGTAAAACATCTTTAACCTCTCCAGCCAAAACTCCACCTTGAACAGCTGCACCATGTGCAACACATTCCATTGGATCTACTCCACCCTCAGCCTTTCTATCTAACAAACCCTCAATAAAATTCTTAACAATTGGCATCCTTGTTGGGCCACCAACTAATATAATCTTACCAATTTGTTTTTCGCTCAGATTAGCGTCTTTTAAGGCTTGTAAAACTGGTTTTTTACATCTCTGAACAATTGGATCAACAATCCTTTCTAACTGAGACCTAGTTAATTTCATACTCAAATTTTTTGAACCAGAGATAAATGGCAAATTAACCTCTGTTTCTAAAACAGTACTCAATTCAATCTTAGCTTTTTCTGCAGCCTCTCTTACCCTTTGGACAGCAGTTTTACTCTCATTCAAATCAATACCCTCTTTTTTTCTAAAGTCATCAATAATAAAATTCATAACAAAGTTATCCATATCTGTTCCACCAAGTTGTGTATCTCCTGAAGTACTTTTTACCTCAAAAACTCCATCACCAAATTCCATTATAGTAACATCTAAAGTTCCACCACCAAGGTCAAAAACTAAAATCTTTTCATCAGAAACATTCTTATCCAAACCATAAGATAGAGCAGCTGCTGTTGGTTCATTAATAATTCTAACAACATCCAAACCAGCTATTTTACCTGCATCTTTTGTAGCCTGTCTCTGATTATCATCAAAATAAGCTGGGACAGTAATTACCGCTTTTTCAACCTTATCACCTAAAAATTCTTCAGCATCATCTTTAATTTTCTTTAAAATAAAAGCTGAAATCTCTTGAGGTGTAAATTCTTTTCCATAGATATTTACTTTATAATTAGTACCCATTTTTCTTTTAATAGCCATCACAGTTCCTTCTGGATTACTAACGGCTTGTCTTCTAGCTGGTTCTCCTACTAATTTTTGACCATCTTTAGTAAAAGCAACAACTGAAGGAAAAGCTTTTCCATATAAACTAGCTCCTTCTACACTTGGAATCATAATTGGTCTTCCAGCTTGCAAAACTGATGCAGCTGAATTGCTTGTTCCTAAATCTATTCCAATAATTTTTGTCATTTTATTTTCCTCCATAATTATTTTTTAATTTATAATCATCTAATTTATACATATCTACACTATATGGACTAGAATATTCACAACTCATTATTTTCTCCCTTACCAACTCTTACTTTTGCAGTTCTCAATAATCTATCCTTAAACATATATCCTTTTTGTAATTCCTCAATAATATAATTTTCTTTTCCTTCAA
>DATDVT010000016.1:0-4583 GCA_035289905.1 Candidatus Nanoarchaeia archaeon
CTATTTTAGAATACTTTTATTATTCTTAATTTAATTTTGTAAAGAATCTAAATCAGTTTTTATAAAACTCAATTAATCATGAATCTAAATTATTTTTCATTAATAATGCATCAAGATATTTTAAAAAAATATTTATTTGATTATCATTCAATCTAGAATAATCATTTGAATATGAAATTAAGTCATCCTCACATAAACCTTCTATTGGAGGAATTAAACTTACAAATTTAATATTTTTATCATTTGCAATATAATTAGCCATACTTATCACATTTTTAAAAATACCAATATCTCTATTCCAGTCAGATGAAATAATACAATACCAAAAACCATTTCCATTTAATTTTGGATGCAAAGTACAAACATTAACTTCTAAAGACATAAGAATAAAATGAACATAAAATTATTAAGCCTTATTAAATTTATAATTTCATGGAAAATTTAGATATAACAATAAAACTATTAAAAGAAGAATGTAAAAAATATAAAAATCCAATAGTTACAGAAATAGCAGATTTAACTCAAAGTCCATTCAAAGTATTAATATCCTGTCTGCTAAGTTTAAGAACAAAAGATGCAGTTACAACATTAGCATCTAAAAGGCTATTTGAAAAAGCAGATTCTCCAGAAAAATTATTAAATTTAGATATTCAAAGTATTGAAAAATTAATTTATCCAGTTGGATTTTATAAAACAAAAGCTAAAAGATTAAAAGTAATATGCAAAGATTTAATTGAAATACATAATGGAAAAGTTCCGGATAATGAACAGGATTTATTAAAATTAAAAGGCGTTGGTAGAAAAACCATGGGAATAGTAATGTGTTATGCCTTTGGTAAGAATGACCATATTCCTGTTGACAGCCATGTACATGAAATTTCTAATAGAATTGGATGGGTAAAAACAAAAACACCAAATGAAACAGAAATAGCATTAACAAAAATAATACCTAAAAAATACTGGCATGATTTAAATGATTTATTGGTTAATTATGGACAAAATATTTGTGTTCCTGTTTCCCCTTATTGCAGCAAATGTAAAATAAATAAATATTGCAAGAAAGTTAATGTAAAATACTCAAGATAGATTTATATTTCATAACTATAATTAAAAAATATGGAAGTAACAATTACTGAATTCAGCTCATTTAAAATTGGAGAACTATCTGAAGGCTGCAAGCACTGTGTTTTAGGAAAGAAATTAGTATTATTTATTACTGGAGCCTGTCCAAGAAAATGTTGGTATTGCCCTGTTGCAGATGAAAAATTCCAAAATGATGTAATCTATGCAAATGAAGAAAAAATAATTTCTGTAAGTGATGCTATTAATGAGGCAATTTTATGCAATGCAAGTGGTGCAGGAATAACAGGTGGAGACCCATTAACAAGATTAAATAGATGCTTAGAGTATATTAAATCTTTAAAAATTAAGTTTGGAAAAGAATTTCATATTCATCTCTATACATCTTTTGATTTAGTAAATGAGAATAATTTAAAAGAATTGTTTGATGCGGGTTTGGACGAGATAAGGTTCCATGCTGATTTTTATAACAAAAATAAATGGAATAATATTTATATTGCAAAGAAATTTAATTGGAAAATCGGAATAGAAATTCCATGCATTCCAGATTTAAAAAAAGAAACTTATGAAATTATAGAATTTTTTAAAGATAAAGTGGATTTCTTTAATCTTAATGAACTTGAAGCTGCAGATTCTAAAAGGAATTTAGTTTTTGATAAAGGATATAAATCTAAAAATGAATTATCTTATGGTATTAAAGGATCTGAAGAATTAGCACTTGAGATTTTAAACCATTATAAAGATAAAAATATAAATATACATTTCTGCACTTCAAGACTAAAAAATAATCAACAATTAGGAAACAGAATTAAACTAAGAGCAGAAAATATTAAGAAAAATTATGATATTGTTACAAAAAATGGGTCATTGATTAGAGGAGCCATTTACATAGACAAGCCCTCATTCAATTATTTAGAACATGTAAAACAGATTGAAGAAACAAAAATAGTTAACGATTTAGAAAATTTAAAAAATAAATTAACAGAAAAATTTGGAATTATAGACATAGGTATTGATAAGAAAAAATTTAGATTATTTGCATCTAAAAAATTTGTAGAAAAAAATAAAAAATATTTAAAATCTATTAATTTATATCCTGCAGTTGTTGAAGAGCTTGCTACCTGTGACTTATTTGAAATTGAAATTGATTTTCTTTAACTAAATTTTAGAAATATAAAAATTTATCACCCAATGCCTAGCATGTTGCTGATGTCCCTTTATATGACAAGATTTTTTTATACTTCTTAATTGTATCAAGTAATATATTAAATCAACTATGCTGCTAAGAAGTAACAGATTATAAATATTTTATGAATTCTTCTCTTGTTATTTTTAGTTCTTCTTTTATTATTTTATTTAGTAGACCAGAGCCTATTTCTTCTCCTGGATGGTTTGGTATAGTTGTTGTTCTTTCATCTTCATGTCTAAAGAACATATGACTTCCTCTTTGTCTTTCAAATTTAAATCCTAATTTATTTACTGCTTTAATAATTTCTTTGGCAGTTAGCCTGGGAATTTTGTTCATAGAATTTAAACCTCTATTTTTAATTGCTGAACTCCAACATATTCTTCTTCAGTTTCTTTTTCTGTACATTCTAAATATAATAGAATTGCTTCTCTTGTTCTATCCATTAACTGGTCTAATGTTTTACCTTGTGTATGACATCCTGGAAGTTCAATAACACTTGATACTAACCATCCGTCTTCATCTTTTTCTATTAAAACATTAAAAGTTCTCTTAGTCTTCATAAAACTATTATGGACAAAGAAGTTTAAATACTTAACTATAAAAATTTCAAAAATTACTAACTAAACTTATATATAATTTTTGGATAATATTCTTCATAATTAGATTAATGGGCTCAAGTTAAGATCAACGAGCTGCTAAGAAGTAGATTATTCTATTTTTCTGATATTTTCCATATTATCTGGAAGTATTTTCTATATGTTTCTGCTGTTTCCTTATTTTTTATTAGGAAGCATATCGGTTCTTCTTGTACATTTATTGTTATTACATAATCTTTGAATATGTCTATCCATACTGGTGTTTCTTGTTCTTTTTTCATATATCTTACTTCTGTTAACTTCATTTTTTCTCTTTTTATACCATATTTTCTTGATTCGTTGTTGTATACTATTTTCATGTTTATTCCTTGTTTTATTCTTTTTTTGTTCCATTCTATGAGGTATGCTTCAAACTTTTCGTTTGCTATTTTTGGTACTCCCATTACTTCTATTATATCTCCTTTTTTTAATTCTTTTAATGTCCAGTCGTAGAATGATTTGAATCCCTTTATTCCTTCATATACTTCAGTTGTTGTTTTGTATTTTTCTTTTTCGTATTTCTTTTCCGTGGTTTGTTATTTGTCGATTCTCTTTAATCTTCGGTTGATAGATTTTTACGATGTTATTTTCATGGTCTGGCTCTTCGATATATTTTTGTTAAAAAATATTTTCTACATCATCAGCCGTTGTTTGAAGAGAATCTTCTGTTATTATAGAATTTGGATCTATTTGTTTTCTTTTATATGAAGAAGAAACTTCTCTTTCTATATATTTATAAAATTTAATTGAACTATTTCTTTCTTCTTCTAGATTAGAATAAATTCTTTTATCTTCATCTTTAAACCACTTATAAAACTGTTTTAAACAACGCCTATAATCTGATTTTGTAGCATCTGAAAGTTCTTTTTCAGAGTTATTTTATTGATACAATTTTGTAGATCTAATTTGTTTGTGTTGTCTAAATCTTTATTTATTATTAATACTATTCTTCTCAATTGTGAAGATAATTTGGTTGTTCTTAATTCTCCAGATCCAGTAGAAGCTAAGTAGGAAATAAAATTCCTAATTAATTCCCTATTTTTAGAGCTTATATCTATATTCTCTAATAACTTTTCTTCCTTAACCCTAGCATTTATTTTTCCATTACCATATATTTCTCTTCTATCCATATTTTGTTTTTTAGAATTAGCTGTTTATATGATGTAGAATACGGGCAAAAAGCAGACATATAAAATCCGGCATTTTACCCGTTGATTCTTACGCCGTCACCCGGACTTTCATTATCTCTTTAGTTTTTTGTCGAAGCTTTTTTCTAAAAAGATTCATTTTGAACCGGGATACCCTTGCGGGTCTAGCTTTCAATCCAGTAGTTTCCAGGTACACCATAATTTTATTATTCTAGTGCCATACCGGATTAGGCGATGACGGCATATATGAGCTTGAGATTAGTTTTTGTTTATAAACCTTAAGTTTTGGCATCACGTTGACTACAGAGTTTATATCTCCAAAAAACGAAAAAGGAGATAAAAACCATGGAAAATGAACCCTATAAGGCAAAATATCTGGATATCAGAAGAAAAAACACGCTCAAAAAAGCACTGATATTACAAAACATTTTTCATGAGTTGTTTCTGCTCCTACATAATATGTTCTCATTTTCTTTCCTTAATTCTTTTAATAAATTTTGGATTGCTATATTGTCTCCCTTGCTCATCATA
>DATDVT010000017.1:0-6765 GCA_035289905.1 Candidatus Nanoarchaeia archaeon
AATCTTAATCTTCCAACTTTATTTCCATTTTTCTTCGATTCTGATAGCCCTTTAAGATTTCTAAAAAGATTATCATTCTCTACTTGTAATGATTTAGAATATACGTTCTTCATTTCTGGGTAACAAGCCTTTAAATCTAAAGGATAATTTGATAGTTCTAATTTAGTAAATCCACTATTTAACTCTGAAAGAAGTTCATTATAGGTTATTCTACAAATATCTAAAGATAATTCTAATCGTTTTTGTTGTTCTTTATTAGGGTATAATCGAAACTTGTAACTTATCATAACTAAACTAAGTGAAATTTATTTATATATTTTGTATGTCCATGTCCAGTGCAAAATTCAACCAACCAATAAATTAGTTGGTTTTCTTTTGCAATTCTTATAAAGATATAATAACAAGGTATTCTATAAGAAGACAAAAAATAATCAAAGAATTAATAAATATTTTAGGTACAAACATTGCCCTGCCTTTTACTTATAATTCATTAAAAAAGACCTTAAAATTAGGCAATGCCATAACTGTTAAAGAGTACATCTCTTATTTAAGTAATTCATATCTTTTCTTTGAATTACTAAAATTTTCTTATTCTTTAAAAGAACAACTTAATTCTCCTAGAAAAATTTATTTAATCGACCCAGCATTTAATCTAGTTTGTGGCTCGAACTTTTCGGAAAATAGAGGAAGAATCCTTGAGAACTTAGTATTTATAGAGCTAAAAAGAAGAAAGAAAGAAGTATATTATTATTCAAACAAAAATGAATGTGATTTTTTAATAAAAGAAGGAACTAAAATAATTGAAGCAATACAAGTATGCAATCTAATTAATGAAATCAACAAAGAAAGAGAGATAGCTGGTTTAGTTGAAGTTATGGATAAATTCAAACTCAAGGAAGGAATTATATTAACTTATGAACAATCTGAAGAAATAAAAATAGATAGCAAAAAAATTACCACAATATATAAATGGTTACTTGACTTTTAGAAGAATATTTAAAAGAAACAACAATTTAATAAGATTATGAAAAAAGGTATTTCACCATTAATTGCAACAGTTTTAATAATTGGTATGACTATTGTCCTTGCAGGAATAGTTGGAAATTTTTTAATAAAATCTGCGAAAGAAAAAGATTTTAGTAATACTCTGGGTGGAGAGAATGAATATTGTGATGAAGTTGCAATTGCAATTACTGAAACTAGTGGGGATCCTACTGTAATTGAGGGTTATACAAATTGTAATATAGGAGATACTTATAATTTATATAGTGGACTTGCAACAGTAAAAAATAAAGGTTCTTTTTCAATATATCACATTATTATGGCTCCTGAAGGAGGAACAAGTGTAGATATAACTTTTGATGACGCGATTTTGCCAGGAAAATCTATTGATGTTAACCCTATTTTTTGTGATCAAAATAAAGTTCAATTAACTCCAGTAATTAAAAATCCAGAATATGAAGGAGAATTTGATTTAAATGTTTTAGAATCACAAATAATTTGCACATCTTCGTCAGCAACAATTGACTTAAGTTCAGCAATCGCATAACTTTATATAAAAGTGAATAGTATTCTTGTTATTTATTATAAATCACTTAAAAAATAAGGTTTTAAGAAATTTAATCGAAAGGGAATGTACAAGTTATCAATATTCTAATAATCTAAAGATTGGTCCAATAATTAGTGATATTTATGAATTTAAAAAAATGTTGAAAACAAAAGAATTAAACTTTGGAAAAGAAGTTAGAAGATCGGGAATTTCTCTTTATGGCAAGAACAGGTGTATTAAAGAAAAAGATTGAAATCATAAGAAAAGAACAATTATTTAATAATTCAAAATATATTTACTTAGAAAAACCACTTTTGACAAAAGTACGTAAAAATATAACTTTAGCTAATATTTTATTTAAATTGTCAGATCAAAAAGAATTAAAAAATCTTTTAAGTTATCTTACAGCTTCGAATCTTTTGATTGGGTAATTATTATTCAATGTACACATCTGCTCTAGTGAAATTGGGCTTAAACTCAAAAAGTTATGTTGCTACAATTACTGTTTTAGAATATTATTATATTCACAAAGAAAATGATTTAGAACTAAAACAAATTAAAGCTTATACAATAAGCGAAGATCTAATTAGTAAACTAGTTTAAATAAAAAGAGAAATATGAAGCCACTTCATTAATCTTTGGGGGAGTAGCAATAGGTGATTTAGGAGATGTTGAAGAATTTATTACAAAAATAGAAGAGGTATTAATCAATAAAAACCTTTAAAAAAACAAAAGAGGTGTAATTAAAATATGAAAATAAATAAAAAAGGTATTTCACCATTAATTGCGACAGTCTTAATAGTTGGTTTTGTTATAGTTCTTGCTGGTGTAATCTGGATTTTTGCAAGAGATACAATTCAAGAGCAAATTGAAAAAAATGCAGCTAAAAAATTAGCTGAAACAACTTGTTTTGAAAAAGTAAAAATTAGTGCAACTGCTTGTTCTAATACAAATCCACAGTTGATCTTTAAAGTAGAAAATCAAGGTGAGGAGTTGCTTGCAGGTGTTAGAGCAAGAGCATTTGATAAGGATCAAATAGGTTCAACTACAATAACTCACGAACAAAGTGTTAAACAAGGAGATACAGTAGAATTAAGTTTAACTGAGGATTTAAATCCTCTAGTTTCAACAGTAGAGGTCATTCCAATGATAATGGAAGGTGGTTGGTTATTAACATGTCCTGATCAAGCAGCTGTAATAAGCTGTACATAAAAAAAGGAGGGGATTAAATATGAAAATAAATAAAAAAGGTATTTCACCATTAATTGCAACAGTCCTAATAATTGGTTTTGTAATAGTTCTGGGTGCAGTGTTTTTTAAATGGGGTGGAGATTTAATGAGGAGTTCAACAGAAGAATCTCAAAAAAAATTAGATTTAGATTCTGCATGTAATCAATTAACAGGATTAAATTTAGAGTATAGATTGATGGGTTCCGAACCTACTTTACTTATAGATAATAAAAATGAAAGAAAAATTATAGAATTAACAATTAGAGGATATGGTATTGCAGGGGAAGGATTAGGTACTGCAGGACCAGATGGTACAAATGTTGGAGCAGATGGTACTTCTATTTTCATAGATCTAACGGGTTGTGATGCAATTACTGATGGTGTTGCTCCTTTTGAAGTATTTCCTTGTGTTCTTCTGGATGCTCAGGGATCTACACTAGATATAGCAAAAGTAGGTATAATCCCTTGGGTAGATGTTGATGGTGATGATACTGCTGATGGAGCATGTTCTCAAGAAGTTACAGTTGCTGTAGCTTAAATTTTTCTTTTTTTAATAATATTTAAAAATACTAAAACAAATTAATTTTTAATATCTCATTTTATATCTTTTTATAAAAAATGCATTAAATAAAAACATTTAAATATAAAAACTATTTAAGAAACATATGATCCAAAAATGGAACAATTTAGATTTTGAAATTATTTTAGCCTTAATTAAAAGTGAAAATCATCTAAGAGAAATATCAAAACTAACTAAAATTCCAATTGCTACCCTTTCAAGAAAACTTTTTGAATTAAGAAAACAAAATATTATAGACTATAAAACAGAAGGAAAAAATAAGGTTTATTTTCTTAAAAAAAATCTAATATCTCAAAAAGCAGTTATTGCTTCTGAAAATTATAAATGTATAAAGTTATTAATAGAATATCCAAAATTAATGACTATTTTCGAAGATATTTTAGAAAAAAGTAATTTAATTATTCTATTTGGAAGTTACGCAAAAGGAATACCCAAAGAAAATAGTGATATAGACCTTTATATGGAAACAAAAGAAAAGATTAGAAATGATCTATTCAATATAAAAACAGGAAAATTTAATTGTAATGATCTATTAATAAAAGAAATTATTAAAAATCATGTAATTATAAAAGGTACTGAATTATATTATGAAAAACTCAAATTTTTTGAATGAATTAAAAGAAAAAAGAAATTTAGAACTTATTGAAATTTCTGAAGAAATCTCAAAATCATATCTAATTAAAAGTGAAAAATGCAAAGCTGCTGCTAAAGCAGTATTTGATGCAGGAATTTATGAAAATGCAATAAGTGAAGCATATTATTCAATATATAATGTTGTTACAGCACTATTTTATAAATGTGGAATCAAATGTGAAAATCATTCTGCAGCAGTAATTCTATTAAAAATTCTTTTTAATCAAGATAAATTACATGAAATATTTTTAGCGTTTAAAAAAGATAGAATTGACAATCAATATTACATGCCATTCTCTAATTCTGAACCAATTAGCAAAGAACAATGCTCTGAAAAGTTAAAAATAGCACAAAATTTTTGTATTGAATTAAAAACTTATATGAAAAGTTTAACAAATGAAGATATAACTAATATAAGAAATAATTTTAATAATATTTAAAAATACTAAAACAAATTAATTTCTGTATGAATAAAAAAGGTGATAGTACTTGGATATCAGCAGTTCTTTATTTTGGTATAGGAATTATAATAATCTCAATTTTATTAGCTGCTGGAACTCCAGTAGTAAATAGGATTAGAGATAAAAATACAATTTTACAAACAAAAGAAACAATGTCAAATTTAGATGATAATATAAGAGAAGCAATAAGGGGTGGTCCAGGTGCTCAAAGAGTTGTTAATTTAGATTTAAGTGGGGGTGAATTTAATATTGATCCATTTAATGATTTAGTTTATTGGAAGTATGATTCAAAGGTTTTACTTGGAGATGTATGTGATCAATTAGATTCAGGAGATATTGTTACTGTTTTAACTGATTGTGAAGACTATATTGTAAATGAGGGTACATTAAAACAAGTAATTGTAAAAAGTACTACAAGTGATCCTTACACAATTTATATTATTTTAGATTATAATGAAGTAGATTTAGATGGGAATTCAAAACCAACAGTAAATCTTTTACTGCGAGAAGATAAAGTACCTACAATTACGGGTTTAACAAAATTAAATGTTAAAAACCCAGGGGCAACATGTGAAGACAGTGATGATGACACTGATCCAACTTATCAGGAGAATACATGGTTATGCAAATGTGAATTTGATGATAATTGTGATTCAGATCTAATAAAATATCCTTCAGTAGAATTCTTAGAAGAATAAATGGAAAGATTTATAAACAACTGTAAACATTTATTTCCACATGGAAATTATATTAAAACCTTTTTTTGAAGCCCCAAATAAAAGGTATAGTATTCGAGAATTAGCAAGAGTTTTAAAAATAAATCATACTACAGTAAGACAACATTTAAATAGTTTAGTTAAAGAAGAATTTCTAACAATTAAAAAAGAAGGAATTTATTCTTTTTATCAGTTAATCCTATCAAAAAAAACATTAAATTTAAAATTATATTACAATTTAGAAAAGATCAGAACCTCAAAAATTATAGGAGATTTAGAAAAAGCCTATGATCTCCCAATTATAATCTTATTCGGCAGCTATGCCTCAGCTACAGACACTTTAACTAGTGATATTGATCTTTGTTTAATCACAAATGTAGAAAAAGAATTCGCATTGAGCAAATATGAAAAAATTCTAAATAAAAAAATAAGTTTGCATAAATTTAATAAATCTCAATGGAAAAATCTAAATATTTCATTAAAAAGTAATATTTGTAACGGAATAGTTTTATCAGGAGAATTAGAATTATGAACTTTGAAAACAGTTTAAAAGAAGAAAAAACTGAAAGTGTTCATATAAATAAAATCAGAGCTTCAAGTTTATTTAATTCTTCAACTCAAGCAATAGAAACTGCAAAAATTATTCCGTTAAATATAACTACCTCTAAAACGATATTAAGAGAGCTTTATGAAGGGTTAAGGGAATGTTGTGAAGCAATAGGTTATTTAAAAGGTTATAAATTTTTAGATCATGAATCTATCGGTTATTTTTTAAGAGATATTCTAAAAGAACGATCAATCTTTTCTAAATTTGATAGATATAGAAGGTTAAGAAACGGAATTAATTATTATGGAGATTCAATAGATTTAGAAACAGTTAAAGAAGCCGTTACAGAAATACCTAAAATTATCAAAGAATTAGAAAAATATTTTAAGGATTAACTTTATAAAATATAAAAATAATTTAATTTTATGGAATTAATATCTATGATTCTATATGGTACTGCAACAGCTATTGCTTTTATTATATGGGCTTTAATGTTAATTGATGTAATTAAATCAAAACATCCAAAAAAAATAATGTGGTTATTAATAATAATTTTACTTCCGCTTATTGGAGCAGTTATTTATGCAATTGTAGTTAAATTAAGAAAACAAGAGGTTACAGAAGAACAAGTAGGAGAACAACCTCTAGAACAACAATTATCAGAATCAATTCAACCCCAAACGCAAGAACAAGTAGTAGAACAAATTCAACAAACTATTCAAATATAAAACTGTTTTGTCTTAAATTATTCTAGAATTATATAAATTGATTATAACATAAAAAAAAAGAAGAGATTAATTAATAAAGTGAGCTTTTACTTTTGTATAACTAACATTCTGAGATTTATATATAGACTTAAAATTTATTCAATACCCTTCCAAAACCTTTAAACCCAGATACCCTCTGGAGAGCTGAGATGCATTCACTTCGTTCAACATCTCTAAAATTTTTTATAACCAGATAACCTCGGAAGAGTTGTGCACTTTTAGTAGCACAAAATACATACCAAAACTCTTAAATACTAAATATCTTACTGGTTAGTAATGACA
>DATDVT010000018.1:0-9038 GCA_035289905.1 Candidatus Nanoarchaeia archaeon
CACTTGCATTACCTGCAAAGAAGCAATAGAGTAAACTGCAGTATTAATTACCCCCAATCTACTACATCCTTCAATTATTTCACTCGGTTCACTAAATAAACATTTAAAACAATTTTTGCCATCAAAAACCTTAACCATACCTCTAGCCCCAACAACACTACCATAAACCCATTTTTTATTGTTCTTCAAACAATATTCATTAATTAAAAATCTAGTATACATATTATCACTACAATCTACGATAAATTCAATTCCATCTAAAAGATTAATATTCTTATAGTTCAAATCAATAATCTCTGCTTTTACCTTAAGTTCAGGATTAATCTCTCTTAATCTTTTCTTTGCAGCATAAGCCTTTAACTCACCAACATCTTGTTTTAAAAATAAACTTTGTCTTTGTAAGTTACTCTCCTCTACAAAGTCCCTATCTATAACTAATAAATTACCAACCCCTGACCTAACTACCAATTCACTAACTACTGTTCCCAATCCTCCAATACCAATTACAGCAATTTTGGCTTTTTCTATTAATTTCTGTTTTTCTTTTCCAATATGCTCAAATATAACCTGCCTAGATAGATCCATAATAAGAAGAAAAACTATAATTTTATAAAACTAGTTATATTTTCCTTTAAAATCATTAATTCTAATTTTAATTAAATCTTTAAACATCTGAAAAAATAACCTCTGACATCTGTAAATATACTGTTTCATCCAACCAATGAATTAGGTGCTTTTCTTTTGCAATTCTTATAAAAAATCCAAGTATAAAAAGGATAAGTAATAAAATCCACTTTTTATTCATCTTAAAGCCATATCAGGAAACCTTTAAAAGATTATACCTAATAAAATTATTATGTTAATCACAGAATTGGCTAAGAAAATATTAAGGTACAACAAAGAAGCTAATTTTAAGTATTTAGAAAAGGCTTTCAAAAACCTAGAAAAGCAAAAAATTAGAATAAGAGAACATAATTATAATGCCTCAATGATTCTTGCAGGCTTAGGTCTAGATACAACTACAATTACTGTCTCTTTACTCCAAGATACACAATTCAAGCATGAAGATTTTCCAAAAGAAAAAATAAAGATTTTAGAAGATTTAGAAAAAATAAAGATTTTAGAAGCAAAAATAGAAAATCAGTCTTCAGAAGATCTAAGGAAAATATTTTTAACAGCAACAAAAGATATTAGAGTTTTATTTATTCAGATTTCAAATAAATTAGAATACCTAAGATCATCTAAAAAATTAAAAAGTACAGAAAAAAAGAAAATAGCTTCTGAAGCTATGTTGATATATGCTCCACTATCTTATCGATTAGGCATAGGTATGTTAAAATGGGAGCTAGAAGACTTAGCTTTCAAAATACTTAACCCTAAAAAATTTAAAGAAATAAAAGAAAAATTACAAGAAAAAAGAGAGATAAGGGAAATTAGAATAAGAAAAACACAGAAGATTATAGAGAAAAATCTTCATCAACATAATATCCAAGCAGATTTGTATGGAAGAGCAAAGCACATCTACAGCATTTATAAAAAAATACAAGATAGAGCCTATAATTTTGCTGAAATGACTGATTTAATCGCAATAAGAATAATTACAGAATCAATAGAGGATTGTTACAAAATATTGGATTTAATTCATAAATTATGGCCTCCGATAGAAGGAAGGTTCAAAGATTATATCTCAGAACCTAAGCCTAATGGTTACCAATCCTTGCACACAACTGTAAAAGGTTTAGAGGATAGTCCAACAGAAATACAGATTAGAACTAAAGAAATGCACCATTACAATGAAGAAGGTATAGCAGCTCATTGGGCATATAAAGGTCTTTCAACTGAAAAAGCATTTGATAAACAACTCACACTTTTAAAAGAAACAATAGACCAAGAAAAATCCTTAACATCAAAAGTAGATTTCTTTGCTGATAAAATTTATATTTCAACTCCAAAAGGAAAAGTAGTAGAACTTCCACAAAGAGCAACAGCCCTAGATTTTGCTTATTCAATACATTCAGATATAGGAGATAAATGTACTGGTGCAATCATAAATTCTAAATTTGGAAATATAAAAACAAAACTTGAAAATGGAGATATTGTAGAAATAGTTACCTCAAAAACACAAAACCCATCTAAAGACTGGTTATCATTTGTAGTTACAGAAAAAGCAAGATCAAAAATAAGACATTATTTAAGAGAAAAAGGAAGACCAGTAATAAACGCATTTTTGAGAAAAGAAACCTCAGAAACTAAAGAAATTATAGAAAATTTAGTTAAAATCCAAGGCGCAAAAGATGCAAAAATAAAATTTTCTTTATGCTGTAAACCTTTACCAGGAGATAAAATTATTGGAATAAATCTCGGAGAAAAAAAAATAAGCATTCACAAAATAAATTGTAAAAATATAGAAGAAAAACAAAAAAAAAGAATTTATGTAGAGTGGAAAGATAGTTTTAAAGAGTCTATAGGTATAAACATAGAAGCACAAGATAGAATTGGAATATTCGCAGAAATTTTAAATACGGTTTCCAGTCAAAATATTAATATTTCAGCAGTTAAAGGAAAACCAGTATACACAGATCAAATACTTTGTAGTTTTTTAGCAGATATAAAAGAAACTACAAAATTAATCGATCTAATTGATAGAATAAAAAGAATAAAAGGAATTCACAAAGTATATCTTAATAAAATAAAGAGTTAATCAAATCAAAATAATCAATAGCATAATGTATCAATAAATTATTTTTTAAGACTATATCTCTTCCTTGGCTCCCAATCTCTTTTATTTTATGTTTATTATTTGCTAAATAAACAACATGTTCGGCAATTTTTAAAGGATGAATCATATCAACTAAATAAACAGCAGATTTATAATATAATTCAAGATCAGCCCTTCCTTTACAAATAATAGAAGTTCTTTTCCATAAAGATTCCTTTATATTTAATAATAAATCAAGATTATCACTTGAATCAATCACACAAATTGCTTCTCTTTGTAGAGCATTAATAAGTAAATCATTCCTTTCAGAGAGTACATATAAATTATTCTCAATAATCCCATTAACCTCAAAATTAATCTGTTCTAAACAAGCAAAAACAAAAGTACAATCCACCCCTAACCCATAAATATTCTCACAAATTTTAACAAAATCAATAAAATTATTAGAATGAGCAATCTCTAATACTATTGGTTTGTTCATAGGAAGATTATATTTGGCTATTATTGCTTGACTATTTATTTCTTTATTTTTATCTGAAAAAGGATTAATTCCAGGTATGATCACATTATATTTGTCATTCAATTTATACATTTCTGAACTAACAATCCTTGCATCATACATATCTAACATTTCTTCAAAAAAATTCTCTATCTCTCCATGAATATCCGCAATCCATTTATTATTTTTTTTGTATTTAATTAAACCTAAACAAGTCAAATCATGAACAATAATAACATCATATTCATCTAAACAAGCTACCAAATCTAAATTATGCTCAATAGAATCATTAAACGATTTAAAATAATCTTCTTTAATAGAAAAATTACATACAAATTTACAAAAATTAAAATTAATTTTAAACTCATTCACAAATTCGCTAAAATCTTCTAACAAAATTCCTAAATTTTTTTTACTATTATCGCTATAAACCATTAAAATTTTTTTTCTAGTTAAATCCTCAATTCTTTCATTTAACTCTTCAAACAAATTACTCCCAATCAAATTTTTATATTGTTGTTCTAAGTTCACCTATTTATCACTCTTTTTTTTAAAAAATAAAAACCAAATAAAATTAAAGGAAGGCTATACCATTGACCCGGAGTCAAACCTAAATAAGTTGACCAATCCTTCCAAAACTCAACAATAAATCTAAATACTCCAAACAAAAAAATAAACATCCAAAACATATAACCCTCTTTTCTTTTTATTCTATTTAAAAATAATAAAATACCAAAAATTAAAAGATTTTTAAACGCCTCATATAATTGAGAAGGATGTCTCATTTCACCATTAACGTTAACACTAAAAACAGAATTACTTATTCTTCCCCATAACTCAGCATTAATAAAATTACCAATTCTAACAAACATAGCGCCAAAAGCAATAGGAATTACAGCCTTATCTGCCATTTTATAAAAACTATAATTATTTTTTTTACAAAATAAATAATTAGCCAGTATTCCACCAATTAAAGCACCGTGACTTGCTAAACCACCCTCCCAAACATAAAATATCTTTAGCGGATTACTAAGATAATACAATGGTTCATACAAAATAATCTCTCCTAATCTTGCACCAAGTATAATTCCAACCAACATGTATAAAAGATACTCTTCAATTTTTACTTTTGATACATCTCCTCTAATTTTTAATAATATAAAATAACCAAAAATAAAACCAAGCATCATTAGAAGGCCATACCACCTAATTTCTAACCCAAAAATATTAACTAAAACCGGATCCATTTTAACCAATCAATTCATCTATTTTTTTACTAATGTCTCCTTCTCCATTTTTAAAAACCTTATAGGTAATTAATTCTCCACCAGATATTAATAAACTTTCTTTTATTAAATCAACAGTTTTCCCTTGATTGATTCCACAACTTATAATCAATTTAATCCTTTTATTCTTCCAATTATGTTTGTCAAAAAACTTTCTTAAAGGTCTAGCATATTTACTATTCCAAACAGGACCTGCTAAATAAATAATTTCATAATTATCTAAATCAACTATTGGAAAATCTATCTTACCAAAACCAAACATTTGAGAAAAAACCACCCAAAATTTATTCCCATTAGTCTCTATTTTATATTTATCTACTTCTAATTTTTCATCCAAAATCCCAACAAGTCTCTCTACATGATTAAATAATGAATAATAAACCACACAAGCCTTTTTCATAATTTTTTTATTAACAATCTAGTTTATAAAAATTATGCAAGCAAAACTTTAAAAAGTAATTAACATAATTTATTATATGCAAGAATTTAAAGAAAGATTATCCTTTAGTTTTAGTTTATTAAAAAACAAAAAATTATGGATACCAGATATTATTCTTGTTTTGATTACATTAATACTCACATTTTTACTTGTCTATATAAATAACCTAAGTCATATTTTTAATATAAACTCTTTTGATTTAATTAAAGCTGAATTCACAAAAATAATGAATAATACCCCAGATTTAATAAAATTAATGATCACAAGTTTAATTGCGATCTTAATAAGCCTCTTAGCCGGAATTTCATTAATAGCTACAAAATATACTTTAATTAAAGAAACAATAGCAAATAAAAAATTTAAACTTAAGGAAATAATAAAACAATCAAAAAAGTTTATCCCCGGACTAATAAAATTAAAGATATGTATAATTATTTTATATTTAATTCCCCTCCTTATTGTAGGTTATTTAGCCTTTTTTAAGTCATTAGAATTAATATCAACTTTGATAATTATCCTCTTATTTTTATTTTATAGTCTTGCTTTTTTGTTTATAGATCCAATCCTCTTCTATGGAGAAAAAAGAACGTTCAAAATTCTTAAACAATCATATTTAATTTTTAAAAAAACACCAAAAAAAACAATAATAATTCTAATTATTTTAGGAATAATTAGTCTTTTAGGAATATCCCTAATTAGTTTATATTCATACATAAAAGAAGATTTAACACCACAACTTACCTCTACTTTTTTAATTTATACATTCATAACCTTCCATTTTATATTAAGACTTTTGATTACAGTAGGTACAAGTTTAACTAAAGATATCTTCATTTTCAAAAATTATAATGACATTAAAGATTTAATTCTAAAAAATCCTTAGCACAAACAACCTCTTTTTTAAAAATTTTTTTTATTTTATTTTTTATCATATCCGTATTTTTATACCTTTGACTAAAATGGGTTACCACTACTTTTTCTACATTAGCCTCATTAGCAATTTTAGCTACATCATTAGCATCTAAATGGTTATATTCTTCTTTCTTTTTCTTTTCATCTAAAAAAGTACATTCACAAACTAAAATATCAACCCCTCTAGAAAGTTTAACAGCATTTTTACAATAAGCAGTATCTAAAACAAATGCAATTTTTTTATCTTTTATTAAATAAGTAGCATCTTTAACTCTTATTTTTTTCCCCCTCCATAAAATATCTTTGCCTCTTTGTAATTCACCTATCAAAGGGTTTTGAATTAAACCTATTTTTTTTAAATAATCTAAATTCATTTTTCTTCTTGGTTTTTCTTCAAATCTAAACCCATAGCATAAAGAAGTATGTTTTAATTTTTTACAAAATACCTTATATAATTTATCTTCATAAACCTTGCCTTCTTTTATCTCCTTTATTATGATCTTAATTCTTTCTACACAGCAAAAATTTATCATATTTTTATAGTATTCCTTTATTCCTCTAGGCCCATAAATTTCTAAAGTACCTTTAAATTCATTAGCACATAAATTAAAAATCAAACCTCCTAATCCAAGTATATGATCTCCGTGCAAATGAGTTATTAAAATCTTATTTAACTTTGGAACCTTTAACCCAGTAATATTCATTTGTCTCTGAATACCCTCACCACAATCAATCAATAATTTAGTGTTACCATAACTAAGATAAATTCCTGATTGATTCCTATCTTTAGTTGGTTGCATTCCTGAAGTGCCTAAAAATATAATTTTCATTAAATATAATTAAAAAGAATCAATATAAAAAACTTTTTATATACTTCATTTTACTAAACTCAGATGGAAGAACAAATTATTATCAAATGGATAGGAAATAACCTGATCGTAGATACAACAGATTTAGCTAAAGATCTATTTGATAAATCACGATATGGAGAGATTTTAGATAATAAAAAAATCCAATATTCCTTACTAGAAGCCATGTATTTAATTGAAAGAAAAAAATTAGTGATCTTAAATAATAAAAATAAACCACTATCTACAGAACAATTTTTAAAAAAAGTAATAAAACTAGAACCTAATTTTCAACTTAGATATTTTGTATTTGAAGACCTTAGAAAAAGAGGATACATAGTTAAAACAGCTCTAAAATTTGGAGCAGATTTCAGGGTTTACGATCGTGGAATAAAACCTGGAGAAGACCATGCTAAATGGGTAGTCTATCCAGTCTCAGAAGGAGAAGTATTAACTTGGTATGAATTTGCTGCAAAAAATAGAGTTGCACATTCAACAAGAAAAAGATTATTATTAGGAATTGTAGACGTAGAAGGTTCTGTAACTTACTATGAAGTTAAATGGTTAAAACCGTAAATTTTATAAGTAATAATCTTATTAGATTATTATCCATATTCCTAAGGGCACCTGTCCCTCCGCAAGACAGGTAGCCCTAGGCTTTGTATACAACTTCTTTTTAATTAATGATGAATAAAGAGAGATGTGCCATTTATTACTATTTAAATGGGAAACTTAAGCAAGAAGGTGTTGACATTCTAATGGTCTTTAGATATTATAGACAAATGCTTTGAAAAACAAACTAAATAGAGAATTACTATATGAAATGGATTAATTCCATCCAATAGGATTTAAATTCTTAAAAGTAATTGAAGAAAGTTAATAAAAAAATATTCGCAACAATTCCAAAATTCTTTTAAACCCTTAATGAAACTACATATCTATGTCAGATGTAAGAGAAAAGATTTTGCAATATATAAAACTGATTGGACCAGTACTTCCAATCCAAGTATCTAAACATGTCAATACTGATATAATCTTTGCTTCAGCAATGTTATCTGAATTAGCATCTAGAAAATTAATTAGAATTAGTAACTCAAAAATTGGATCATCACCCCTTTATTTTCTACCAGGTCAAGAAGAAAAATTAGGTGAAAGAATATACGCCAGTCTTAAAGGTAAAGAAAAAGAAGCATTTGAATTTATTAAAGATAAACAAATTTTAAGAGAAAAATCATTAGAACCATGGCAAAGAATAGCCTTAAAAGATCTAAAGGATTTTGCTATTCCTCTCCAAGTAACAACCAAAGAAGGAACAGAAATATTCTGGAAATTTTATCTTACCAATCCAGATCAAGCAAAAGACAACATCTACAAAATACTACAAGAAGAACAATCAGTCCAAGATACAACACAAATACAAGAACAAAAAGAAGAGGTTAAAGAAGAACAAAGAGGAAAATTAGAAGAAAAACAACTAGTATTTGAACCATTAATTCAAGAGCCAATCAAAAAACCAAGTAAAAAAAAGTCAATCTCAGCAGAAGGTCAATTTTATAAGCAAGTATTGGATTTTCTTGGAGAAAACGAAATAGAAGTTATAGGAATTGAAACTATTAATAAAGCAAAAGAATTTAATTTTATAATTAAAATACCATCAAATGTAGGAAATTTAAATTATCTATTAAAAGCAAAAGATCAAAAATCTGTAACAGAAAAAGACATATTTTTAGCATATGCAGAAGCACAACAAAAACATTTACCAGTAATTTATTTAACAAATTCTAAACGAATAACTGCAAAAGCAAAAGAAATTGTCTCTGGTCAACTAAGAGGCCAAATTGTCTTTAAAAACTTTTAAAATCTTTTCTATATCCAATAATTTATGGAACTTCTAGCACCAGCAGGAGACTGGGAATCATTAAGAGCAGGAATAGAAGCAAAAGCTGATGCTATTTATTTTGGAATTAAAAAGTTAAATATGCGAGTTAAAACCAAAAACTTTGAATTTTCAGATATTAAAAAAATAAGTACAATTTGTCATAAAAATAAAATAAAATGTTATTTAACCCTAAACACAATTGTCTTTGATAAAGAATTAAAAGATATAGAAAACATAATAAAAAAAGCAAAAGAATCACAAATAGACGCAATAATTTGTTGGGATTTAGCAGTTGTTAATATGGCAAATAAATACAAAATTCCAATACATCTATCTACCCAAGCATCAGTAGCAAACTCAAAATCTTTAGAATTATATAAAAAACTAGGAATTAAAAGAGTAATTTTAGCAAGAGAATTATCTTTGAAACAAATTAAAAATATAAAAACAGATTTA
>DATDVT010000019.1:0-15758 GCA_035289905.1 Candidatus Nanoarchaeia archaeon
AAGATAATCTAAATACTGAGAATAATCAAAAAGATAGGTATAATTATTTGAATGGTTTGTTAAATTATGTTTTTTCATTGTTTTAACTATTTCCCAAATCTTCTCTGCCTATTTGAATATTCCTCAAGACAAGATTTAAATATTTCCTTAGTAAATTCAGGCCAAAATAGGTTTGGTAAAAATAATATTTCTGAATAAATTGAATGCCAAGTTAAAAATCCAGATAATCTTTGTTCTGATGTTCTAATTATTAGGTCTGGCTCTTCTTGATAATACATACTTTTAGTTAGTAATTCTTCTGTTATTTCTTTTTCTTTATAATTTTTTTTGATTATATTTTTTACTGCATCTACTATCTCTAATCTACCCCCATAACCCATGCAAAAATTAACAATGTATGGTTTATTGTTAATTGTTTTAATTTCTATTTTATTCATAATCTCTTGGATATCTTTAGGAAATAATTCTTTTTTTCCTAATATTCTTATTTTATATTGATATAGTTTTTTATGAGATATTAATTTTTGAAAATAATTTTTCATAATAACCATTAATGTATTAACTTCGAGTTTAGATCTTTGAAAGTTTTCTATTGAAAAAGCATATAATGTTATTTGTGGGATGTTGAATTCCTGTATCCATTCAAATAATTGTTCTACTACCTCTGCCCCCTTATTATGACCTTTTAGTTGATCAGCCAGATGTTTTTTGCCGTATCTTCTGTTACCATCTAAGATAATTCCTATGTGTTTGGGGAGATGCTCCATTGTAATCTTAGATTTGAAATAGGAATAATATTTAAAAGTGTTTTGTTTGTAATATCTTCATGTATTTTGATATAGTTCAATTTAGTAGGAGTGATGAATCTTTGAAACTAGCTAAATTTTTAGGTTATAGTAACTTAATTTTTAAAGAAGATTTTAGTAAGTTAAATGTGATTAATGGGGGCGATTTAAATGTTAATAATAGCGCAGTTAGAGATAAAAAAGTCGATATGTTGTTGAATCCCCATAATGTAAGAGGAATAGATAATTTGCATTTTAGGAATTCAGGATTAAATCAGACTATTTGTAAGTTAGCTAGAGAAAATAATGTAATTATTGGTATAAGCTTGGGTATGTTAAGAGATTATTTAGATTATGGAAGGGTTATGCAAAATATTAGATTATGTAAAAAATATAAAGTAGATATCGCTTTTTTTAGTTTTGCTAAAGATGAATTAGAATTAAAAGGAGTTAACGATATGTTAGCTTTTTGTAGAATTTTAGGAATGGATGAAAATTTAGCTAAAAATTCTTTAGGAAAAGTTTTTAAATAAGTTAAGGTTATTTATTAAAAATGAGGAAGAAGAAACATCCAATACGTGCTTATTTTCATGAGAATGAGAATGTTTTTTATATTTTTGTGGTTTTAGTCTTTTTATTATTATTCTTGTTGGCAATAGGTCCAAGGGGTATAGATTCTATTACTGGTTTTTTTATTAATTCTCCCCAAATGTATGTTGATCCTCAGATTTATCGTGTATTAGAAGACAATGATTATGCATTAGTTATAGTTGAGGGCGATTATATTAAAGAAGGTTACAATATTAATTCAATTAGTACTTTTAATGGTGGTTTTAGTGCTAAAGTTAATTTAGCTCAGTTAGAAGAAATTTTAGAGAAGGGGGTAAATGCAGTTTATTATGATTACCCCTTTAATTTATTATTAACTGATTCTATTCCTTTGATAAAAGCAGATTTAGCTAATTCTTTACAAAAAAATGGGGAATATTTAACAGGTAAAGGAGTAAGTGCTTGCGTTATAGACACTGGAATTAGTCATCATGAAGCCTTCGAAAACAGAATTATTCAGGAGGTTTGTTTTTGTAGTCTACCTGAGGGTGTTAATAGTAGTTGTTGTCCAAATGGTTTAAATGAACAATATAGCTCAATAGGAGATTTACATGGTCATGGGACACATGTTGCAGGAATAATTGCTGCAAACGGTGTTGTTAAAGGCGTTGCTCCAGAAGCTAATATTGTTGCTGTTAAGATTTTAAATTCTACTGGTGGTGGGGTGAGTAGTGATCTAGTTAAAGCCTTACAATATTGTATTAATAATTCAGAGAGATTTAATATTAGTGTGATTAGTATGAGTTTAGGTTGTGGTTTATATTCTAGTAATTGTGATGGAATGATGAGTTGTGATTTAAGTTTGTTAGAAAGAGAAATTGATGCTGGTGAGTCTAAAGGAATTATTTTTGTTGCTTCAAGTGGTAATTCTGGAAGTAAAACTAGTTTAGCAGCGCCCTCTTGTTTGAGTAATGTTATTTCTGTTGGTGCAACTACAAAAAGTGATGATCTATCTAGTTTTACAAATAGAAATGATTTTTTGAGTTTATTAGCACCAGGTTCATCAATAAATTCTTTAAGTAAAGATGGGGGATTACAAAGCTATTCTGGTACTTCACAAGCTGCCCCTCATGTTAGTGGAAGCGTATTATTATTAAAACAAAAAGAAAAGAATTTAGACTATAATCAAATCAAAACTTTATTATTTAATAATGGAATAGTAATAAATGATAGTAGTACAGGTAAATATTATGTTAGGATTAATGTATATAATTCTCTAGTTGCTATGGATAATGGTAGTGATATAAGTATTCCAGAATTAATCCTTTATGAACCATTAGATCAGACAAATACCACTAGGAATTTTAATTTAAAATATTATGCAAATGATAATAATCTAAGTGAGGTTTATTATACTCTAAATGACACTACTAAAACAATTCTAAATGGCAACACAACTGTAAATCTATTAGATTATGGTACTTATACTTTAAAGGTTTATGCTAATGATACTAGCGGAAATTATAATCTAAGTCAAAGAGTAATTTATTATCTTCAATCATTTATTCCTATCCCGGAGGTTACTTTAGTTTCGCCTGCAAACAGTGCAATTTTACCCTATACAAATATTTCTTTGAATTGTTCTAGCAACAGTGAATTTGAGCTAGCCAATATTAGTTTATATTTTTCTTTAAATAATTTAAGTCTAGATTATAATAGAACTTTAAATGTTAACAGTAAAAGTGCATCCTTTATTAATAATTTTAATTTAAGTGATAATTATTATTATTGGAATTGTTTAGTAGTAGATATTAATAATAGTAAGTCTTTTGCTGTTAATAATTATTCGTTTAGTGTGGATACCTTAGCACCAATTGTTGAATTAAAGGAGATAATAGCTAATGCTACTATAACTGTTTATAATTATGATGTAGAATATAGAGTAAATGACAATAGTACTATTACTAGCTGTAGTTTGAATTGTGGGGGTAATGTTTTGTTTACACATAATTTACCTTTAAGAAATACTTGGCTTGAATTTAATGTCGTTGGAGCTTCTAGCTATGAATGTTATATTTCTTGTGTAGATGTTGTTGGTTTTAGTAGTCAGAGCTATAAATGGAATTTTGAGGTTCCACCTATTAATCAAAGTTCAGGAACAACTGCTGGTTCTAGTGATGAAGTGTCTGGTGGTGATTCAACTATTTCTACTATAACTCCTGTAGCAGAAGACATTGTAGACAGTGCTCCAGTTATATCTCAAGAATTAAATTTTGATGGTAAGGGATTAATTAAAGAGATTCAATTCACTGGAGGAGATGTTGTTGGTTTAATTTTGGAAGAGTTAACTGAGAATATTTTAGGTGTTGAATTACCTACTGAATTAATTTATAAGTTTTTTAGTCTGAGTGGGGATGGCACATTTGATAGTGCTAGATTAACCTTTAATGTTGAAAAAGTTTGGATTGAACAGAATGGATTAACTAATGAAGATATTAGTTTATGGGGTTATGATGGTAGTAATTGGTTATCTTTAGAGACTAGTTTTATTGGCGAGGATGGAGATTATTTAAGTTTTGTATCTGATATAAAATCTTTAACTACTTTTGCAATTAGTACTAAAGGTGATAAATTAAATAATCAGTTAAATTTAGCAGGAGATGAGGATCTATCTAGTAATTGGATTTGGTTTTTATCTATTCTTGGTTTTGTTTTAGCCTTGTCTACAATTGGATTAGTTATTTTTAAAAGGAAAGGGATGTTAGACTTTACTAAATTTTTACCTTTTAAAAAGAAGATTGTTCAAAATAAAGTTTTTGATAAATATAAAGGTAAGAGTTTAAAAGGGGATTCAGATAGCGAGATCACATTTGAGGATTAATTTTATATATTTATTTAGACAAGTTAAAAATTATGAAATTTAAGCCTTTATTACCCTCATTGAAAGAGAAAAAAAGATATTTAATCTTTGAAATAATTGGAATTAAATGTAGTTTAGAAAAAATTAAAATAGTTATTTTGTTGAATTTACATGATTTTGTAGGGGAGTATGGTTTAGGTCTAATGGGTATTATTTTTTTAGATGATTGGCAAAATAATAGAGGAATAATTAGAGTCAATAATAAATATGTTGACCTTCTTAAAGCTAGTTTTGTTAAGATAGATAAAATTGATAAAGAGAGAGTTATTGTAAAAAGTGTAAAAACATCAGGTATATTAAAAAAGGCAAGATCTTATTTATAAGGAGGTAGATGAAATGCAACCAACTATGAACCATCAAATGATGGGTTATGATAGAAGTAGTACAATGTTTAGTCCAGATGGACGATTGTTACAAGTAGAATATGCTAAAAAAGCAGTTAGACAAGGTACAGCGTGTATTGGGGTTTGTTGTAAGGATGGGGTTTTATTAGTTGCTGATAAGAGGGTTATAGAAAAATTAGTGGTGCCAGAAAGTATTCAAAAAATTTTTCAAGTAGACAATCATATTGCAGCTGCACCGACTGGATATTTAATGGATGGGAGAGTAATTGTAGAAAGAGCGCAATTGATAGCACAACAACATAGGATTACTTATGACTCTGAAATAGATGTATTATCTTTAGTTAAAGAGATTGCTAATTTAAAACAGGCTTATACGCAGTATGGCGGGGCTAGGCCTTTTGGTGTATCTATATTAGTTGCTGGAATTGATGAGGAAAGTCCACAGCTGTTTGTTACAGATGTTACAGGGATTTATTTTAGATATAAAGCAACTGCTGTCGGTGAGTTTGATGTAGAACTTAAGGAATTATTAGAGGCTGGTTATAAAGAAGATATGTCCTTAGACGATGCGTTAAATATGGTTATTAATGCATTAAAGAAGGTTTATGCAAAGGACTTTGATGCTGGTAAAATAGATTGCGCATTTGTGCATCAGCGTACAGGATTTAGTTTATTAGATAAGACCTTTATGAAAAAATTTATAAGGAAGTGAGATAATGGCTGGTTTAGATGATGCTGTTATAGCTAAATTAAAGTCTCATGGTTTTACTTTTGAGATTTTAGTAGATTGTGAGAGTGCTTTAGCATATAAAGAAGGCAAAGAAACTGATTTAGATAAAGTAATATTAGCTCAAGAGGTATTTGAGGATGTAAAGAAAGGTAATCGAGCCTCGCATGCTGTATTAGCACAAGTTTTTGGATCTGTAGATTTTAAAGAAATTGTTGATAAAATAATTAGAAAAGGAGATATTCAACTAACTGCAGAATATCAAGCTAAGTTAAGAGAAAATAAAAGAAAAAAGATAATAAATCTAATACATGTTAATTGCATTGATGTTAAAACTGGTAGACCCCATCCTCCTCTAAGAATTGAGTTAGCCTTTGAAGAATGCAAGATAAGAATCGATGATGTAAAGAGCGCAGAAGCCCAGGTACAAGATATTGTTAAAAAATTACAGAGGGTTCTGCCAATAAAATTTGAGATTAGGATTATTGAAATAAAGGTAGCTGCTAAGTATACTAGTACAGCATATAATAGAATTAAGGGTTTTGGAAGGGTATTAAAAGAGAATTGGAACTCAGATGGTAGTTTAAGTGCAACCCTTGAAATTCCTGCTGGTTTACAAGAGGAATTTGAGATAACTTTAAATAGTTTAGCCCATGGACAAATAGAGTTGAATGTAGTGGAGAGGAAGTGAATGGTTGATGGGGTTTTGGTTTTGGATAAAGAGATAGTTGTGCCTGGTCAAGAGCTTGCTGAGGGTATGGATTTTTTGCCAGGTTCTAATGTTTTGAGGGATGGTAATAAGTTAATAGCTACTAAATTGGGTTTAGTACAAATAAGTAATAGACTTGTAAAATTGGTTCCATTGGTTGGAGGATATTTTCCTAAAAAAGGAGATATGGTTATTGGTAAAATAGCAAGCATTTCTACATCAGGTTGGAGGGTTGATTTTGGTTGGCCTTTCGAGGCATTGTTATCAATAAGAGAGGTAAGTAATAGTTATATTCCTGTAAATGGAATTGAAGATATGATTAAAATTTATAATTTTGATGATGCTGTGATTGTTTTAATTATAAATGTTTTTGGTAATAAGATTATTGATGTGAGTACTAAGGCTCCAGGTTTAAGAAAATTAGGACCTGGAAGATTAGTTAAAATTGAGGCCTCTAAGGTTCCAAGGGTTATTGGTAAGCAAGGTAGTATGATCAATATGATTAAAGAATATACTAATTGTAAAGTTTTAGTTGGACAAAATGGTTTAGTATGGCTATCTGGACCAGATATAGAGAGTGAATTGCTAGCTGTTAAAGTTATTAAAAAAATTGAAGATGAGAGTCATGTTAGCGGCTTAACAGATAGAATTAAGGCTTTTTTTGAGGAGAAAAAATGATATGGTATATGATAAAAGGTTTGATGGAAGAAAGTTTGACCAATTAAGAGAAGTTGATGCTAAAATAGGGGTTATTCCGAATGCTACAGGTAGTGCAATGTTTAGAATTGGTAAAACTATAGCAATTGCTGCAGTTTATGCACCCAAACCACTGTTTCCTCAGTTTTTGCAAAATGACGAAAGAGGTGTTTTAAAATGCGAATATAATATGGTTGCTTTTTCAGGTTCTGGAGAAAGGGTTAGACCTGGTCCAAGTAGAAGAAGTAAGGAATTGTCTTTGGTTATTGAAAAGGCGTTAATGCCAGTATTAGATCTAAAAGAATATGCGAATTGTGCTGTTGATGTTAACATTGAATTAGTGCAAACTGATGCAGGAACAAGATGTGCTGGAATATGTGCAGCATCTTTAGCGCTAGCAGATGCTGGAATTTCAATGAGTGATTTAATTTCAGCAGTTGCTGTAGGAAGGATAGAGGATAAGATTGTTTTAGATGTAAATAAAGAAGAAGAAGATTATGAAAAGGGTATGGCTGATATAGCAGTAGCTTATAGTCTTAGATTGGATAAAATTACTTTGTTACAAGCCGATGGTGAGTTAACCAAAGAACAATTAAAAAGGGTGATAGAGATGGCTAAATTTGGTTGTAATAAGATAAGAGAAGTTCAAATAAAAGCGTTAAAAGATAAATTTATGGTGAAATAGAATGAAAAATTCAATTAAAGAACATTTATTTAATTTATATGGCAAAGGTATGCATATTGATGGAAGAAGATTAGATGAATATAGAGAAATTAGTATAGAATATGGTATTTCAGCAAAATCAGCAGAAGGGTCAGCTAGAGTAAAAATCGGTAAAACCGAGGTAATAGTAGGTATTAAATTGGATTTAGGTGAGCCATTTCCAGATAGACCTAATGAGGGAAGTATTATTGTAAATACAGAGTTGAGACCTATATGCTCCTGGAAATATGAGAGTGGGCCGCCAGGGACTGATTCTATTGAATTATCTAGAGTAGTGGATAGGGCAATAAGAGAAGCTCATTATTTAGATTTTAAAAAATTGTGTATTACCCCTGGGGAAAAGATATGGATGGTTTTTATAGATATTTATCCATTAAACGATGATGGTAATCTATTTGATGCTTCTGCTTTAGCTGCATTAGCTGCTTTGATGGATACTAAAATGCCGGCTTTAATAGATGGTGTGATTGATTATAAACAAAAAACAGATAAGGGTTTGCCATTAAAAAAAGATATTCCAGTTTCTTGTACAATAGTCTATTGTGATGGTTATATGATTATTGATCCTACTACAGAAGAAGAGCAATTTATTGATGCACGTTTGACAATAGGATTTTTAGATAATGGGAATATTTGTGCATTACAAAAAGGGGGAGATGTTGGTTTGAGTGAAGAAGAATTAATGAAGATTGTTGAATTAGCAGAGAGAAAAACTATTGAATTAAGGAAATATTTAAAGTGAAAATTACAAAATATGAAAGGGCAAGACTAATAGGAGCGAGGGCTTTACAGCTAGCAATGGGTGCTCCTTTATTATTATCTTTAAAAGAAAAGGATTTAGAATTAATAAATTATAATCCAATTGAAATTGCAAAATTAGAGTTTCAAAGAGGTGTATTGCCTTTAGTAATAAGAAGGCCTGCAGTAGGTATATAGAAATTTTTTTATATTTAATATGAATTTTATTTTTAATGAAAATAGAGAGTGTTTTTTTTGTAGATAATGAATTATCAATAAAAACTGATTTAGGGAATAGTAAAGTAGATATAAATAATTTTGATATCAACATTTTAAAAGATAAATCTTTTGATGGTTATAATCAGTTTTTAGAATTAAAAGGGTTAATTGATTTAAAGGTTGGCAAGGCATTATTATTTGGAGATTATTGGAGTTTTATTAATGCGAGTAGAAGAACACTACCAAGGGTTATGAGTGTTTGTTTAGAGAAACAAAAAGGTTTTAGCCAGTATATGTTATTATCATTAGATACTAAAAATATTGTTTCTGCAGTTTTGTTTAATGAAAGAGTAAAAAAGATTCTTGAAAAAAATGTTAAAACCGGCTTTTTTTTTAAAAAAGATATAAGAGAGAATATGTTAGATATAGATATTTTGGATTTATTTGTTTCTTCTGTGAAAAGTGTTAGTAATATCATAGATTTTACTGTTGAAATAGGAGTTAACTTCAATTCTTCTGCTATTAATGATGGCGAGTTTTATTGTTATAATAATCAAAGATTTAATGTAACACAACATATGGAAAATATTTTTTATTATATAAATAAATATGATATTTGTTATGTTGAGAATGTATTTGTTGAAAAAGATTTCATTTATTATAAAGAATTTTGTGAAAGGGTTAAAAATAAATGTTTAGTCTGTTCTAGTTTTGAGACTAATTGTTATTTATTAAGAAGTACTGTTTTTTTTACTGAGGCTGAACTATTAGATTTGAAAAAAAAATATATTAATTTAGTTGTTGATGTTTTTGATGTTGACTTTGATATTAATTTTGCTGTAGGGTTTGGAGTTCCAATAATAAAAGTTAGAGAAAATGTTTTAAATGTTTTAGAAAGAATAAAAAAACAAATGACACTTCTACCGAAACCTATATAAAGAAAAGATTCTATATGAATTAATATTATTGTGATATTTATTTAAAGGAGGTGAATATGTAATATGGTTTCAGAAGTATTATCGATGACAGGTAATTTATTATTAGATCCTTTAGTGACATTATGGTATAAGATTGTGTCTGTATTTCCAAGTATTGTTTTGGCAATTATTTTATTGATTTTAGGTTATATAGTTGGTTGGGCAGTTGGCCATGCTGTTAAGGTATTTTTATTTAAAATAGGCATAGATAAATATATTAAAAAATCTACTTTGACAAGGATGGCAGGTCATACAGATTTGCCAACATTGATTGGAGAAATTTTGAAATGGTTAGTATTCTTTATATTCCTACAAGAAGCAGCTGCAGTTTTAGATTTAGGTACACTTTCCAATGTATTGGGTGTCTTTGTAGCTTGGTTGCCTAATTTAGTTATTGCAATTTTAGTATTTTTCGCAGGTATTGCTTTAGCACATTATGTTGATTATAAAATTAAAACATTAACTAAGATGAGGGGTATGTTAGTCTTAGGTGGTGTTTTAAAAGCTATTATTATTATTTTAGCAGTTTTAGTTGGTTTAGAGCATATAGGCGTAAATGTGGGCATTCTACAAAATACTTTCTTAATCATAATAGGTGCTTTTGGATTGGGAATTGCTTTAGCTTTAGGTATTGGATTAGGTTTAGGATTAAGGAGTAATGCAGAGGATTTCTTGAAAAAACTAAAAAAGAATATTTAATTTTTTTATTTAATATTTAATATACTCGTAAGCTTTATATAGTACTCAAATAGTTCTGCTGATATGGAAGCTACTGATGTGCAAGGAGATTTACTTCTACCATTAGATGAATATTTAAAGGTTGGTCTTCATATAGGTACTAAGTTTAGAACAAAAGATATGCAATCATTTATTTATAAGGTAAGGCCTGATTCTTTATCTGTTTTGAATGTACAAAAAATTAATGAACGGTTAAGTTTAGCATCAAAAATGATGTCAAATTATGAACCTAATGAGATATTAATTGTTTGCAGAAGAGAAAACGGTTGGCAATCTGTAGAATTATTTTCAAGATTAACTGGAATAAAGGTGATTGTTGGAAGATATCCTCCAGGTTTATTAACAAATACAAACTTAGAAGATTTTACAGAAGTAAAATTAATATTTGTTGTTGACCCCTTGCCAGATAAAAATGCTGTAGAAGACGCATTAAGGATTGGATTACCTGTTATTGCTTTATGCGATACAAATAATGAAATAAGTGGTCTTGAATTAGCAGTTCCATGTAATAATAAAGGTAGAAAGAGTTTGGGTTTAGTTTTTTGGGTATTAGCTAGAGAGTATTTAAAATCAAAGGGTTTAGTGAAATATGATAAAGATATGGAAATTTCTTTAGAACAATTTTGTGCTGATTAAGAGAGAGTTTAAATAGTTTTGGATATTCTTATTTTTTAATGGTTGTTGGGGAAAAAATGACAGTTATGCAGGTTAGACCTGCTTATTCAATTATCTATCAATTTAAACCACAATTAAAGATTGATGAGATTTGTTTAAAAGATAGACGTACCTTTATAAGTTTTTTAAAGGAGAGTGCTAGCTGGAAAGATGGGGAATATTTTTTAAAATGTTCTAAGGGTACATTTGCCTTTTTTGTTGTTGATGGAAGAAAAATTGTTTTAGTTAAAAGATCTATAAAGGGTAAAAATTATTTGTGTTGGGATTATTTTGAATGAGTGAATAGGATAATATTTATATAGTAGATTTGTGTTAATTTTTAAAAATGGGGTTGATAAATTTAGGTAAAAAAGCAAAAGAGAAAATTTTTGGTTCTAAGGATGATAAAACATTAGATCAAGCATTTGCATATAGGCCTGGTTATACACCTGAAAAGACCTTTACACAGAAAATAGGTGAACGTTTTGCAGGTGTTAAAAGAGTCGTTAAATCTCTTGATCCCAAAGGTATTAAGATCGCATTATTAGTTGCTGGTGTATTATTATTGCTGATTGCTCAGCCTGCAATTACAGGTTATGTAGTTAAAAACAGAAATGCAATAAATAATTTAGAACAAGAAAATTTTAAGTTGAATAATGATTTAGATTTGATGAAGAATATGACTGAAAATTATGAATCGCAAGTTGTAGATTTAGAAAAAGATTTAGCAGTTTTAGATGTTCAAGTGGATGGTTGCACAAAGACAAATAATGATTTAACAGTTTCAGTTGGTCAATATAAGAGTGATATGGAATCGTGTAAAAGCGAGATGAATAATAAAATTATTGAGTTAAATGGACAGATTGATGCTAAACAGGTAGAAATCAATGACAGAGATAAACAAATTACAGATTTAGAACAGGATATTATTGAATTGAAAACACAAATGGATCAAAAAGATCTGGATTACAATTCTTTAGGTAAGAATGCAGCTAATACTGTTTGTTGCACACAGAGAATATATAATAGTATGATTAATTCATATGAAATAAAAAATAATCAAATTTATTGTGTTACAGGTAGTGCACAAAAAATAACATGTAATTAAATCATTTTTTTTATTGTTGTTTCTAATTCTTTTTTATGAGAAAATCCAATTATTCTATTAATTTCTTTACCTTCTTTAAATATTATCATACAAGGTATACTTTTTATATTATGTTCATTTGCAAGTTTTTTATTTTCATCAATATCTATTTTACAGAACTTAATTTCTTCTAATTCATTACTTATTTCCTCAAGTATAGGGGATAATGCGTTGCAAGGTTGGCACCATTTTGCCCAAAAATCTACAATTACTACTTTTTTAGACTTTATTTCTTCTTTAAAATTTATTTCATTTATGTCTATCATATTAGTCCTCCTTTTAGTTAATTATTTATATAAGGTATATTTATATCCTTTATGGTTGCACAAGGTGAATTAGGATTTAATTTTAATGAGCTAGAGCCTTATATTGACTTTAAAACTATGGAAGTTCATTATTCTGGGCATCATAAGACTTACGTTGATAATTTAAATAAGTTAGTTGGTAATATTGAATTTAAAGATATGCATGATTTAATAAGAAAAAATATTTCTGAGGTAGTTAATTTTAATGCTGGCGGTAATTTTAATCATAGTTTTTTTTGGTCTATATTGAAGAAGGATATTTCTATTAATGGTAGAATTAAAGAATTAATAGAAAGAGATTTTAGTAGTTTTCAAAATTTTAAAGATGAATTTATTAAACGCGCTTTAAGTTTAATGGGCAGTGGTTGGACCTGGTTAGTTATTGAATCTGGTGAATTAAAAATAATAAATAGTAAAAATCAAGAAATTCCTTTAGAAAAAAAATTGTTAGTAGTAGACATGTGGGAACATGCTTATTATTTAAAACACCAAAATAGAAAAAAAGATTATTTAGAAGATTTTTTTCATGTTATAAATTGGGATAGAATCAATCAAAATATTTAATGCATTTTTATGTATTCTTTTTTATTATGTTTTTTACTGTTAACAAGAATACCATAATTTATATATTTTTCTCCTTTAATATCAATATCATGCCATCTTTCTTTAAGTTCTTTAATAGAAAGATATGTTTTAAAAATTGATGATGGGTCTTCAAAATATATTCTATTTTTATCATAGCCAATTACAACTACATAATGTCCATCTTTCCAATCTTTTTTCCAATCTAGGTGATTATTTTTAGCCCAAGCCTGTATAACAATTATTATTGGATTTCCTTTGTTTATTTGTTTTTTTAATTCATCAATAGTTAATTGTTTTAAATTAGCCTTTATTCCAAATTTCTTTAAAGTTTGTGTTATCTTTTGTAGGGGTGTACCTTGTTCATTCGTTTTTGTGTATTTTACTATTACTTGTTCCCTAACATCAATTCCATAATAAGCTAAAATACCTTGAGTTGCTCTTGCACCACAATCATATTTATAATTTTGAAGAATTTTTGGGAAATTAAGTAATTTCATAATATTGATTATTAATTTATTTTTATAAAGTTTTTCTTTTAAATTTTTATGTAAGAAAATACTATTTTGGTTTAAGATTTAAAAAAAGATAAAATATTTATTCTTTTCTGTGTTTTGGATAACACTCTTTACAATAGACATCTTTTCCTTCTTTTGGTTCAAACGGAACTTCACATTCTTTTTTGCAATCTGAACAAATAGCTTTATGCATCTCTCTTGGTCCGAAATTTCTTTGGAAATGAGGTCTATTATTTTCTCTAAATGCCATTTTTTCTCCTAGTTATACTTTTGATTAGGAATCATCAGTACACTATAATTTATTTGTTTGGAAGGGTTTATAAAGATTTCTACATTTTAACGACAAAAGAAAAGCATATAAACAGATAATTCTTTTCTTTTGCTATGTTAACCATAAAAGAAAAAAAATTAATCCTTCAATGGAACGAAAAAAGGAAAACTCAGCAGGAAATTGCTGAGTTGTTAGACTGCAATCAATCTTCTATAAGCAGATTTCTTAGAAGATATAAGGTTAGAAAAACATTAGATAATTTGCCCAAGTCAGGAAGACCAACTAAACTTACAGCAGCTACCAAATTAAAACTTAAAGAAGAGATAGTTACAAAAATCAAAGAGGCAAATAATCAATATTCTGCACTAAGTACTAAAGAAGTAGGTAAAATCATTCACCAGGAAATTGGTGAAATTTATACATTAAGACATGTAGAAAGAATAATGCATAAACTTGGTTTTTCACTTATAAAGCCAAGATCGCAAGTTGAGAAAACGCCCGTTAAATTAATTTGATTCTTATTCCGAGAACACCATACTTTTTTTCTTCTTCTTTAGAATAGATTTTGTAAATCGATTCGACGAAAGCCCGTTTGTCATGATCATCGGGATAACCAAAATAATTCATCTGAAAATCATCAACTAACTCTTGAAATGTTCTGTATCGTAATAGACCGATGACCTCAACTGATAAATTTTCTTCTAAGTCTGGCAATTTTGAAAAAGTGATTATATCGCCAAGATCAAGACTTTGTCTTTTTTCATCAAAAAGTCTTATTTCAACTCTCTTTTTGCCCAACTTAATTCTATTAAACGGGCTTTCGTATAACTTCATTTGATGTTCCATATATTAAAGAATCAAATTAACATTATTAAAGAATAGGGCTTGATTTCACTTAACATCGCGATTAACAGAAGTTCGCCGTAGGTGAATTTGGGTGGAACGAGGTGCAACCGAGCGTAACCGTTAAATCGCTGTTAAGTCCCCCGACGAGCAAAGCGAAGGGGTGCAACCCGTCCTCGAGGATTTGCTAAGCAAACCGCAGAGTTCCCGAAGGCGCCGTTAATATAAAACTCTACTTTTCAAATCATTTCTAATTTTATACACTTTTTCAGCATCTTTCAAAATGGCTGTGTCCACTTCTTGAACAAACATTTCCTCTTTATTGTGTTCAAGCTTTTTAATCACACCCATAAATGGCACAGCAATTTGAGAATGTCCGAGCAATTTTCCCTTAAATTTCGGAAGAATTAGATTTCCGGCAGATTACAATAAACCATAATTATTTCATTTTCAAAAGCCCTGCCAATACACAATGCATCAACAAGTTTGGCATCAGAATTTTTATCGTATTTCAAACCGACAGAAGCACCTTCAAAAGTCCAATAGCTGGGACAGATTACTATATTGACTCCTTCTTTAGCCATCTTTCTGAAAATTTCAGGAAAAATCAAATCCCAGCAAATAATTAATCCGATTTTGCCAAATTTGGTATTGAATACGGAAACTTCATTTCCCGGATTAAGATAATGTTTTTCAGAATGCCACAAATTTATTTTTCTGTATCTTGATTTGATTTTTCCGCCTGAGTCAATATAGTAAGTAGTATTGTAAAAACCGAGCTTATCTTTTTCAGTAATTGAACCGGGAACAACATCAATCTTATATTTTTTAGCGAGGTTTTGAAAGAATTTGCGATATTTATTTTCAGAGTCAGCAAATTCCAATCTTCCAGCTATTGGACCTGTAACAAAATCTTCAGGAAATACGATAATTTTGGCTTTTGAAAATGAAGCTTTTTTAATAAATTCTTCCGCTTTCCTCAGATTTTCATCTGGGGAAAATTGCTTTATCTCAAATTGCACAACAGCTATTTTGAACTTCATACTATAATGATTTGAAAAGACATTTATTAAAGTATCGTCAAGTTAGGCGCCGTAGGGAAAAACATCCTCTAACCCCATATGTTAAATGATCTGAAGGACAAAATTCGAAGAATTTTGAGTCAAGCCCTATGCCCTTCCATAAACTTTAAATATATCGTTGAGTTAGATTGTATTATGACAGAAGCAGTTACAATGAATATGGTGTATGATGAATTAAAGTCTCTCAAAGAAGAGGTTACTTTCATTAAAAAGCATATGTTTGATCCAGA
>DATDVT010000020.1:0-4418 GCA_035289905.1 Candidatus Nanoarchaeia archaeon
CCACTTTTTTATATTTGTTAATAAGATAAACCAAAAAGAAAACCATTCATTCAGATTATTAATAAAACTCTCAAGCATAGTATCTCTGCTCCACCACCCATTCTCTCTAAAAAATTTTTCTAATAATTTTTTTTCTTTTTGAATAATCTGTAATTTATCATAAACTGAATTATTACCCCCAAAAATATAAGCATATATTTCCATTATTTTTTTATTTATATCTTTCTTTAAATCCATACATTTTTCAATCAAAGAATTATCAGAGATATGATTTCGCAATAATTTTTTATATTCTCTCTCATCTAATTCAAATGAGTATAATTGCTTAGATTCTTTTTCATTTGTATAAAAATCTAATATTTTTATTAACGCCATAGAAAATTTATTCAAATCTACTAATTTTTTTGCAATATCTGCTGTATAACCATCAAAAAGTCTACATAGTTCCCAAAGATTAGATAAATATACCTTAAAACCTTCAATATCTTTTTCTAAAACCATAATAAATAAAATCATTATATACTATTAAATATTTTTGATTTTTAACAACCTGCAAAAACCCTATTATAATCTGTACTTGATATAAATTTAAACTTATATAACAAATCAACCTTTTTAGCATATCTTAAATCATAATTTTTTCCACTTTTACATACATAATCATTAAAGTTTCTATCTGAAGAGCCTTTAACACATTCAAGCATAGTAGAAATATCTTCTTCCCAAGATTTGGTACCATAGTCCCTACAGAAACCCTTAGCGGGTAAATATGGAGTCCCAGTCATAGAAATAGGAACAAAAGAACTAGCGTCTTTTAATTTAGCATCACCCAGATAACCATATTTAGTTCCTCCAAAAGCAACTGATCTCCATTCATCCTCTAAATTAGGATATTCTTTTTCACTAAACCAAAGAAGAGGATTAAGAGTTTTAATAAGTTCAAATTCCTTAGCCTTCTCCTGATGATAGCCATGCAACAAATGTCCAAATTCATGATCCAAAGTATTCGTTCCGATCATTCTTCTTAAAAGGAATATCTTCTCATCCCCTGCACACCCAATTAATGCTATTTTAGATTTACACGCCTCCTTTAAAGAATCCATATCATCATAAACAACAATACCCTTTACATTTCTCCTCATTTCTAATGTAGATAAATCTAATTTTTCAGACAATAAAGCCAAGTCCTCATCAGAATAATCCCCCTCTAACCCAATACCATATTTTTTTTGAAACAATTCTTTAGTAACCTCATTAACAAAAATTCTTGGTTTGGTATCAATATATGGCATTTGACTAAGACCATTTCCATCGAAATAAATAGAACCTATCCCATAAGCAGTCTTCATATCTAAACCAAAATTCGCACCTTTAGATTTATCATGACCAACGTTAAGCATAACCTTCTGATCTGAATTAACAATAAATTTATTCGGTCCATTCTTTAAAGTAAATAATTCTACATTTCCACCCATTTTAGAATTCAAACTAACTAAAGGTATAGGATCTAAATCCTCCATCTTTAAAGAATAAGTTTCTTTATCATTAAAATCAAAACTAACATCTCCTTTAAAGAAAGAATTCTGTGAAAAGTCCAAATGAAAATCGCCCTTACCCATTGCAATGTTTGTAAAAACCTTATTCTTACCCAAAGAAACATAACTATTATCTACACCATGAGAATCCCCATCTAAAAATAATTTTATCTCATTTTCGCTATAAACATGAGCCTCATTAATTACTGCATCTTTTACATAAAACCCATCCTTCTTAACTGAAATTTCTCCTTTACTTAAAGTATGATCTTCATCTAGTTTAATATTTTCTCCTTTAATTCTCATATCAGGTCCATTTTTAGACAAAGGCAACTCTTTCAACTCACTTCCACTAAGAACATTCATTGTAACAACACCTTTATCAAACTTCACAGTAGAGCCTGGAGGAGCATAAAAACTTACCCCATTAATATTATAATTCCCACCACTATTACCCACTAAAAAATCTGCTTTAATAATCTCCCCTTTAGAATCCAAAGTTAAAGAAGAAGATGTTTTCTTTGAATATGGAACAATCCCCTCAAAAGACTGCCCTTTTACATTCAAAACACTACCCTCCTCAAACTTTACAATCCTATTACTTCCAGATTTTATTACAGAAAGGTCTCCACTATATGTAATACTCTCCGATTCAATACCATTAAAATTATTACTTATATCTACCAATTCTTCAATTCCAGAAACAAGATAACAAAATAAAATAATAAAAAAAAATACCTTTTTCCCTAATCTCCTAAATAGATAGATAAATAAAACAATTATCAAAAACAAAATAAAAATCAAAAAATATAACAGATAATCTCTCTCTCTAACAGTTTCAACTGCCTCAACCTCTGGTTGTTCAATACTACTCACTTCTTCAATCAAATCTATATCCAAAATCCTATTCAAATTATCATCATAAATCTCCAGTCGTTCCAAATTATTATAATATCTAAAACTTAAAACTTTACTATAATAATCCATTAAAAAAACCTCATCAGTACCATCTTCATAATAAAACCTAATTTCTCTATCAAAATCAAAAGTATCAACCTCCAAACTATCATTATTTACATCAAAAGATTGATAAACATAAGAACCTAGATTCTCAAAAGATTCATAATAATTCAACCCTAAAATCTCATAATTATATTTACCATGATCATAACTAATATTAATATCTAAATATTCTCCAGCGTTAACACACATAATACTAATTACAAAAATAAGTATTACCTCTTTAAACATCATTTTAAAAATAAAAACTATAATATAAATTTAATCTTATTTTAGAGCGTATTTAACCGAAAAATAACATTAATATGTTTTTTTCTAGACTTAAGAACAAATCCAATTTAAAGGTTATAAACTTAAAAAAAATTAAAAATTTAAGGATATAACCTAAAACTTTATAAACAAGTAAAACATTAAAATTTGATGTTAGAAGAAATAAAAATACTTGAAATTTTAAATGAATGGAAAAAACTTTGGAAAAAGAAAATATTAGAAAGAGAAATCAGTGAAAAAATAATTAATGCAACCAAATCTACAAAAGAAATAATAGATATAATTGGAGTGAGAAGATCAGGAAAATCATCTTTATTAGGATTAATAATCCAAAAATTAAAATTAAATGATGAACTTGTTTTATATATAAACTTTGAAGAACCAGCATTTCTTAATTACTACAATCTAGAATTACTAGAACAAATATTAGAGATATATAAAACAAATATAAATCCTACTAAAAAACCATATATATTTTTAGATGAAATACAATTAATTACTGGATGGGAAAAATGGGTAAGAAAATTAAGAGATTTAGAAACAGCTCATATTTTTGTTAGTGGATCATCATCTAAATTATTAAGTAGAGAATTTGGAACTACCTTAACTGGACGTCATATATCTTTTACAATATTTCCATTAAATTTTAAAGAATATATCACTTTTAAAGGCGAAAATTTACCAAAAAATATATCAGAATTAATTGAAAAAAAAATAATATTTAAAAAATTATTAAATTCATATTTAATTGAAGGTGGTTTTCCAGAAGTAATAATCACCAATAATAAAGATCTCCTTAAAAACTATTTTGAAGATATAATCTACAAAGATATAGTTTTAAGACACCAGATAAGGGATGTAAAATCATTAAGAAATCTTGCTAATTTCTGTTTAACAAACATTTCTAATCTAATAACATATAATTCTTTAAAAAACAATTTTAAAATATCTCTAGATTCAACAAGAGATTATCTTTATTATATGGAAGAGGCATTTTTAATATTTCAAATACCCAAATTCTCTTATTCACTAAAAGAACAAGAAATAAACCCAAAAAAAATTTATTGCATTGACAACGGTCTAAGAAATGCAGTTTCTTTCAAATTCTCAAAAGATGAAGGAAAATTAGCAGAAAATCTAGTTTTTATAGAATTAAAAAGAAGAAACAAAGATATTTATTATTGGAAGAATCCACAACATGAGGAAGTTGATTTTTTAATTAAAACAGGTAATAGGATAGGAGTAATTATACAAGTCTGTTATGATATATATGATTTTAATGTTAAAAAAAGAGAACTCAGACCACTACTAAAAGCAAGCAAAGAACTTAAATGCAATAATTTACTCGTAATAACCGAAGATTATGAAGCAGAAGAAAAATATAATGGAAAAAGAATAAAATATCAACCGCTATGGAAGTGGCTATTAGAAAATACATAAAAACTGATTGAAAAAAACTTACTATATAAGATGATAGATCCAAAAACCGAATTATTAAGATGGGGACCAATAGATAGTAAAATAGTTTATATATACTTCATGGATCCTTTCCCTCTTTTTAACAAACATTTTAAACCAGGGTGGTCAGATACA
>DATDVT010000021.1:0-2534 GCA_035289905.1 Candidatus Nanoarchaeia archaeon
TTAAGCAAAAGAACAGGAATTCCTTTGGAATATTTTAGATGTGGTTATTTTGATAATTTAAACTGTTATTTATTTAAACCTGAAGATTGTTCTTTGCCTCAATTAAAATCAATACAGGAATTTATTTAGAAAAACTATTCAAACCTATTTAAGATATATTCCCCTAGATCGCCCACTATTTTTTTAACTTTTTTATCTAAAGAATATACCCTAGATAAGACTCTTTCTTTATTTTTAAAATGGATTAAATCAACCTTAAACCTCTTATAATACAACACGTTACCAAAATCTAAAATATTAATTCTAACTTCTACTTTTTTATATTTTTTTAATACAGATAAATAATGTTCTTTGTTTCTGATATAGATATGTTTCCTTCCGTATAAGGTAATATTTGTTTTTAGTGAAATGGTCCCCCATTCTTCTGTATCCTCGATATTTCTCCAATTTAAAGAAACTTCTTTTATCCCCAACGCTTCTTTTCCAGTATTATAAATATAACAATCTAATAATAATTTATGAGAATCATACAATCCAAAACACTTTAGGTGGATTTTTAATCTTGCTTTATCCATTCTAATTTGATAAAATGTAGAACCCACTAGAAATAAAAAAGTAAGAACAGTGATTACTAAAATACTTATATCAATCCAGATCATAATTTAGAGTTCTTAATTTAAATTTATAAAAATATCTAGCTTTAATTATGCACTTAGCACTCTCTGTTTCTTAGCACATAAAGGAATTAAAAATTTAAGTTTTTCTATAGGGTCTTCATTCCATTCAATAGAGAATAAATTTAGTCCTAGTTTTTTGTAAATCTTTAACTTTTTCTCCTTTCTTTTAATATACTGCTCATTATGATAGATTCCCCAATATTCTATATACATATCAAGTTCTGGTATATAAAAATCACACTTGAATTGCCTCTTTTTGAAATCAAATACCCTCTCAACTTCATGTTTTATTCCATTTTCAAAAAGAAAATTATCAATTAGCAACTCAGGATAACTTCTAACTCTATCTCCATCAGTACTTATCAAAAATCCTTTTATACTATAAACATTTTTTCTTAATTTAATACCCCATTTCTTAAGATAAACACCAATAGTACCACCAGATGTTCCACACTTTCTCCCTATCTGATAAGTGGAGTTTCCTTCCTCGTACATATTTATTATTTTTTTCTTATAGATTTCAATATCAAAACCTAAATAATTAGCATTATTGGAACCGGTAGCTTTTCCTATACGATTTATAGACATTTTTTTCAAATTTTCTTTTGAATGTTTTTTACCATAAAAAGGATTATTTTTCCCAGAGAATAATTTACTTAATTTTTTTCTAGTCTTTTCAGATATTGGAATTCCCTTGTTTGGAGCAGGCCTACCCTTTATTCCTTTACCAATATTCTCTCTATGTTCTTTAGAAAGTTTCATACCAACTCTTGCTTTTGGAAGTTTATCTGCATATTTCTTAACCCTCGGGTCAGTTTCTTTAGTTAATCCTTTATTCCATGCGATTTGAAGTCCTTTTTTGCCTTTGTTCCAAGGACCATGTTTTCTGTTATATTCGATTAATTTCTTAGAGTTACTTTTGCCATTCTTTCTCCAAGCTTCTACAGATTCTCTTTTATACATTTAATTAAGAAAACATCAAATTCATTTATAAACGCTGCGGTGGTATGTCGGGTGTGTCATTTTGTCGGGTATTATTTAGAAAAACTATTCAGATCTACTTGGGTACTGCCTTCTAACAATTCATCTAAAGTAATATTAAAGAAAATTAAAACAGCATTAGCAATTGGCTTTATCTGTTTGTCAATATAATGCTTATAATCTAATTTGTGTTTAATTTGTTCAACAGGCTCAGGTCCTTCTTCTGTAATAACATATTCAATAACACTACCCTTAAAATTTTTCAATAATCTAGCCGCTCGAATATGTGGAGGCGTAATTTTCGTATAATCTTCTAATGCTTTTCTAATCTGTTTCCTATAAACTAAATCTTTGTCATGTCTTCCATCTTTTACTTCTTCAATTAATTTTTTAATATAACTCTTAACTTCTTTTTTATGGAATAATCTGTCTAATAATTCCATCTGGAATTTTTTAGCCAACTCAGTCCAGTCTCCCCTAATAGCTTCCATCCCGGTTATTTCAATTTTGCCTTTAGAGTTCAACCCGGCATATCTTTTTTTAGCACCAGTTTCACTCCCTCTTACCCTAGGCATTAAAAATCTGACAAAGCATTTTTCATATTCTAATTCTAGATAATTATTTCTGTTATACTCTTTCTTAACATAACCATCAAAAAATTTATTTAGCTTAATATTTAATTCATTCCCTATTTTCTCAGCATCTTCTAAATTTTCAGCTTTGCTTAAAACAAATACCGAATCAGTATTGTGAAGTAGAATATTACCACAAGCATCCACAAACGTCTTGTTTTTATCCACAGATAAGTCGTATAAATAATCTTCATAATGGATTTCTTCTATATTAGTTTTTATTCTCGAATTATTTTTATTTGAA
>DATDVT010000022.1:0-19821 GCA_035289905.1 Candidatus Nanoarchaeia archaeon
TCCAGTTGCTAATAAATATCTTCCAGTTTGTTTTATTGAATTATATATTGTCATTACTAACCAGTAAGATATTTAGTATTTAAGAGTTTTGGTATGTATTTTGTGCTACTAAAAGTGCACAACTCTTCCGAGGTTATCTGGTTATAAAAAAATTTTAGAGATGTTGAACGAAGTGAATGCATCTCAGCTCTCCAGAGGGTATCTGGGTTTAAAGGTTTTGGCTTATTAAATACTGTTGTAGAATCCACAATTTTTAAAAGTTGTAGAAAGATTTATATACTTGTAACTATGATCAAGTAATAAATAAAACTACAAAAGTTGTTTAAGAGAGGACAACATGAGAGCTATTATGATAGATCCTAAAACTTATATTGATGCAAAGGTAGATGATTTAGAAGAAGGAATGAATATACAGTTTGAGGCAGTTAAATCTGAAATACATAGTTTAGAAGGTCAGATACAGGGTTTAAAGACGGGTTTAGAAGGTCAGATACATGGTTTAAAGACGGGTTTAGAAGGTCAGATACAGGGTTTAAGAGATCAATATCATGGTTTAGAAGGTCAGATACAGGGTTTAAGAGATCAGATAGGTGTAGTTTTATTGAGAACAGGAAGAATTGAAGAACAATATACAGAAATTATTGATTATTTACGAACGATTACAGAAAGAACAGTCGATAAAAAAATAGGATTTTTTAAAGAATGAATTGAATTTTTTTATTGTTTAGGCCATCATCTTCAAAAAGTTTATTAATGTTCTTAAATTTTATATTTTAATGAAAAGAGGGAGTTATTTGTATCTAATTATCTTTTTAGTATTTTTCTTTTTATTTATATATTTTTTTGGGTTTAATTTAACAGGCTACAGTATTCTAGAGGATAACCTTTCTTTTGAAAATCAGATAATTAAAGATACTAATCAAAGTTCAAGAATTAACGATACTCAAATTGATGTTTTAGTTGAGAATCAAACATTTTTAAAAGAAGATGCTATTTTTCAACAAGATTATTTTCAATTAATGACTGTTCCAACACATTTAACACCCTTTCTTAATTCTACTAGCTTTGGAAATAGGAGTTATGATAATTTAACTGTTTATAATAATACTGTAGCTGATGTTGATGGTGATCCTCTCTATTTGATTTATGATTGGAGATTAAATAGTACAAGCATAGCTGTGTTAAATATACCATGTAGAAACTCTTCTTCTAATGAATCTCATATAATTGATTACTCTACAAATAGTTTAAATGGAACGTTTATTAATTCTGAGCTTAATTTTACTACGGGCCATGACGGTTTTGGTGCCTGTGAGTTTGATGGAAGAAATGATTATATTCAATTTAATTATAGCTCTGTTTTTGATATTTTAACTGACTTTAGTGTAGAGATGTGGATTAATAAATCAGGTACAAATGAAACTCAGACAATTGCAAGAAGATGGGATGCAACAAGTAATGATCGAGTTTTTATGTTTAGATTATTCAACAATACTATAGAACTTTTGTTAAGTAAAGATGGTACAGCTAATGAAGGAAGCTATGTTAGTGCAATCGCTACTAAGAATTTAACTCAATTTAGACCGCATCATGTTGCATTTACCTATAATGGTAGTACTGTATTTTTGTATATAGATGGGATATTAAATAAAACTAATTTGTTTTCAGGTAATCTTCATTCAGCGGTTCTTCCTTTGGTAATTGGATTAAATTCTACAGGTTTTAGATTTAATGGAAGTATTGATCATTTTAGGATATATAATAGAACCTTGACAGGAAATGAAATTTTATTGCATAATCAATCAAGGTATGATCAGATACATGCATTTGAAACATATCATTTTGATAATTGGTCCTGTGCTATAACTCCAAATGATGGAAATAGTGATGGAAATACATTGCTTAGTAATTCATTAAATATTACTAATTTAGGGAGTAGTCCATATAATTATGATATAAATCCTAAAAATAATAGTTGGTTTAGTGTATCGAACTTTACTGTAGCTGTTAGTTCAAATGTTACTTATATGCATAATATTACATTTAGATTTTGGAATTCAAGTTTTACAAATCTTACTAATTATACCTTAACAGATGGTGTAAATCAAAATTTTACTCAGGAATTTTTTATGAGTAATTTAAGTGGGGGGCAGTATTATTATAATGTTACTTTGGTTACAGCTTTTAATGAATCTACTACAGCAGATACTTTTACAATTGGGGGGGATAATATAACTCCACTAGTTAATATCACATATCCTTGGGATTTTAAGTGGGTTGTTGGATCTATTGCTAGTGGTACTAGCCAGATAAGAATAATTGGAAATGTTAGCGATAGTGAGAGTCTAATTGATAGTTGTTGGTATAGGTATAATAATTCTATTATTAATTATACTTTAGATTGTAGTGGGGGTAGTTTTAATCAGACAATTGATTCTGGCGATTATGGTTGGCATAGAGTTTTTGTTTATGCAAATGATAGTGCAGGAAATATAAATAGTGATAATATTACTTATAATAGGGTTACACCTGAAGTATTAGCAGAAAAAAAAGCAGCTATACTTGGCACAAAGAAGGATACTGTAGAAGAAGATACTGAAACTGAGGTAGTTGTTCCTCCAGAAGAGATTCTTTCAGAACAACAAGAGTTTAGTATAGATATCTTTGGAATACCTTTGCATTTAATTGAACCTATTGAATTAGACTATGTATTGGGACAGATAACCGATAAAGGAATCTTTTTAGATTTAGGGAATAAAGCAAATTTAAATCTGTTATTTGGTGATAAGCCTTTAATTGATATTGATTTTACTTCTGAAGAGATTAAGGGAGCCTTATATAGATTAGTTAATATTATAATGACACCTTATTTTTGGTTGAGTATTTTTATTGTTATTTTGATTTTTTTTATAATTATTAGATATATAATTAAAGATATTTCTCTAGGTGTGGGCAGCGAGAGTTTAAATAAAGTACATTATCTTTTAGCTAATATTTTATATAGGATTTATAGGAGAGGATATTATAAAAATAGTCTCATTAAATATAATTATTTTATTAGAGAAATTAAAAAGTTTAATGATTATGTTGGAAAATATAGATTAAAGAAGGAGGCTATTTTAAAATTTAATCAATTAAATAATTTATATCTAAGATATGTGTTTTACCTTGAAAATTGGAGGAGAAAAGAGGTTTATGAGTTATTGAGCTTAAGTTATGAAAGAGTAAAGCTACTATAAGTAGTAAATTGTTTTTTTACTATCAAGGAGTGGACACATACCGAAAAGTTTAAATACCTTTATGTATCTAGAAAAGTATCACCTCTTTTTCCCAGGGAGAGTTACTTCGGTAATTCTTCTTGGGTTTTTTAATACAGAAGTATTTATAAATTTCTTATAGTATATTTTTTTATGTTCGATTTTATATTCCCTCAACGTAGAAAAAGAAGAAGGGGAATTATTCAAGGAATATATGGACCTATGGGTGCTGGTAAGACTGATGAACTAATACGTATAGTTTCTCGATATAAGCATGGGATTAGTGAAAAATTTATTGTTTTTACACCTAAACTTAATTACAGAGAGGCGGGTTGTATTGCAACACATGATCGAAGAACAAGGTTAGATGCAGTAACTGTTGATAAAGTTTCTGATATTTTAAATTTAGTTGAACGAGCTAAGTATTCTTTAATTGCTATTGATGAGATTCATTTTTTTCATGGGGAAATTATTGATTTTTTGTTAGCTTGCCCAATAGAGCATACTGATGTAATTTGGGCTGGTTTAGACAAAGATTTTAGGGGTTTGGCATTTCCACTAATCGGAAGTGATTATACAATGCGAGATCTAATTGGAATTACTGACTTTTGTATACAAAAAACAGCACTGTGTGATTATCAAAAAAATGGTACTAATTGTTTAGCACCGGCTATATATTCTGTTAGATTTATTAAAGAACAAAATAATAGATTAACTTTAGCACCTTATGATGATACGACAATCGCTGTGGGGGGAAAGGAGGGTTATGCTTCAGATAAAGAAGAAGTTACGTATGTGTATGGTGCTCTTTGTCCAAAACATACTCCTATCTTAAAAGGAAGTCCATCTAGACTTTCATTCAGATTGTTACGTTCTAAAGAAAATTTAAATAAAAGAATTCATGATGGATTACATAGGGACGGAAAACGATTAGCAGAGATATTAGACGAATTTCATAAAAATTAAATTTTTTCCATATATCCACATTTACCACAATGTTTTCTATCTTTATGAATAGCTAAAAATATTCCTGACCCGCATTTAGGACACGATTGTGATTTTTTAAGAATATTATTTTCTATCTTATATTTTATCCATCTTTGGGATGGTTTCTTTTGTTTTGGGGGTTTTGGTTTTGTCATTGTTTTATTTCTTTTTTCTTTCTTTTTTCAAAATTTTTTAATTGGCTAATCTCGTGATAAATTTGAGCTTTGAATAGTGTTTTATTTGAACCAAATATTGTTTTAATTTTTATTAATGAAATAAGTTCTATTGGTGTTTTATTTTCTCTAGAAATTAATTCTTTTATTTCTTTTCTCGTTGGTGTTTTGGAATTTTTGTGTTCTAAAAAACCATCTATTTCTTCTCTGTTCATAAGTTTTTGTTCTTTAATATTTGTAATTTTCATCTTGTTTTAATAGCATATTCTCCTTTAACCTTGATATTTAATTTTTTAGCTATTTCAGATCTATTTGCATCGAATATTATTATTCTCCCTTTTACATTGCTTGATAAATCTTTTGATTTACATAATGGACATTCTATACCTGTTACATAGATTCTACACTTTTTGCATGCTTTTCTTTTTACCAATTTCTTCCTCCAACCACCTTATAGCTCCTAAACTCGGTTGCCTCATAGTAAGACCTATCTTTGGATTATTTAAATCTTTATAAGAAATAGCAATTATTCTTCCTAAACATATATCTCCAATTTTTAAGACTCTTTTTGATTCTTTTCCTGTTAGGGTTTTTTGTTTACCAAAAGAGATGAAATCATCCATTGTTTGAGAGATATGTATCATACCCTCAACAGGACCTATATTCAAAAATGCTCCAAAATTAGTGATATCTGTTATTTTTCCTTTTACTATTTCTTGCAATTCTGGAAGATATGTTATTATTTTAAATTCTGTTTCATAGTATCCAGCACCATCTCCATGAATAATTTTTCCTTCCCCAACCCATAATATTTCTGTTACACAAATAACATAACCTAATTCTTTTGATATATATCCCTCATAAGACTCATTTAATTTCTCTAAAATTGATTCTTTTATCTCTCTGCCTTGGTATGTAGGTGGTACTCTCACATGACCTTTGACTTGCAATTCATAGAACATTTTGTTATTTTTAATATAGAATAGGATTTATAAATCTTTCTTAATATTTTGAAAGATGAAAATGTTTAAAAATAGGTTTCGTTATCTATTTTAGAGGAAGTTTATTCATTTAGATAAAATGTTGTAAATTTGTGGCAAAAAGTGTGTTAGATTAATCTAGAAGTTTAAGATATTTTTTTTGTCTGATAATAATGATTGGACATTTTAGTACTTTTTTTAATTTTTTATCTTGTGTTGCTATTATTGTATCTTTATTTATTATATCTTTTATTAAATCATCAACTTGTTTATTTTCTTTGGTTTTTATTGTTAATATTTTATTTTCATTTATTTTTAAAAATTTTAAAGATAATTTTGTTAATAATTTATTTTGTTTTTTTCCTTTCTCTTCTAGATTTTTTAATTCTTCTAATGTTTTATCTAAAACATATATTTGATAGTTTTCATATAGAATTCTTTCTATTTCTTTAAATAATTGAATTTTGTATTTAAGTAAATATATTATAAAATTCGTATCTAAAATAATTATTTTCATAAATATATTAATTATTTAGATAATATAAAGATTTGGAATTATTTTGTTGATTCAATTCTTTCCCAACCAAATTGTTTTTTTCTTTTTATTTTTATGTCTTTGAAAATGATTAACCAAAGATATAATCTTGTTGGATATAGTAAAAGACTCCATGCTAATTGTTTAGGGGTTTTTGCATAAATCAGTGGTCTATACCATCCATGGGCTATTTCTTTCATAGGAGATCGCATTTTTATAGGTTTTTTTATAAAATTATTTATTTGCATATAACCTCCAGCAGATCTTCTTTTTTGTTTTATCCAATCTTTTAAGTTTGTAGGATATTTTATATAGACTTCAGCCCTTGGTGCGTATTTTATTTTATATCCTTTTTTCCAGATAATTTCAGATATTATATGATCATCAGATAAACTTTCTGGAGGAATACTTTTTATTATGTTTCTTATAGCATATAAATAACCTGAACATACAATAAATTGATTGTTTTTTTGTTTTTGCAATCTAGTTTTATGTGCACCCTCATCTGTAAGAACATGTGACCAATAACCAAATATATTGCTTTTTTTGTTTATAGATATTGGTCTAGCCGTTACTGCCCCTACTTTTGGGTCTTTAAAGAATTTTAATAGTTCATTTATAGAATTTTTTGATACAAATACATCCCCATCTGTTAAAATTAAAATATCACCCTTTACTTTTTTAAAAGCCAAGTTTAATGCAGTTGGTTTTCCTTTCTGTTGATCTTTTAATGTTTTTATTCCTTTATATTTTTTAGCTACGTCTAATGTCTCTTTATCAGGGGCAAGAACGATAATTTCATGTTCTAATGCAATTTTTTGGTTTAAAAATGATTCTATTGCTTTACCAATTGTTCTTGGTTCTTTCCATGAGGTTATTATTATTGAAATAAACATAATATTTTAATAACAAACTTATTTAATAGTCTTATTATTCCTTTGTAACAAATTTTTATTCATAAAAATTAAAATGGGTTTATTTAAGCCATAACCCTTAAATTTCGAGGTTTAAAAAATAAGAAAGTTATTTAAATTATGGACTATTTTTTATTATGAAATGAACGAGTACAGTGCAAGTAATATAACCGTTTTAAAGGGTTTAGAAGCAGTGAGAGTACGTCCAAGCATGTATATTGGGGATATAAGTGAGAAGGGTTTACATCATTTAATTTGGGAATTAGTAGATAATGCATTGGATGAAGCACTTGCTGGTTTTTGTAATAAACTAATAGTGATTATAAACAAAGATGAGTCTATCACTGTTGGAGATAATGGTAGGGGAATTCCTACAGCTATTCATCAAGAAGAAAATAAAAGTGCTGTTGAGGTTGTATTAACTACTTTGCATGCTGGTGGTAAGTTTGATAAAGATACTTATAAAATTTCTAGTGGTTTGCATGGTGTTGGTGCTAGTGTTGTTAATGCTTTATCTAAGAGATTAATAGTTGAAATTAAACAAAATGGAAATGTATTTTATCAAGAATATGAAAGGGGTGTACCTAAAGAGCCATTAAAAATAATTGGTGAGAGTAATGAAACTGGGACAATGATTACTTTTTGGCCAGATGAAAAAATATTTACTACTTTAATCTTTAAGTATGAATTACTAGCAATTAGATTAAAGGAATTGGCTTTTTTAAATTCAAGATTATGTATAGACTTACAAGATAATAGAAATGATAAGTCTGATTGTTTTTGTTATGATGGTGGTTTGATAAGTTTTGTTGAATTTCTAAATACTAATAAGACACCATTGCATAATAAAGTAATTTATCTAAAAAAACTGGGAGATATTGAACTTGAGGTAGCTTTACAATATAATGATAGTTATAATGAAAATGTTTTTAGCTTTGTTAATAATATTAATACAATTAATGGTGGAACACATTTAACTGGGTTTAATACAGCTTTAACAAGAGTAATAAATAATTATTTGAAAAAAATAAATAAGAAAGATAATAATTTTTCTTTAACAGGGAATGATGTTCATGAAGGTTTGACTGCAGTAATTTCTGTCAAAATTCCTGAACCTCAATTTGAAGGACAGACTAAAGGAAAATTAGGAAATTCTGAAATAAAGGGAATTGTTGACAGTATTGTTTTTGAAAAGTTAAGTTCGTTTTTTGAAGAAAATCCATCTATTATAAAAATAATTATTGAAAAGTGTATTTCTGCTGCAAAAGCTAGAGAAGCCGCTAGAAAAGCAAGAGAATTAGTTAGAAGAAAGAGTGTTTTAGAATCTGGTGATTTGCCTGGAAAATTATCTGATTGTCAGGAGAGAGATCCTGCTAAAGCGGAATTATTCATTGTGGAGGGAAATAGCGCTGGAGGAAGTAGTCGACAAGGAAGAGATAGAAAGATTCAAGCAATATTGCCATTAAGAGGAAAAATATTGAATGTGGAAAAAGCAAGGTTGGACAAAATGTATAAGAATGAAATTATTTCAGTTTTAATTTCTGCTTTAGGTTGTGGTATTGACGATGAGTTTAATATTGATAGATTGAGATATCATAAAATTATCATTATGGCTGATAGTGATGTAGATGGAGCACATATCGGTTGTTTGTTATTAACATTCTTTTTTAGACATATGAGAGAAATTATTGAAAGAGGTTATTTATATTTAGCAATGCCTCCTCTATATAAACTTGTTAAAAATAAAAAAATATGGTATGTTCAAAATGATCAGGAATTAGAAAATTTATTAAAAGAAATGGGTAGAGACGGAATCAGTTTACAAAGATATAAAGGTCTAGGAGAAATGAATCCTGATCAATTATGGGAGACAACCTTAAATCCAGAAGTAAGAAATTTGAAAAGAGTTACCATGGATGATGCTATAGTTGCAGATCAGACGTTTACTTTATTAATGGGTGAAGAAGTTGAACCAAGAAAAGAATTTATTATGGCTCATGCTCATGAGGTGGTGAATCTAGATGTCTAAGATTAAAGATGTTTTAATTCAAGATGAAATGAAGAGATCTTATTTAGACTATTCTATGAGTGTAATTGTTTCTAGAGCTTTACCTGATGTAAAAGATGGTTTAAAACCAGTACATAGAAGAATTTTATTTGCAATGCATGAGATGGGTTTAGAATATAATAAAACCTTTAAAAAATCAGCAAGAATAGTTGGGGATTGCATGGGAAAATATCACCCACATGGAGATGCTGCAATCTATGATTCTTTGATTAGAATGGCTCAAAATTGGAGTTTAAGATATCCTTTGGTTTTTGGTCAAGGTAACATGGGTTCAATTGATGGAGATGCACCAGCTAGTATGAGATATACAGAAGCAAAATTAGCTAAAATTTCTAAAGAAATATTAGAAGATATTGACAAAGAAACTGTTGATGAAAGAGATAATTATGATTCTACTTTAAAAGAACCTATTGTTTTGCCAGTAAAAATCCCTAATTTATTATTGAATGGTTCTTCAGGAATTGCTGTTGGTATGGCCACAAATATTCCTTCGCATAATTTAGGAGAGGTTTGTGATGCGATATCTTATTTTGTAGATAATCAAGAATGTGATTATAAATCATTAATGCAGTTTATTAAAGGACCAGATTTCCCTACCGGGGGTATTATTTGTGGTACTGTGGGAATTAAAAATGCTTACAAAGTGGGTAAAGGAAAGGTTTTGGTTAGAGCAAAATGTATAATTGAAGATGGAAGGATTATAATAAATGAGATTCCATATATGGTTAATAAATCATTGTTAATTGAAGGTATTGCAGATTTAGTTAGAGAGAAGGTTATTGAAGGAATAAGAGACATTAGAGACGAGTCTGATAGAGAAGGAATGAGAATTGTTATTTTTGTTAAAAAAGATTTTAGTTCAGAAATTATATTAAATCAATTATATAAGCATACTTCTTTGCAAGTTACTTTTGGAATTAATAATGTTGTTTTGGTGGAAAATAAACCTAAAACTTTAGGTTTGTATGATTTAATAAAATATTTTGTTGATCATCGAAAAGATGTGATTACTAGAAGAACTATGTTTGATTTAAGAAAGGCAGAGGAGAGAGCACATATTTTAAATGGTTTGATAATAGCTTTAAATGATATTGATAATGTTGTTGCTTTAATTAAAAAAAGTCATGATGTTGATGTTGCTAAAAATGGATTGATAGCAAATTATGGGTTAACTGAAATACAAGCTAAATCAATATTAGAGATGAGATTACAAAGATTAACATCTTTAGAACAGAATAAATTAAGATTTGAATTAGAAGGTTTGAAAAAATTAATTTTAGATTTAAAAGATATTTTAGCTAACCCAAAAAGAATTTTGGAGATAATAAAAAACGAACTAATCGAGTTAAAGGAGAAGTATAATGATTCTAGAAGAACAAAGATTGAAGAAGGTTTTGAAGAATTAGAAACTGAGGATTTAATTGAGGAAGGACAAGTTGTAATAACTGTAACTAATTCTGGTTATGTTAAACGTATGCCCTTAAATACATATAAGAGACAAGGTAGGGGGGGTAGGGGGGTGATTGGTACTGGTAAAAAAGAAGAGGATTTTGTTGAACATTTATTTGTTTGCGATAGTAAAGATTATTTAATGTTTTTCACAAATACTGGAAAAGTACATTGGTTAAAGGCTTATAATATTCCTGAAGGTACAAGATACGCTAGGGGTTCTGCAATTGTAAATTTAATTGAAATGAAAGGTGAAAAATTAAATGCGGTTAAGGCAGTTAAAGAGTTTAAAGATGGACTATTTTTAGTAATGGGCACCAAGAACGGTGTTATTAAAAAAACTAGATTAAGTGAGTATTCTAGACCTAGAAAAGGTGGAATTATTGGTATTAATCTAAAAGAAGGAGATGAATTAGTTGATGTTTTAATTACAGATGGTTCACAAGAGTTAATTATTGCAACTGAAGATGGAAGAGCGGTTAGGTTTAATGAACAGGATGTTTCTGTTGTTGGAAGAAATTCTCAAGGTGCAAGAGGTATTAAAGTTCGCGGAAGCAAGGTAGTTGGTTTATGTGTCCGTGATGATTTGTATTTATTAACTATTACTGAAAAAGGATTTGGTAAGAGGAGTAAGATAGAAGATTATAGACTAATTAACCGTGGCGGTTCTGGAGTTCTGAATATAAAAATAACTGCTAAAAATGGGAAGGTTGTTGGTATTAAAGTTGTAAATGACTATGATGACATTATTTTAATTACAAAAGAAGGTGTGGTGATAAGAATAAATGTTTCTTCAATTTCTGTTGTTGGTAGAAATAGTCAAGGTGTAAAAGTTATGAGATTAAGTGAAGAGGATAAGATTGTTAGTTTTAGTAAAGTTGTGAATGAAGAGGATGAAGAAGAAATAATTGAAGAGAAGGTTGTTAATGAAATTAAAGAGGAACCAAGTCTCGAGGGTTTAAATGTTAATGGTATTAATTTAGAAGAATAATATTGTAATAAATTTTTAATTAATTTCTGCAGTTCCAATTAATCTCCATCTTGATTCAACCATTCTGGAAATAGCAACATTTGCTCCTTTTTCTGCACATATTGGCCTTTTTAATTTAACAGAGAAATTATTTTTTTTATCAATGTTAGTTACCATACCTGCAGTGGTTGCTGCATTAACATTTAACATTAAGGCCTCTCCTTTTTTTATTTTATGCACTTCTTTATTTTCTTTTGAACCAATTACTTTTTCTAGTAGGCTTGGTTTAAGCTTTAATTCATCCCAAATTGGTAGTAGCTTTGTAGGTAAGCTTACAGTATTTCCTACTAATTGATCTGCTTTAACTAAAGAAGGGTCTAAAGATGTTTGCAATGCAATAGATCCCCCTGCATGTGCTTCATCTATTGGTTTATTAGATGCCCATATTTCTATAATTTTTGTTTTAATTGGAATCCATTTTGTTATATTTTTTTCTATAATTTTTCTTCCTGGGGAAATTACTATCTCTTGATTAATTTTTAAAATACCTTGTTTTAATGATCCCCCTAAAACTCCTCCAACAAGGTGAGAAATATCATCCCCAGGTTTATTAACATCAAACGATCTTGCTACAAAGAATATAGGATCCATTTTAGAATCTCTTTTTGGTGTTGGCATATATTTCTCTATTGTTTCAATTAGTAAATCTATGTTTGTTTGATGGATAGCAGAAATTGGAATTATTGGTGCATTTTCTGCAATAGTTTTTTTTGTAAAATCTTTAATTTGTTTATAATTTTCTAAAGCTTGCTCTTTTGTTACCATATCAATTTTATTTTGTATAATTATAATATTTTTTATATTACTGATTTCTAAAGCTTTAAGATGCTCTTTTGTTTGGGGTTGTGGGCATTGTTCATTTGCAGCAATTAGAAGTAATGCTCCATCCATTATTGCTGTTCCAGATAACATGGTAGCCATTAATGTTTCATGACCTGGTGCATCAATAAAAGAAACAGTTCTTTTTAATTTACAATCTTTACATTCTTGTTTGCTTGTAAGTTTATGTATTGGGCATTCGTAAATTGAAACATCTGCATAACCTAATCTTATCGTGATTCCTCTTTTCTTTTCTTCAGAATGTGTGTCTGCCCATTTACCAGATAATTTTTCTAGAATAGTCGTTTTACCATGATCTACATGCCCTATAAGTCCAATACTTATCTCTGGTTGGTTTGCCATGTTCTGTTGTTAAAAGTAGTAATATTTAAATATTTGTAATTAAAGAAAAAAAGGATTTGGAGGGAAAGTAGTGAGAATTAAAGTCTTAGATAAAAATATAGAGTATAATGTTGATTGCTGTTTTAGTTTTTTATCTCAATTAAGGGGTTGGATGTTTAGGAAAACTTATAATAAAGATGGTTTATTTTTTGATTTTAAAAGAGTAAAACAGGTTGATTTACATACTTTATTTGTTTATAATAAATTAGATTTAGTTTGGTTAAATCCTGAAAGGAGAGTTGTGAAGATTTTAAGAAATATTGAACCATTTAAATTTAGGATAAGAGGTGAAGAAGCTAGATTTTTATTAGAGATAAAAGATGCTAGAGATTTAAATGAAGGAGATATTTTATTATTTTGAAACACATATACCTTCTTTACATTCACAAAATTTTTTATCTTTACAGAAACCAGTTAATATACATTCGTCTGTATTAATACAACCACAAGATTTTGTCTGTTCTATTATTTCTTTACGGCCTTCTAAACCATTAAAAATACAAAATTCTGTGCTATCTTCACCATTACAATTTCCATATAACACAAAATTATAAAGGCCAATACCTGACCAAATTAGACTTACAATTAGTATTATTGTAAAAAACCAGCTAATTATTTCAAAATTTTTATATACTTTGGTTGCAATATTCGGTGCTTTTTTCATTAAGTTTCCAGTAATTTGTGCTTTAAGTCTGATATCTAAACCTGATGTACATTTTCTAAAAGTTATTCTTCTGAATACACAATCAAATGCTTCTTTTGCAATTATTCTATACTTTACACTAAAAATACCTAAAATTCCAAATACGATTAGAGCGAGTATGCATATCATAGATCTTTATGTTTATTGTTTGTTTAAATATTTTATGAATTCAATTCATAATCAATAATTTTATTGAATTTTTTTAATGGTTGTGCACCTTCAAGTTTATAACCATTTACAAAGAAGGTTGGAGTGCCTTGAACGCCATAAAACTCTCCATCTGCAGTATCTTTATTAACTTCCTCTAGTTTTTCCTTATTATTTACACAGATATCGTATAAAGCCATATCGATTCCTAAAGTAGTTACATATTCCCTTAATGGAGTTAAATCTTGGACTTCAAAGGCTTTATCATGGACTTCCCAAAATTTTCCTTGATCTTTAGCACATTCTGCTGCTATTGCTAGATTCTCTGCTTTTTCCCCATGTACTATAAAGTCTCTATATACGATCTTTACTTGATCTCCATATTTTTGGTTTATTTCCTTTACTATAGAATCTGCTGTTTTACAATAAGGACATAAATAATCAGAAAATTCTACAATTGTTACTTTTGCATTTTCTCCACCAATAAACGCATCATCATCTTGGGATACACCTTGAATTTTTGGGTAATCTGGAATAGATGGAACACAAGCTGTAATTAGGAGTAATAACATTAGAATTAATGTTGTTTTCATAATACTGAGCTTGATTTATAGTTTATATATTTTATGAATTATTCCCACAGATCTTTTTTCTGAGATTAATAAATTTATAAGGTTTAATCAAACTTAGTTATGTGTTGTTTAGAATTTCAAAAATTATTTTACTAACTAATTAAAATTATTATGTTAATAAAATTCATGCACTAGACAAGCATACAGAAGACTTTTAAATTTATCTAGAAAATATTTACAAAATGATTACATATAAAACTAAACCAGATACAGAAGAAGAGATTAAAGAATTATTAATTCCAGAAATTAAGGAATGGTTCTTTAAAAAATTTAAAAATTTTTCAGAACCACAATTATATGGTTTATTAGAAGTTCATAATAGAAGCAATATCTTGCTATCTGCACCCACTGGTACTGGCAAAACTTTGACAATGATGCTTTCTATTCTAAATGAATTAATAGACTGCTCAAAGAAAAGGATTCTTGAAGATAGGGTGTATTGTGTTTATATTTCTCCATTAAAGGCATTATCAAGAGATATTCAGAAAAACTTATTAGAACCTTTAAAAGAAATTGAAGAGATAACAAAAAGGGAGTTTGGGATTAGGATTTCAATTAGGACAGGAGATTCTACTCAAGCAGAAAAAGTTAATATGCTGAAACATCCCCCCCATATTTTAATTACTACTCCTGAATCTTTAGCTTTGATGTTAACTTCATATAAGTTTAGAGATCACTTAAAGAAAGTTGATTGGTGTTGCATCGATGAAACACATGCTTTAGCAGAGAATAAAAGAGGGACTCATTTAGTTTTAAGCTTAGAAAGATTACAATATATTTCTCCTGGATTGTGTAGAATTGGTGCCTCAGCTACAATTAGTCCACTTTTAGAGGTGGCTAAGTTTTTAGTTGGATCTGAAAGAGATTGTAAGATAATTGATATCCAATATTTAAAAAAATTTGATTTAGAGGTAACTTCTCCTGTCAAAGATTTGGTTAATACTACTTATCAAGAGATTTCTGATAAAATGTATGGATTGCTTCATAAATTAATTCAAGAACATAAAACTACTTTAATCTTTACAAACACAAGAGCAGGAACTGAAAGTGTTGTTCATAATCTAAAAGAAAAATTTCCTCAGTTTTATAATGAAGAAAATATTGGAACACACCATGGTTCATTATCTAAAGAACTAAGATTTAACACAGAAGATAGATTAAAACAAGGTAAAACCTTGGTTTGTGTCAGCTCAACATCATTAGAATTGGGTTTAGATATTGGTTATATTGATCTAGTAATTTGTATTGGTTCTCCAAAATCTGTTGCTAGGGCTTTGCAACGACTAGGGAGATCAAACCATCAAGTTGAAGGAGTTACTAAAGGTAAAATAATTGTTACAGATAGAGACGATCTAGTTGAATGTGGTTGTTTATTAAAAGATGCATTAGAGAAAAAAATAGATAGGATCCATATTCCTAGAAATTGTTTAGATGTTTTGGCTCAACAAATAATTGGAATGTGTTTAGAACAAGTTTGGGATGAAAGAGAATTATTTAAAATATTGAAACAATCATATTCTTATCAAGATTTAACTTATAAGGATTATGAAGATATTTTAAAATATTTAAATGGAGAATATTTATCATTAGAAGAAAGAAATGTTTATGGCAAGATTTGGAGAAATGAGGGTTCATTAGGAAAAAAGGGAAGATTAGCTAGAGTAATTTATATGACTAATATAGGAACTATTCCTGATCAAACTGGAATAATTGTTAAATTAGGAAGTCTTGTGATTGGAACTATTGATGAGGCTTTTTTGGAAAAATTAAAGATGGGAGATGTATTTGTTTTAGGTGGAAGTACATATGAATTTAGAAGTGCAAGAGGAATGACTGTAAATGTTAGAAGTGCTGCAGGTAGGTTGCCAACTGTTCCTAGGTGGTTCTCAGATAATTTACCTTTATCATTTGATTTAGCTATGCAAATACAAACCTTTAGAAAATTAATGGAAGAGAAAATGAGCTTATCTAAAAAAGAGGTTTTAGACTTTATTAATTCATATCTTTACGTTGATGAAATTGCTGCTGAAGCAATTTATAATTATTTTAGAGTTCAATATGATTATTTAACTATACCTCATAAAACTAAAATTGTTATTGAGAATTATATTGATGAAAGGGGTAAATTATATGTTATTTTTCATACTTTATTTGGAAGAAGAGTAAATGATTGTTTATCTAGAGCAATTGCATTTATAGTTGCCAGAACCCAAAATAGGGATATTGAAGTGGGAATTTCAGATAATGGATTTTATTTGTCATCTATAAAAAAAATTAATGGTTTAAGTGCCTTGAAACAACTAAAATCTAAAGAATTAAAAGATATTCTAAGATTAGCTATTGATAAATCTGAAGTTTTAAAAAGAAGATTTAGACATTGCGCTGGAAGAAGCTTAATGATTTTAAGATCATATAAAGGGAATGTTAAAACTGTTGGAAGGCAGCAGGTAAGTTCAATGATTCTTTTATCTGCAGTTAGAAGTATTTCTGAGGATTTTCCAATTTTAAAAGAAGCACGTAGAGAAATATTTGAAGATTTAATGGATTTAGCAAATGCTATTGATATTGTTAAATTAATTGAGAATGAAAAGATTAAAGTTAAAGAAATAAATACTTTAATTCCTTCTCCCTTTGGCATTCATTTGGTATTGCAAGGATATTCTGATATTTTAAAGATTGAAGAAAGACATGAATTTTTGAAAAGAATGCATGAATATGTTCAATTGAAGATTAGTATGAAAAAATAATTAAGTTATTCTTTCAAACTCTTTTTCTAATCTTAAGGTTTATTCATTTAAATCAGAATAAACTAAGATTGATCTTTTTTAAAATTCTATTCAATCTTATAAAACAATCTCTTATTTTTAATGAGGTAAACATAAATCATTTAGAAAGATTATCATTAAAAAAAGTATTACATTATGAAGGAATCGACCTTTTCTTTTAATTCTTTTGCTTTTTTATTTCTTTCAAAATAAGCTCTTACTGGCTTTATTAAAATATCTATTTCTTTTGCTGTAGCATTTTTTAGGTCCATTGGGTGTAATTGTTTATTTGCATAAACTTCAATTAAATCTTCATAATTCTTAAAAGATAAATCTCCTCCAAATTTTTGAGATCTTTCTATTTTAAATTCTTTTTTTTGTTGAAATATAATATATTTACAATATTCTAGTATTGGATTATCTTTCTCTTGTGCTTCTGGACAATATGCTTTTTTTATCTTTCTTTCAATTGCTTCTTTTGAATCTGTCATAAAAATAGCTGAAGTAGGTTTTGATTTAGACATTTTTAAGTCTATAGCTTTATCTATTGTATCATTTGTTTGAGAATTTGGTTGATCTAGACCTAAAAGCATATGATGATGTACTGCAACAGGAGAATAAAAACCAATTTTTGGTCCTATTTCCTTAGCTAACATATTTACCTTTCTTTGATCCATACCTAATTGAACAATATCTACTTCTAAATGAAATATATCAGCACATTGCATACAAGGATAAAGAATTTGTGATGCCTGTAATGCATCTGATTCTTTTCTTCCCATAATTTGTGAACAACGAATTATTCTTTGTAATGTGGTATGGCGAGCAACAGTCATTACTTTTTTCCAATAATTTGGATCTTTTATATAATTTGATACCCAAATAAATTCTATTTTTTCTGTATCCATTCCACACGCTTTCCAAACTTCAATTAAATATTTTCCTGTAATTTGTATTTTTTCTAAATTTCCTCCTAGTTTATTATTTGCCCAGGCATGCCAATCAGCAACTAGTATTTTAAATTTACAACCAGCTTTTAGCATCTTATTAATATTAATTGAACGCATAATACCTTGGGCAATATGAATATTTCCAGAAGGTTCAAAACCATCATAAGCAATAGGATTCTTTTTTACTTCTAATAATGATTTTAGATCATCTAAAGTTATAATTTCCTCTCCAACTTCTCTTATTAGATTTATCCTCTCTTGAATATTCATCGCTAAATAATTCCCCATTTTTTAAAAAAAAAGAATAACAACATAAAAATTACAATAATTAACATTTTATATTTTCGCATTTTTAATCCTTTCTTTTATTTCTTTTATATCTTTTTAATATTTTCTATTTCTACAATTAAACTTTGAGCACATAAAATTATTATTAAGACCATGATTATCATCAAAATAAGTTTACTGAAGGGTATTTTAGATTAATACTTTAAGTAATATTTCCTAAAATCCAAGCATTTAGAACTCCAATGATTATATGTATCAGAAAATTATCTTTCCATTTTTTCATTAAAATTTAACTATTTTAAACTTATTTGCCTTTGAGTTATATTTAAAAACTTTTCTTGATTTGATTTTATATGGAAAAAATAAATGGTGAGTTATGTCCTTTATGCCAACAAAAGACACTAATTTTAACTGAAGAAGAAATTGAGATTCCTCATTTTGGAAAAGCATTTGTTTTTGGGATGCATTGTGAGAATTCTGAATGTGATTATAAAATAAGTGATTTAGAATTTGAAGAGCAAAGAGATCCTTGTAAATGTGAATTTGAAATAAGCACTAAAAAGGATTTTGATGTTAGATTTGTTAAGGGTGGAAGTGCGGTTGTTAAGATTCCTGCTTTAAAAATAACAATTGAGCCTGGTGTTGCTTCTGAGGGTTATGTAACGAATATTGAAGGGTTTATTAAAAGAATTAAAAAAATATTGGAAGATCAAAGAGATACTGCTGAGGATGATGATGCTAGGAAGAAGGCTAAGAATTTATTGAAAAAAATATGGAAGGTTGAATGTGGAGATGAAAAGTTGAAAATAACAGTTGAAGATCCTACTGGAAATTCTGCAATTATTTCTGAAAAAACAGTAATTAGTAAATTAAGGAAATAATTAACTTTTTATAAACTTTTATTTTAATAATTTTATGAAAAGAGCGTATGAAGATAAGTTTCATTCAGCTTTATTATTTGCTAATTTTGAAAAAGTGAATAGTAGATATATTTTATATAATAAATTCTAAAATAAAGAATGTGAAATAGATCATGTGGCTTGTAGAAATAAAATAATTTTTATCTTTGAAGGGAAAAGAACAAATATTAAGGGAGTTGAAAAACAATTAATAAAAATTGCTGGATTAATATTAAATCAAAAGGAATTATTAGAAAAGAACATTATTTTTGGAATTTTTAATTCAATTAGACTATTTGCATATTCTTGGAAATGGCAAACTTTAGTTGAATACAATTTAAAAGGTAAAATCATACAAACTTTGAAATATGAAAATAATAAATAATTAATTGAATTTTTATGAAATCTTTAAATAAGTCATTATTTATTAGATAATGATGGAACAGAGGATTTTAAATGGTTATAAAATGGAACAATTGGAGGAAATAGCAAAAAAATTAGATATACTTTTTAAGGATCATGAACAAAAAGGATTGGTTATAGCTATTGATATGCCTCATTCTGATTTGGTTTCTGTAAGTTTTTTTAAAAGACAAGAAATTTGCGGGTATGTCTATGGTAGACAAAATAAAATTCCTGTTGGTGAACTTTATTATCAAAAAGACATTTATGGCTTATTAAAAAGAACATTAGCTGACTTAGTTAATTTTTGAAACATTAACTTTTTATAAACTTTTATTTTAATAATTTTATGAAAAGATTATTTATTCCTGTAAAATCAAATATTAAAGTAAAATTACCTAAAGAATTAGAAGATAAAAAA
>DATDVT010000023.1:0-4372 GCA_035289905.1 Candidatus Nanoarchaeia archaeon
TCTTAAAAAAGAAACAATATCTCTTCCTGTAGCATTCATTTTCTGCATGAGAAAATAAATAGTTAATTTTTGTTGATTATCATAAGTCTTCTTTGAGAATTTACTAAAATATTTTGGTATTCGGTTAGCAAATTCCATTGCTGAATCAACAAACTTTAAAAAGTCTATATACTCTTCTTTCATAAAGATCGCCTTCTTTTAGATATTAAATCTAAAAGAAGGCTTATTTCTATAAAAATATTAGGATTGCACCAGAGCCTGATTTAAACTAGTTCCATTTTTACTCTATATGTATTTGAGAAAAAGCAAGCAAGTTTATTAAAAAATGATTTTGATTTGCTTTTAATTCTTTCTTTTGTGTGATTATATAAATTTATAGCTGTTGTTTCTAAAGGAGGAAGTTGTTGTTCTCTATAATCCAGTAAAACATCTGTTAAAATTGATTCATCTGTAACAGTAGCTTCTAAATTCCTTTGTTTTAGTGATTGAGTATATTGCCAATCTAAATTAACGGATCTATTAGGGTTAAGTATTGAATCTTGGTATGTTTCTCCTTTGATTGCCCAATCTAGTTCTTGTTCTAATGTTTGTGTTATTCTAGTAGTTCCAGCACGAACTATTATTGGTGCTTCATTCCTAGTTGGATAACTTTCTATTGTTCGATTTAAAGTTGCCATTTGAGTTAAGTAATTGTGATCTATTTGTATACTGTTATCATCTAATATTGATTGATAGAATGTTTTAATTGGAGTTTTCCATAAATTTTTTGTTTCATCTAATTTCTCTTGATTTTTCGGATGATTAACTATTACAGCTATTGCTTCTATATATCTAGCATCTTTAGGATTAGTATCTAAAACAAGTCTTCCATCTTTTGTGTAGTTTGCTCTTACTCCTATCAATTCTCTGCCTTCTGATTCTGCTTTTATTTTTAATTGATTACCAGCATACCACATGTTTTTTCTATCAAGTGTAACATTTAACTGGTCTATAACTACTTTTTTATCTTCTTGTATTGGTTTTTTACTTAATTTTGGGGGTATAACTGATCCTATTCTTCTAGTACCAACACCATCAAATGTTTTTTTATTTAAATTACCTCTTGTCGAACCTGCAGAACCACTGATAATTAATTTACCCTCTTTAGGATCATAACTGTGATCTGTGACAGCGATTATTTCTATATTCCCATAAACCTTTGCTTCATCAATTAATTCAGGAGGAAGGGTAAATCTTCCATATTTATTATTTGTTTGGTATAATGCAATAGATGAATGTGCAGTGTGTTTTTTAATATATTCTTGTCTTTCTAAGATTGCACCAATATGAATTGTTCCTTTATCAGTTTTTTCTTTAACTCTAGGGCTTGTTTGTTTAGGTTGCATTAATTTATTTGCTTCTTTTAGAGCATTTTTTTCTAATGATCTACATAAAGAATACGTTTTTTCTGGATCATCAATATTATTTTCTATAATTCTTTGAACTATAGGATTTAAGATTGGATATTGATCTACAATTGTCTTTTGACAGATTTGTATTGCAGACCTAAGTCTCTCTTCTTCTTTGATTTCTGCTTGTTTTTTCGCATCAGTGCATATTTTTTCATTTTTTATTTTAATTATATCTCTTCCCCTAATTGCTGTTGAACTAAAAAAAGTACCACTACATTTTTCAGTATCATCTATTTGTTTTAAGGTATGACCTAAAGAGGTATTTGTTGCATCAATGGCTGAAGAACTATAATTAGTTGTATCTAATGCTTCTTGACAACCATCTATTCCTATTGGTTTTCCAATAGATGTTGGAATATTGGGTGGATTTGCATAGGCATTAAAACCTATTATTCCAGCAAATGCTGTAAAAATAGCACTAGCAGTTAAGGATGGTCTAGTTGAGATTAAATTACCCATAAAGACTTGTTTATCTCCATTAAGCTCTATATTTAACCTTTTAGGATTCGATATTTTTTGTTTTTTCCACATGGTTATCACTTTCAAATGAATACATTTTAAATGGTTATTTAAATATATTTATATATTATGAACTATATTTTTAGGAATCTATCTTTTTCTTCCTTCATTAGTAAAATAACTCTTGATTCTTTTTGTTCATCAATAATTTTGTAAGAAGAATATTTACAGATTAATTTACTAAATTCTTTTACTTCTGTGTGTAGTGGCATATTTTCTTTATCTAGTTTTTTTCTTGAGGCTCCGACACGCATATAGGCCTTAACTTCAATAAACTTCGGAGATGCTTCTTCTAGAATTTTAGCATATTTTTCAGGTTCTGACATGTTTATATTTTTTATTAGAGTTAATCTTATTGTTGTTCTGGTTTTTAATGTTTTTAATAGTGAAAGGGTTTTTAGTAGGAGTTGCCATCCATTTTTTCTTAATGGTTTACAGATTTTGTTAAACATTTTTTCAGAATTTGCTGCTAATGAGATGTATAATTGAGTCGGAGGAATTAGTTTTTTTAAAAGGAAGGGGGCTTGTCCATTTGTTACTAAGAAAGTTGTTCCATTTTTTTTATGAATTTCTTTTATTAATTCATTTAATTTTGGATAGTAGATTGATTCTCCAGTTAGTGAAATTGCGAAATGAATTGGATTATAAGCTTTAGAAAATTTTTCTTTATTAACATCTTTACTTCCTCCTAAACCAGAGATTAACATTCTTTCTGCTTGAGGGACTTTATTTAGAATTTCTTTTGGATTATCTATCTTGTCAAATGGAAAGTTTTTGTGTTCTCTCCAGCAAAAAATACAATCTTGATCGCAAAAATTCATTGCTACTGACATCTGACAACATAAATGAGTATTTATTCCATAAAACTTTTGTTTGTAACAAACGCCTTGATTCTGTAAGCTTTTTTTCTTCCATGTGCATGTTTTAATAGCAGAGTGATTTCCAATAAAATAATACTTTTGTGATTCTAATTTTTTTTTATAAGCCAGATCCATAATTTTATTTTAGTAGTAATTATTTTAAAGCTTTCTTTTTAGAACGAAATTTCTTTTTCATCTTGTACTAGAGAAATAAGGGTTATTTGATATCTTGTTGCTATATTTCTTGCTCTGTCTATGGCTTGTTTATCACTTTTTGCATTAATTTTGTAATCAACACTTGAACGAGTAATTAAGATATCATCTTTATTTCTAGTTAAATATGTTGCTATATAATGCATATTTTTAATAGATTTGATAAATTTATATACTTATAGTTTATTTTTAGGATATAATGGAAATTAAACATTTTAAATTGGGGGCCATAAATACTAATGTTTATTTATTGGTTAATAAAGGAATTTTAATTGATTGTGAAGAATCTGAAAAGATTTATAATTATTTATTAAAAAATAAAATAAAATTAAGATATATTTTTTTAACCCATTTACATCCAGACCATATTAATGGTTTGGAATTCTTAAAAAAGAAAACTAATGCTTTAGTATGCGGATCTGATAGGGATATTAATTTATTAGAAAATTATTTAGGGATAAAAGTTAAGTTAGATAAGATTTTAATTGAAAGTGAATTTGAGGGGATAAAAGTAATTTCTACACCAGGACATTCGCCTGGAAGTTTATGCTTTTTGGTAGATGATAACCTATTTTCAGGAGATACTTTATTTTATCATGCTTATGGTAGAACAGATTTACCAGGTGGAAGTGAAAAAGATATGGGGAATAGTTTAAAAAATTTGTTTGAATTAAATAAAGAAATAAAAGTTTATCCTGGGCATGGTAGATTTACAACAATAAAGGAAGAGTTACCTATATAAAACACCTGTAAAGAAATTTATTAGATCAAGTTTATAGAGGGTGTATACAATTGTAAAGGTTAATATTCCTAAAATGATGGTTAAGGCTAATTTTATATAAAAATTTTTTTTTAACCATCTTGTTTGATGGTTTAATGCTTTAAGATGTTTTAGTTGTAATTCTTCTGAATAAGATATTTTGTATTGATTACCCTCTTCGTCTTTATAGCCAATTGTTCTGGTCATTACTAATAAATTTTAATTAGATTTTATAAATATAATTATTATGAAAAGAATATATTTTCTGAAAATAAACTTACTCTCTGAGAGGAAATTTCCATTTTCTAATTTGTGATATTACATCTTCATGAAATTTTAATCTACCTGTATAAAAAGGTACAATTTGCCCATTCTGTTGTAAAAAATTATGTACAACATCTGATTGTGATTCATTTTGAACATGTGAGATATATAGATCTGCTGGTATTATTATTATATAACCAACATCTCTTCCAAATACTTTTTTTACGGGTTTTAATTTTCTTTCATAGACTTCATGCCTTAAATTATTTATTATAGAATCGTTTTTCTCTTTTTTATAGGTTCCA
>DATDVT010000024.1:0-15192 GCA_035289905.1 Candidatus Nanoarchaeia archaeon
TCCTAAATGTTGATTATCCGCACTTTTTTGATTCGGATCTGTATAAATTGCCTTAAAATCTTTTTTAAATTGTTTTAATGTTCTCCTATCCGCACTTTTTTGATTCGGATCTATATAAATTCGTTTAAAATATTCTTTAAACTCTTTTACTGTTCCCCTATATGCTATCATTAATCTTTTTGCCATAATAATGGACCATATTCTCTATTTATAAACCTTTTGTTTTATTTTATTATAGTATAGTGGTTAAATAAGAATAAATAAAAGTATTAAAAAAAAATATTATGAAATTTTCTCATTTAGCTGATTGTCATATTGGGGGGTGGAAAGAAGAAAAGTTAAGAGAATTAAGTTTAGATGCTTTGAAAAAAGCAATTGATATGTCTATAGAAGAGGTTGTTGATTTTGTTGTTATTTCTGGGGATTTATTTGATTCTGCATTACCTCCAATAGAAATGATAAAAGAGGTTGCTAGACAGATTAAAAGATTAAAAGATAAGGAGATTAATTGTTATGTAATAGCTGGAAGTCATGATTTTAGTTTAAGTGGAAAAACAATGTTAAAGGTTTTTGAAGAGGCAGGCTTAGTTCAAGACCTAGTAAAATTTGAGGAAAATCGTTTAAATTTTACAATTGATAAATGTGGAATAAAATTAGTTGGTATGTGGGGTAAAAAAGCTGGATTAGAGATAGAAGACTATAAGACATTGAATAAGGAAAAACTAGAAAAAGAAGATGGTTTTAAGATATTTGTATTTCATACTGCAATTGATGAATTTAAACCTGATCCAAATATAAAAGGTATCAATTGCTATGATTTACCTAAAGGGTTTGATTATTATGCTGGTGGGCATGTTCATTATGTTTGTGATATAAATAAAAAAGATTATGGAAGAATTGTTTATCCTGGTGCTTTATTTCCCAATAACTTTAAAGAATTGTGGGATTTCGAAGGTGGGGGATTTTATATAGTAAAAATTAATGGAGAAATTAGTTTAGAATATAAAGAAATTAAATTAAAGGAAATAGAAAAGAAAGAAATTGATGTAAATGAAAAAAGTATAGAACAAATAAGAAATGAATTGCTAGCTATTAATAACTTAAAAGATAAAATATTATTATTGCGTTTTAAAGGTGTTTTAAATGGAAAAATAAGCGATTTAAAATTAAATGAATTTCAGTTTAAAAACACTTTTTTAGTTTTAAAGAATACTTCACAATTAAAAAACAAGGAGTTTGAAAAATTAACAATTAAACCTGAAGAGAATATTGAAGAAGAATTAATTAGTGAATATTCTAAAGATATAAAACTCAAAGATATTATTTTAGAATTAATGATTGCTTTAGACAAAGAAAAAGAAGATGGAGAAAAAAATGTAGATTTTGAAGAAAGAATTTTGAAAGATGTTAGAAAAATATTTATAAAAGACAAATAAAAGAGAGATGAGGTTAATAATAATAATTAGGATTCTTTTTTTAGTATGTTTAATACTTTTATAGGTAAAATTGTACTGTTTTAAAACTAAATAAAAAAAGTTTATTTTCTTTGGAAAGTTTTTCCGATAAGTTCAAATAAAATTGAGTAAAATCTCAGATTATGTATTGTAGCCAATCTATACGCTAATGTTTCTTTTATCTTAAAAAGATTATAGAGATAATCTTTTGTAAAATTCTTACAACAATAACAATCGCAATATTCAGAAACTGATGAAAAGTCTCCTTTATATTGCTTTTTTCCTATGTCAATACAAGAATAAAAATTATTACTTAAATTTAAATCATTAAAAATATATAATCTTTTATGTCTTGCATCTCTTGTAGGAAGTACACAATCAAAGAGATTATAACCCATTTTTATACATTTAAGAATATCTTCTGGTTTTCCTATACCCATAGCATATTTTGGTAAATTATTTGGAAGTAAAGAAGCTGTATAAGCGAGTATTTCTTCCATTAAAGTTTTGTTCTCTATAGGCCAGCCACCAAATGCATAACCATCAAAACCAATTTTTATTAATTCTTCTGCACAATATTTTCTTAATTCTTTATTATTTCCCCCTTGAACTATTGCGAAGATTAAAGGTTTATGATTTTCTGTGATTAAACGATTATATTCTTCTTTACATTTTTTTGCCCAGTTTATTGTTCTTTCAACAGATTGTTTTAGATCTTCTTCTGGTTTTGTACAGTCATCCAGACACATTATAATATCTGAACCTAGTTCAAACTGTAATTTTATACAAATTTCTGGAGTGAATATAAATTCTTTATTTTCTGATTTAAAGATTATTTTTTCATTGTCAATTTTTCCAAATTTTTTATTATTTTTTATTAAGGACATTACTTGGAAACCACCAGAATCTGAGATAATTATATTATTAAAATTCATATATTTAGTTATTTTTATTTTCTTAATTGTTTCATTTAAGTTGTATTTTAAAATATGATACGTATTAATCACTACACCTTTTGTTTTTGTTGAATATAAATCATTAGAATCTAGACATCTTACTACTCCATAAGTAGCATCTGGAAAGAACGCTGGTAATTCTAATATTTTATTATTTACTTTTATTTGCATACAATCTTATTTTTAGAAATAACTATAAATCTTTCTAAATCTTTTTAATAGAAATCATTATTAAAAATTTATGTTTATTAAAAAAATTAATTTAGTTAACATTAGAAGTTATAAGAAAATGAATATTGAGTTTAAAGTGGGTTCGACTTTGTTAAGCGGAGATGTTGGTTCTGGGAAGACATCGATTCTTTTAGCTATAGAATTTGCTTTATTTGGATTACATAAGGGAGAGAATGTCACTTTATTGAGAAATGGCGAAAAAGAAGGGAGTGTTGAAGTAGAATTTGAGATTAATAATAAAAATTATATTATAAAAAGGATGATAAAAGAAAATGGTTCTGGGAATTGTTTTTTAGTTAAAGATAATCAGTTAAAAGCCGTTTCAGTAATGGAATTAAAGAATATGGTATTAGAGATTTTAAATTATCCTAAATCAGTTTTGACTAAAAAATCTTTGCTTTATAGATATACGGTCTATACGCCACAAGATGAGATGAAGGTGATTTTAAGTGGAGATAATAGAGTTAGATTAGAGACCTTAAGAAAGGTTTTTAACGTTGATAAATATAAAAGAATTAAGGATAATTCTCAGATGTTTTCTGCTGATCTAAGAGTAAAAAAGAAAGAGATAGCCGGAATAATTTATGATTTAGAAGAAAAAAAGGTTAATTTGATTGAGAAAGAGAAAGAGTTTAATGAAATTTTACTATTAATTGAACAAATATGTAAAAATGAAGATAATTTTAAGGAACTGATTAATCGCAAGAAATTGGTTTTAATTGAGATAGAATTGGGTATTAAAGTTATGAATGAGAATAAATTGAAGAAAATTAAGTTGGATATGGAAATAAAAAACAATCAGAATTTAATTAATAATAATTTATATCAAATTAATTTGTTCAATAATGAATTAAACATGGAGATTAAGATTGAAGAGAAGAATTTTGCTAATGAGATTTTAAAGATTGAGGGTTTAATTAAGGAGTTTAGAAGTCAAATGGTTGAGTTAATAGAAGAAACTACTAAATTGTCTTTAAACAGAGAAAATAGTGAGAGAATAAAGAAAAGTATTTCTGACTTAGATATTTGTCCTACATGTAAACAAAGTGTTTCTCTAGATTATAAAACAAATATTATTTGTATTGAAAATAAGATAATTTTAGAAGCAGAGGCTAGATTAAAAGAGAATAATTTTTTTGTTAATGAGATTGAGAATAAGATAAAAAAAATTGAAATTGATTTAGTAGATTTAAGACAAAAAGAAAGAGAGAATGATTTGCTGAAACAAAGAATAAAAGAAATAGAATTAAAACAAAAATTAATTGATAAACTATCAAACGAGAATAAGATTTTAAACGAGAATTCTAAGTTGATTCTTAATGATATTAATCAAATTAAAATTGACACATCTTTAGATGTTAGTTATACTATGATTAAACGAGATTTAGATGAGTTGATTAATAAAGAAAAGATTATTTTAAATGAAAAGATTAGATTAAAAAGCAAAGAAGGTTTTTTGAGTCAGCAGATTGATGCTTTGAAGAAAGAGATTTTTAGAAAGGAAAAATTAAGAAATGAAATTGATCGATTAAGTAATATTGAAAATTTTGTTAGCAAAGACTTTGGTGAATTAATGAATATTATTGAAAAAAAAATAATGATTAAGATTTATTCAGAATTTAATGGTTTATTTAAAAATTGGTTTAGAATATTATTAGATGATGATTTAATTGAAATTAATTTAGATGAAGAATTTACTCCATTAATTATACAAAATGGATATGATATAAATTTTGATAGTTTAAGTGGTGGAGAAAAAACTGCTGTTGCTTTGGCTTATCGTTTAGCTTTAAATCAGGTTATTAATGGAGTTATAGGAAATATTGAAACTAAGGATTTAATAATTTTAGATGAACCTACTGATGGTTTTTCTAATGAACAAGTAGATAAAATTAAAGACCTTTTGGAAGAGTTAAAAATGAAACAAGTACTTATTGTTAGTCATGAGCCAAAGATTGAAGATTTTGTTGATCATATAATTAGAATAAAAAAAGAAGAACACATGAGTTTTATTTCTTGAAACGATATATATATATCCTTATTATATTATTTTTATAAAAAAAATTAGAGGTGATTTAAATGGAAAATGAATTTAAAGCTGTTCCAACAGGAGTGAAATTAATTTCAATTGTTTATTATATTGGAAGTGGATTAACTTTTTTATTAGCTTTAGTTTGTATTTTAGGAGGATTAATATTTGCATCTGCTCTTAAAGAAATTCCAATAATAAGCAGTTTTGGAAGCATACTTTTTGTAGTTTTCGGATTAATTTTTATAGGGCTTGGTTTACTTCAGATGTTTATCGGTAAAGCTTTATGGCATGGAAAAAAATGGGCAAGGATTTTTGTAGTTATTTTTGCTGTTTTATCTTTAATAAGTGGCTTAATAACAGTTATTAGTGGAGCAAGTTCACAACTTCTTGGAAAAATAATTTATGGCATTATAATGTTTGGATTCAATGGTTGGGTTTTGATATTTATCTTGTTCAGTCAGGAATCAAAAGATTATTTTTCATAATTTTTTTAAATTTTATTGCTGTTCTATATCTCTCTACAAAATCATCTTAATCTTATTATTTATTTAAGTTTTTTCAGTTTTTACTATAATATCTCCATTAGAAAATAATTTAAATAAGATATCTCCGTTAATATCTGTTCTATATGGACTTTTTAATTTAGTTAATGTTTCTTGATTTGGGTGACTATATTTGTTATCTTTTCCTACAGAAATTGCATAGTACTTAGCATTGACCCTATCTAGAAATAATTGTGTTGAGGATGTTGATGATCCATGGTGTCCAATTTTTAAAACTTCTGAGGTTAAGTCTCCTTGTAGGTTAGATTCACAATCTATTTCACAATCTCCTGTTAAAAGAATACTTGATTCACCTAATGTTGCTTTTAGAACAATAGAGTTATCATTTGGAGACTTTGTTAATTTTGTTGGATTAAGAATATTAAGTTCTATATTAGATATGAAATCTTGATAGTTTGTACTTACTTGTTGACGTTTATTTTTTGATAGGGTTAAAAATTCATTGTATGTTTCTGAATCATATGTTTCTCCGTTATACCAAATTTGGTCTACTTGGTGTGTTTTTAAGACTGACAAACAACCAGTTACATGGTCGGCATGTGCATGAGTTAAGATTAATAATTCTATTTTTGGTTCGTTTAAATTTTTTGTTAATTCATATTCAATTTTTTCTTTATCTGGACCACAATCAATTAAGATAGAATTTTCTTTTTCTTCTAATAGAATAGCATCTCCTTGACCTACATCCAGTATAGTAGCCTCTAGATAATCTTTTGATATTTTAGGATTAATTGTTGTATAACTAGTAATATCTTCCTCATTAAAGAGGATTAAAATTAAGAATATCACTACTAAAATTAAGATTATAATAGACCATTTCATAGAATCATTTAGATTTAGAAATTAATAACCTTTTTTATATGAAGTTAGAAACCCATCATTTCAATGGGGGTGATTCACAGGTAGCTTTATAAAACTTTCTAGTATCTTGGGTTCTATGCTCAATCAACATTTTATGCAATATAAAGGGAAAGATCCGTTTAAAAACATAATTGGATTAGATGAAATTAAAGAAGAAATTCTATCTGCTATTATCATGAATAGACATATTTTATTGGTCGGCGCCCCAGGAATAGGTAAAACTAGTTTAGCTAAGAATATTACTGAATTATTGCCTGAAATTGAGGTTAACGATTGTGGTTTTAATTGTTTACCAAGCGAACCTATATGCCCAGTTTGTAAGAATAATCCTAAGATTGGGAAGAAAAAAATAAAAGGCGACGAAAGATTTGTAAGAATTCAAGGCAGTCCTGATTTAACAGCAGAAGATTTGATTGGAGATATTGATCCTATTAAAGCATTAAAATTTGGACCTATGAATGTAGAAAGTTTTACTCCTGGTAAAATCTTTAAAGCTAATAAAGGCGTATTATTTTTTGATGAATTAAACAGAGCTCCAGAAAGATTACAAAATGCTTTATTACAAGTCTTAGAAGAAGAAAAAGCAACTATTGGAAGCTATAATGTAGACATTGAAAGTGATTTTATTTTTGTGGGAACAATGAATCCACAGGATTTTGCAGGTACTGAAAAATTATCAGAGGTTTTGTTGGATAGATTAGATTTGATATATGTAAGTTATCCATCAAATATAAGTGATGAGATAGCAATTATTAAAAAAAGAGGAAAAAAATTAAAAGAAGTTGAGTTTGATGGTAAGTTATTGAATTTAGTTATTGAGTATATTCAAAATTTAAGGAATAATAAAGATTTAGAAAGATCTCCTAGCGTTAGAGCATCTTTAGGTTTATATGAACGGGCTCAAGCTAATGCTTTTTTAAGGGGTTCAGAGACTGTTGAAGTTGAAGATGTTAGAAAGGCATTTTATTCAGTAATAACTCACAGGATTAAATTAAAACCTTCTCTAAGATATTTAATGAATGAAAAAGAGTTTATAAGAAAGGATTTTGATGATTTCTTGAATAAAAAAAGAGACCGGGGTGATTTACCCTAATAGTTCTATAGAAAAAGCTAAAGATGAGTCTAGAGATGGTTTAGAAAAGGATGATGGTTTAGTTGAATCTTTAATCGAGGGAGATACTGAGATTACTGAAGAAGCAAAATTATTAGATGCTGCAATTTCCCAAGGTATACATTCTTTTGATGCAAATTTAATTTTTGAACATATTATTGAAAATTATAAGAATGCTGAAAAAATTTATGGAAAAAAATTATTGAGATATTTATCCGGATATAGTGCCGATGCTTTGAAGAAGAATATTAAATTTCCTGAATTATTAAAGGAAGTAAAAAAAAGAATTGAAGATAGAATAGAAAGCATGGAAGATGAAGGATTAATTAACGAAGAAGGAATAATTGAAGAAAAGGGTTTTGATTTAGCAGGTTTGGTTTTATATATGGAAGAGTTAGAAGAATTAAATAGTAAGGGTTTTGGTGAATGGAAAAAGAAAGAGGGAAGCATTTTAGGTGATGCAGTAGATGTTAAACAATATAAAAAAGGTGACAGATATAAGAATATTGCATCTAAAAAAAGTGTTAGAATGGCTATTAGAAGAAATCATTCAGATGTTGAGTTTCAAGATTTAAAGGTTGTTGATAGGGAATCTAAGGGTAAAATCTATGTTGTATATGCCTTAGATGCCTCTGGATCTATGAGAGGAGAGAAGATTAGCGCTTGTAAAAAAGCAGGTATTGGTTTGGCCTTTAAGGCAATTGGTGAATGTGATAAAGTTGGATTGATTGTTTTTGGTTCTGATGTTGAAGAAGTTTTGTACCCTACAAATGATTTTAATTTATTTTTAAAAACAATTAGTAGAATTAAAGCCAAAAAACAAACAAACATTGCTGCTACAATTGAAAAAGCAATAGAAATGTTTCCAAATGAAAATGTAACTAAACATCTAGTATTGATAACTGATGCAATGCCTACAAAAGGAGATAATCCTGAAGAATTAACTCTAAAAGGAGTAAATAAGGCAGTTAATGTGGGAATTACTATCTCTTTAATTGGTGTTGATCTAAAAGATGGAGAAGAATTAGCTAAGAAAATTGTTGAATTAGGGAAGGGAAGATTAAATATTGTTCATGATTTAAATGATGTGGATAAGGTTGTGATTAGTGATTATTATTTTTTGTAAGAAGTTTAAATATAATCTAAAAGTATTAAATAAAAAAATTTATCAGTTTATAAAGAAATAAAAATTAAATTTTTTTGAAGAGAATATTTTTATAATGAAAAAATAATAAAATAAATTATGAAAAAAGAGATCTTGTTAAAAGGAATTACTACAAATATCATTATTTTAGGGTTGGTCAGTTTATTTACTGATTTGAGTAGTCAGATGGTTTTTCCTTTAATACCATTATATTTAATCTCTGTTTTAAATGCTGGAGCTTATATTGTTGGAATTGTTGAAGGTGCTGCAGATTCTACTGCTTCTTTGTTAAAGGTTGTTTCTGGTTATTGGTCTGATAAAATTAAAAAAAGAAAACCTTTTGTTTTGATTGGTTATTCTGTCTCTACTATAACTAAACCTTTGTTTGCATTAGCTAATAGTTGGTCACTTATTTTATTTGTTAGGGTAGTTGAAAGGGTTGGTAAAGGTTTGAGGGATGCTCCTAGGGATGCTATTGTTGCTGAATCTGTTGATAAAAGATTTGTTGGCAAAGCATATGGATTTCAAAGAGCAATGGATAGTTTAGGTGCTGTGCTTGGGGGAGTTTTAGCATTTTTACTATTACCAATTTATGGATATAAAAATTTATTTTTATTTGCTTTTATCCCAGGAGTAATTGCTGTGTTTGCAATATTATTAGTAAAAGAAAAGAAAAAAATACATGAAAAAATAGAGAAAATAACTATTAAAGTTAGTTTTAAAAAATTACCTAAAAACTTGAAATTATTTATTTTAGCAGCAACTATTTTTGCTTTAGGGCATTTTGGATACGCTTTTTTATTATTAAAAGCAAAAGATTCTGGATTTGCAGACAATATTTCTATACTTTTATATATTTTATTTTATGTTACTTGTACCCTTATAACTATACCTGCAGGAATTTTATCAGATAAGCTAGGTAGAAGACCTTTGTTAATAATTGGTTATGTTTTATTTATATTTACATGTTTTGGTTTAATATTTTTTACTGGTTGGTGGATATTGGTTTTTTTTATAATTTATGGCATATTTTTTGCAATAATGGATTGTGTTCAACGAGCCTATGTTGTGGATTTAGCCCCACAAAATTTAAAAGGAACTGCTTTAGGAACTTTTCATACTGCTATTGGACTGGTTGCTTTACCTGGAGGGTATATTGCTGGTTTATTATGGGATAAAATAAGCCCAGAAGCTACTTTTGTTTATGCAATGATTTTAAGTTTAATTGGTTTATTATTATTTGTCTTAGTTAAGGAATAGGTTTAAATATATTTTATATTTTTAATATACATGGAGTTTGAAAAAACTAAATATAACGGAGTTTATATTAGTTGGAAAGATAAAAGAAAACTATATTTTACTAAAGGAAAAGATAGCTTGTTTGGCGAAAGATTAATAGAAGGATATAGAGAAGTTAATATTACTAGATCAAAAATTTTTGCTGCTATAGCTAAAGGGATATCTAAAACTTTTTTAAAAGAAGGAGATAAAGTATTGTATTTAGGAGCTTCGTACGGTTATACCCCTAGTTTTATTTCAGATATTGTTGGTGATACTGGTTTTGTTTTTTGTATAGATTTTGCTCCTAGGGTTGTAATAGATTTAGTTAATATTTGTGAGAAAAGAAAAAATATGACAGCTATATTAGGCAATGCTTCAAAACCTGAGGAATATCAAGATCGAATAGTTGACGTTGATGTGATTTATCAAGATGTTGCACAAAAAAACCAAGTTGATATTTTATTTAAAAATCTAAAATTTTTAAAGAAAAATGGTTATATTTTATTTGCTATCAAGGCTAGATCTATTAATGTTATAAAAAATCCAAAGGTTATCTTTAAAGAGATAGAAGAGCAATTAAAGAAACAAGTCAAAATCTTAGATTTTATGGTTTTAGACCCTTATGAAAAAGATCATTGTTTTTACATTTGCCAGAAAAAATAGATTTAAATCTTTTTTGGTGTATATTCTTTTATGGTTAAACACTTAACTTTTTTTAATTCATATGGAAGAAGATGTTATTTAGCAGATAAACTTACTGAAATAGATGATAAAATTAAATCATTGACAAATGGTTTAGATAAAAGATTAGAAAATACAAATAAAAGTGGAGTTGAGGCTTTATTATGTGGATCTTACATTTTACGTAGATTATTAAAAAGGGTTTTTATTGATGTAGATGAATTATATGAAGAATTTAAAGAAGAATACGGAAAAAAAGATGGATTTACTGACAAAAAAATTTTCTATGATCAAGTTGAAATGGTTAATAATCTTACAATGTATGGCACTTATATTAAAGGAAAAACTACTTCGCGATTATCTCAATTACGTCTAAATGATTAAGTTGATAATCTTTTCCAACTGTTCTTTTTGATTTAATATCTATTGCTCTAATAAAATTTTTTCCTAAATCTGTATGTAATTTATAAGCAAAGTCTAAGGCTGTTGATTTTTCTGGAAGTAAGAAACAATCAGGCAAGATTCTACCTTGAGAATCTTCTAATTTATTTAAACCACCTGGAAAAATTGCTAAATATTTTAAAAAATCAAAGACTGCTATATTTAAGATATTTTGAATACCTGTTGTTTTATATTTTTCTAAGAATTGTTTAATAAGATTTAAACCTGTTTGTTGTTTTTCGTTTAAAGTCGATTTTATTGTAAAATTAGATTCACCAGGAACATAATCTATTATTTCTTTTTTTCCTGCTTCTCTTAAGGCTAATTCAATTTCAGCAGAGCAAAGAATTATTAGATAATTTGGAAATTCTTTTTTTGCTCTTTCTATATTTTTTTCTGAACCTGGAACATCAATTTTGTTAGCTGCAATAATTATTGGTTTTGATAGTTCTCTAAGTTTTTTTGTTAATTCTTTTAATAAATCATCATTCCATTTAGTTGGATCTGAAGGAAATTGTTTTACTATTTCTTTTACATGATCTTCTGTAACTTTTAAGCCAGAGAGTTGTTTAGCAATTGCTCTGTAAACCTCTATAGATTCCTGTTGAATTTGTCTAGCAAATCTTTCCCAGCCTTTTTTTAGAATATTAAAATACCAAAGATTTATTTCTTCTTCTAGAAATCTAATTGTATTTAAAGGATCATAAGATAAAACTGGAACAGATTCTCCTTTTTCATTTGTTGAACCTGAGATATCAACTATGTGAATTAAAACATCAGCATTTCTTAAGTCATCGAGAAAGGCATTTCCACACCCCTTTCCTTCAGAAGCACCTGGAACTAAACCAGCAACATCCATAAGATTAATAGGCACGAAACGATTATGATTTTTACAATAACCTTCTCTTGGGTTACATTGTGTTTTAAAGAATTGATCAGCGCAAGGAACTTTTACATATCCAACTGCATGATTGGGTTTTATTGTTGTAAAAGGATAATTTGCAATTTCTACATCTGCTAGAGTTGCTGCTTTAAAAAAAGTTGATTTCCCTGCAGATGGTGCTCCTACAAATCCAATTAACATAAAAACATAAAACAAAAAAAGTATAAAAGGTTATTTAATTCTATTCCCATGTGCTGCTGCACTAGGTCTAGATTTTTCATAACCCTTTCCTTTACCTCTTAAAGCACGAGCTTTTCTAGCTGCAGATGTTTTTCCTCTAAATACCCTATGAGTATGTTTATTAGAGCTTATCCACTTTAGATTTGAAGATTTAATAACTGAACTTTTTGGATCAACTAAAATTACTTCAAACCAATAATAAATACCATCTTTACCTACTTTATATGAATTTAGTACTTCTAAATTTTTAAAATATCTTTGAGTTCTTTCTTCAGCAATCCATTGATAATTTTTGCCTAATACTAATTTAGTTGAGTATTTTTTTGGTTTTCTTCCCTTTAAATTCATAGAAGGTCTTCTTTTACCCCCCCTTTTTACTCTAACCCTTGCAAGAATTATTCCTTGTTTAGCTTTATAACCTTTTGTTCTTGCTGTAACAAGATTTGTTGGTCTTTCTATTCTTACAATAGAATGTTCTTTTCTCCAAATTATTTGTCTTTCTCTATTGAGAATTATTAATGATTTAGATCTTTTGTTTAATAGATCTCTTAAATATTTTTGATATCCCATTTTTACCTCGATTCAGGATTTTAACCCTACATTTCTTAAATTTTTAAATATAGTAATTATTTATAAATTTATTCAAATTTTTAAAAAACAGAAGATTTATATACTACTGACTAAGCATAATAGTATATTGATGACAAGAAATTTGCTTATAGTATTAGGTTGATAAACCATTGATATTACTAATATAATTTGCATCTACTTCTTGTTTAATGAGGAAAGTCAAATGGAAAAATTTAAAGAATTAGGATTAATAGCTCCTATATTAAAAGCTATAGAAAACGAAAATTATAAAGATCCAACTTTAATTCAGGAAAAAACAATACCTTCTGGTTTAAATGGACTGGATATTATTGCTGAATCTGCAACTGGAACAGGCAAAACTTTGGCATTTGGTGCTGGAATAATTCAAAACTGTGAAAAAGGTAGAGGAATACAGGCTTTGGTATTAACACCAACTAGAGAGTTAACAGAACAAACATTGTTTAATTTAAAAAAATTTTCAAGATATAAACCTTTAAATGTTGTTTCTGTTTATGGCGGAGTTTCAATAAATCCGCAGATTAATAATCTATTCAGAGCAGATGTTGTTGTTGCTACGCCCGGAAGATTATTGGATCATATACAAAGAAGAACAATAAATTTAACTAAAATAAAGATATTAGTTTTGGATGAAGCAGATAAAATGCTTGATATGGGCTTTATTGATGATGTTGTTAAGATTATAAGAGAATGTCCTAAAGATAGGCAGACTATGTTATTTTCAGCAACAATTTCAGGGGAGATTTGGGGTTTAGTTAAAAAATATATGAATAACCCAGTTAAAATTTCAGTAGGGAATAAAGTTGATCCAAGTAAAATGATGCAAACATATTACGATATAGCAGATAATATGAAATTTTCATTACTTGTTCATTTAATTAAAACTGAAAAGTCTGGCTTAGCTATGATATTTTGTAATACACAAAGAACTACAGAGTTCGTAGCTAAAAATTTAAGAATGTGTAGAATTAGAGCTTTAGCAATCCATGGTGGATATTCTCAAAATAAAAGAACTAAAACATTAGAGGATTTCCATTCAAAGACTTTTAATGTTTTAGTATGCACTGATGTTGCTGCCAGAGGTCTTGACATTAAAGATGTTTCTTATATCTATAATTATGATTCTCCTCTTGAAGACAAACAATATTTGCATAGGATTGGTAGAACAGCGAGGGCAGGAGAAGAAGGCATAGTTATTAATTTAATTGCTCCAAGAGATCATGATAACTTTAGAAGAGTAATGTATTTCTCAAAGGCAAAAATGGATAAAAAAGATACTCCTAAATTTGAAAGAATTCATACAAAAATTGAAAATTCTATGATAAGAAATAGAAATCATGATATACAAAGATCTTGGAATAGGAGATAATTTTATTTTTTAAAATAGATTATTAATGTTGCAAGAATTGATCCAACTATATTGAAGAGCTGATCTATTGCATTATTTGTATAATCTCCTACACCTTGCGCATGTAAAAATATTACCCCTAAAAACTCTATTATTTCTACTATAGCTCCTATACCTAAGGTAAACACAACGAATAAAAAGGCTAGTCTTAATGGTGATTCTATAAACTGTTTGTTTAAGTAAGGAGAAAAGTAACCATAACTAATTAATGTTATTAAAAATGCTCCCAATATATGAATATAATTATCATATCCCAAAATAAAATATTGATCATAAAGCCTTATTCCATTAATATAAATTGAGCCACCTAAAAAATGCGCTAAACCCAGAAAAGCTAAGCCTATTAAAACCAGTATAGAAATACTTTTCTTTGCATTATTATACTTATAATCATAAATTTTTATTATTATTATAATAGATAAAAAGATAACACAATAAAAAAAGAATTCATAATTCTGTTGCAATAAAGAAATGTATGCAAAAAAAATTAGATAGACTATAATAAATAATTCAACTACATCTCTTTTTTCCATAGAAATTTGATATTTATTCTTATTTTTAAATATTACTTAGGAAGGCAGCTGCCTTATAATCAAGGAGGCATTGTGAGTATGTTAAAGCTGTCCTTCCTTTTATATAAATTTATAAAGTAGTATTTAAACTTTATGAGAAAAAATTATTTATTTTTTTGAGTTATATATCCTTTCTCTTTAAAGTAATCTCTATATTTGAAATTAAATGATTTTCAAGCTATTTTTTATATTAATTACTAATACTTTTTGTTTTAATAAGGCTATTAAATCATAACGTGATAAGTGCTCCATTGGTTGCAGAAGAGACTTTGCAATTATTTTTTTCTAAAATTCTTTCATTTTAGATATATCTTCAACTGATCATCTAAAATTAAAATTTATTTCGTAGACCTTAAATAGATTTTATATTTTGAAGGTTGTTCTATTGTTTTAGTTTGGGCATCTTGTATAAAAAAGGACACTCTTTATATCCTAGCGAAAGAAAACCAACTAATTTATTGGTTGGATGAATTTTGTAGTGGACATGGACATATAAAATATATAAATAAATTTCACTTAGTTTAGTTATGATAAGCTATAAGTTCCGGTTATATCCTAACAAAGAACAACAAGATCGATTAGAATACACTTTAGATATTTGCAGAAGAACTTATAATGAACTTCTTTCAGAGTTAAATAGTGGATTTACTAAATTAGAACTATCAAATTATCTTTTAGATTTAAAAGCTTGTTACCCAGAAATGAAGAACGTATATTCTAAGGCA
>DATDVT010000025.1:0-15352 GCA_035289905.1 Candidatus Nanoarchaeia archaeon
TTCATTTGAAGAGGCAACACAATTAGTTTCAGAAACATATCATGAATTAAAAAAAATCTTAGAAAAAAAATATCATTCTTCTTCTGTAGGTGATGAAGGTGGATTTACACCAAAAATAAAATATCCAGAACAAGCCTTAGATTTAATTCTAAAAGCAATTAATAATTTAGATTATGAAAAAAAAATAAAATTAGCAATAGATGTAGCAGCTTCAGAATTTTATTATAAGAATAAATATTTTATTCCTAAAAAAATGAATTCCTCTAGATTAATTGATTATTATTTAAATTTAATAAAAACATACCCTATAATTTCTCTAGAAGATCCTTTTGAACAGGATGACTTCGAGGCTTTTAAAGAATTGACAAAAAAATCTCATATTCAAATTGTTGGAGATGATTTATTAACAACAAATATTTCAAGAATAAAGATTGCTATTGAAAAAAAATTATGTAATTGTTTATTATTAAAAGTTAATCAAATTGGTACTTTAACAGAATCTATTAAAGCATGTAAATTAGCTCAAAAAAATAATATGCAGGTAATGGTATCTCACAGAAGTGGAGAAACAGAAGATTCTTTTATTTCTGATCTAGCTGTAGCTTTAAATTGTAAACAAATTAAATTAGGAGCTCCTTGTCGTGGGGAAAGAACCTGTAAATATAATCAATTATTAAGAATAGCAGAAGATAAAAAGTTAAAATATCCTAAAATATTTTTTAATAGATGTTGATTCAATGGAGGATAATCAATTAATTATAACATGTATTTAATCACTCTAGAAGAAATAGTGGAGGAGAGAGAGAAACTTCTAGAAAAACAAAAAAAACTTCAAGAATTAGTTAAAAAAATAGATTCTGAATCGGTTATTCCTTTTGATTTAAATAAGTTTTATAAATTTTCACAAGAACAAGTATTAGAAGCAACGTCTCAAGAGTATAGGGCCTTTCTAAGAGAAGCACATTATGGCAATTTATACAATGGTCAATATTTATATTTAGGAGATGGAGATTTATTTATAGAAAAAGAATTGATAACAGTTACATCAAAACTTGTTCAATTTTGTGAAATATTAGGTATATCTATTTCGAAAGATACAGGGAAGTTTGTTGGAGTTAATCATAGAGATAGTGTAAAATTATTAAGCAGTTTGGGTTTTCTTCCATTGATAACTCAACAGTTAATGTATACTCTTTTTATTCCCTTCTTGGATGCAAATCAAGATTCTGAAAGAACATTAATTGAAATGAAAGATGAAATTGGGGAGTTATTGGCTGACTTATATAATGGTGATGATCAAATAATAGCGGAAGGAAGAAGAAAAGTAAATTTACCTGGTAATACGTATTTTTTAAAGGATAACTTGGATAATTTTGGAATCCCTAAAGATATAAAAAAACCAATAGGAAGACATTTTTTTTCAAATTATCTTAGGGGAAGGTATAATGCAGTAGCATTTCGAATGAATAATTTTGAATTGGGGTTGCACATTTATCTAGATGCATCAGTTGGAAGCCCAACATTAGGAATACGTCTAGCTAAAATTCTACCAGTTCAAAAAGAATAATACAAACTAACAAAAACACCAATAATTAATAAGATAATTATCAAATAACTAAAATATCCTAATTTTAAATCAAACTCAGGCTTGCGATTACCTAATTTTTTAGCCTTTAAAAACAACAAAATAGATAATATTAAAATCAAACCACCCAAAATACCACCTGTAAACTCTAGCACTTTAATAAAACTTGAAAATTGTAATAAAACAATAATCAAAGGAACAATAATAACAAATAACCAACTTAAATTTTTATTAAGTTTATAATCTAAAGAATAGCTATCCTTCAAAGAATACCCTATTGCAACAAAAGCAGTAGCAAAAGCAAATAAAGCAAAAATATTTCCTAATAAACCCAATCCAGTAGTTCCTACTTCCTTAATTTCAGCTAAACTAGATAATAAACTAAAAACAAATAATATACTAAATAATAAAACAATAAAACCAGCATAAATTATAGCTTTTTTTAGATTTTTTTTATTTTTCATCTCTAAAGCCATTTCAGGTACAGCCCAAATTCCAGAAAAAGCAAATAAAATTACACCATAAGGATATAAAATATTTTTCAAATCAAAACTCAACTCTAACCTTTTAAAATGAAAAATAGCAATAATAGAAATAATAAACAATAATAACATTTTTAAGGAAGAAAAAATATCTTCAACATCTTCTAATATTTTTATACTTCCAAAGATTACACAACTAAATATAAACCAAAATAATAAAGAAAAGAAAAAAGAACTTCCGCCAAAAATAGCTTTTAGAGAATCACCAGCCCCAAGAATATAAGCAACTAAGGTGCCATATAAGGCTAAAATACTAAACACACCAAAAATTAACTTTCCTTTTTTACCTAAATATTTTTCAGCCAAGCCAATTAATTGATGTTTTCCTTTTGTTCTTAAAACAACCTCAGCAATACATAAGTTTACAATTATAGAAATAGTACCCAAAACAATCATTAAAATTATTCCAGGAATAAATCCTGCTTTATTAATAACATAGGGCAATCCTAATATTCCAGCACCTACAGTCATTCCTATTAAGGTTGACATTCCAGAAAAAATATCTCTAAGCATAAAGTTTATATTAAATTTGAGTTTTAAAAATGTATTGGGCCCTGTAGCATAATGGATAGTGCTATCGGCTACGGACCGATAAATCTGTGTTCAACTCACAGCAGGGTCATCAATAAACTATTTAAGCTAATTTTATTAGAAAGTTTTGGGCCTATAGTATAATGGATAGTACAACCGGCTTCGGACCGGTTAATTAGGGTTCAAATCCCTATGGGCTCATTCAGTATTTGACTTTAATACAAAATTAAATGCATTTACTTTTTTACTAACTAAACTTATATCTTGATATCCTGTTTTATAACCTGGTTTAGTTACTTTAAATGAATGCTTTCCAGGCATAATATTATTTATAAGAAGTGGATTATTTCCTGTAGTACCGATATATTCTCCATCTAGATAAATATTAGCTCCTATTGGTTCAGATGTAATATAAAGATCACTTGGCCAAAGTTTTTGCAGCTTAGCAGTTACTTTAAAATTGGAGCCTACCCTAGTATTAACATGTGTATAGTAATTAGCATAACCTTCTTTTTTGACCTCTAATACATGCCAACCTGGATCAATATTTTCAATAGTTGTTGTGCTTTTACCTTTAAGTTGGCCATCGATATAAATATCAGCAAGTGTGGGATTACTAATGACTTTTAATTTTCCATATGGTTCATGAGTATAAATTACTGCCTCTCCAGTATAAAGCATTTGTAAATAACTTACTAATAAAAATAATCCAAAAATTAAAATGAAATAGCTTATACCAACTAATATTTTTTTTTTATCCATATTTCTTTATCTTTTTAATTCTTTATAAAGTTTTTTACAAATAATTTAAGAGATAGGTTTTAGGATAAGAAATTAAGTTAAATCTCTAATACCTAAAATATTAACTTTTGTTTCATTGGGATTTATTTTAATATTTGTTGCAAGAATATAATTTACATTACTTTTTTCTCCAGCTTTAACAACTTCTTTATTTAAAATACCATCAAATACAACTGCATGAATATCTTTTAATTCGTTTAGTGTTGCAATTAATTCAGCAGTTGGAACTTTTCCTAAGATTTGTAGATTATTATCTAATAAACAGGCCCCTCTTGTTCCAACTATATCATCCAACATTTCTTTGAGTGTTGTTTTATCTTTTTTAGATAAATCTATTCTTTTTTGTTGAAATACTTGACGTGGCTCTTTAGTAATCCTTGGAGATGGTCTTTTGAACCCATTTGATAAGGGTCTTTTAAGTAATGGATCAGCTCTGTACTGGGCTGCAGCTATTTTTCCTCTTAAAGCTATATGTATTTCTTTTTTAGTTAATTCTTCTAACTCTTTTCCATCAGGTGCTTTAGTTATATAATCAATATCAGATGTCTCTAGTAATTCTTTTAAAATAAGATCTCCTCCCCTATCCCCATCTACAAATACAGTAATTACTTTTTGTTTAGATAGATTTTTAAGAGATTCTGGAACTGATGTTCCATTCATTGCAACACAATTTTTCATGCCATATTTTAATAGGTTAAGAACATCTGCTCTTCCCTCTACAAAGATTATTTCTTCAGAATCAGATATACTTGGTCCAGCAGGAAGTTTTTCTGGACCCCAAGCCATTATTTCCATCATTCTGACACTTTGTGAGACTTCATCAGTTATCTCTTGAGAATCAGGCATAATTTCGCTTTGAAAACTTTTTAAAAGTTCTTTAGCTCTACTAATCACAAACTCTCTTTTAGAAATCCTTACATCTTCTAATTTTTCTACTCTAACCTTTGAATTGCAAGGACCTATTCTATCTATTGTTTCTAAAGAAGCGGCAATGATTGCTGTTTCTGCTTTATCTAAACTACTAGGTATTAAGATATTACCTGTACTTTTGCCATTAGTGATATCTATCTTTACTTCAATTCTACCAATTTTACCACTTCTTTGCAATTCTCTTAATTCTAATTCTGAGCCTAAAAGTCCCTCAGTTTGGCCAAAAATTGCACCAATGACATCAGGTCTTTCAACAGCCCCTTCGATTTGAATTGAAGTATGAATTATATATTTAGCTGAAACCGGACTTAACTTTCCCATATTCTTACCCCCAGTGAAGAACAAAAGGTCTTCATGAATAATTGTGAAATGATGATCTTTGTTTACTTTTATAGTTATTGCCCGACATTAACTCCCAAACTCCTAGCTTGGCATTTGCCGTAAACTTCTTTGGGTCTTTCTCATGACGGGCTAAATATTAATGTCTAGAAGGGTATTTAAATCTTACTTTTATTTTTGAACTGTAAAATTAGCGACACCTCAGAGCACACTAAGCCTTCTCAATAAATATCTTATTCTTTTCAACTTTTAACTCTTTATCCAATAAATTTAACTGCTTCTTTTGGCAAATTTATTCTATATTTGTAGTAAGTTGTATTTTCACCTTTCTTATCAACCACTTTCATAAAATAAATTAGGAACCAGAAATTTTTAAAGGTGTCAGTCTCCGATTAGCTTTTTACACCAAAATAGGTATCGCTAACTTTTATTCTTTTTTTAAGGCTATCTTTATATCTTTCCCTTTAACAGTTTTTCTTTTTGAATGTAAAGCTATTTTAACAGCATATTTACCTAGCTCCTCAGCATAATCCTCTAAGGCTTCCTTAAGTGTTTTCTTTGCATCCTCACTTACTCTCGGTGCTCCTGCCTTTTTTAATAGTTTTTCCATAGCTGCTAATGGAAGGATTGATGTCATAAGTTATAAAAGGATTAGTTAATTTATAAAGATATTTGTACAATACATTTATAAGATTTAATTCTTTTTTTAATAGATGCTTAAAAATGAAGAGATAGAACTAATAAGAAAATATCTAGAAGAAGCTAAACGACCTTTATTTTTTTTTGATGATGATTCTGATGGTTGTTGTAGTTATTTACTTTTAAAAAGAATGTATAAATTTGGCGCAGGGATTGTACTTAAAGGTAGATTAGAGGAGATCTATATTAAAAAAGTTTATGAATATAAACCAGATTTAATTGTTGTTTTAGACAAGCCCATAATAATGCAAGAATTTTTAGATAAAAATAATGTGCCTATTCTTTGGATTGATCATCATCCATTGATTAAACGAGAGAATGTAATCTATTTTAATCCAAGAAAATGGAATGAAATAGGAATTCCTTGTACTACTAGAATTGTTTATGAGATTGTTAAAAATGAAAAGGATATATGGTTGGCAGTTGTAGGCTGTATAGCTGACTTTGATATGCCTCCTTTTTTACAAAGATATTATGAAATTTATCCTGATTTATTAGAAGATATGAAAGATATTGAGACAATTTTATTTCATAGTAAAACAGGAGAACTGGTAAATATTATTAATTCTTGTTTAAAAGGTACGACTAGTGATATTAGAAGATGTTTAAATATTTTAACTAAAATTGAAGATCCTAGGGAGATTTTATTAGAGAAAAGTGCTAGAGGTAAATATTTATTTAATAAATATCTTAAGATAAGAAAAGAGTATAATAAATTGAGAGATAAAGCTTTAAAGATTGAACCTGAGTCAGGCATGTTAATTTTTATTTATCTATCTTTAAAAAATAGTTATTCTGCAGAATTATCTACAGAATTAAAATATTTATTTCCAAATTTATTTGTGATAGTTGGAAGAAAAAAACAAGAGGAGGTTATTATGAGTTTAAGATATCAAATGGGTGGTCTTCCTTTACTTTTAGATAAGGCTTTAGTTGGGGTTAAGGGGTATGGAGGTGGTCATGAAAATGCATGCGGGGCTGTTGTTAGCATTAACGATTATGAGTTATTTATAGAAAATTTAAGGGTTGAATTCAAAAAAAGAGGAGAATAATGAAGAAGATAGTTTTAATATTTATTTTATTGATTGGTATGGTTTATGCAGAAGAGGATTATAATAACTATGATTATTTAGTTGTTAATTTTAATTTAGATACTAGTTTTTCATTTCAACCAATAGGAGAGATCCAAAAAATAGATCTAGTTAATGCTAATTTAAGTTTTTTTCCAAAAGAAGACCAAAATTATGATATTCAAAGTTTAGAATATTTTACTAAACCGCCTGCAGAAGTTTATGAAAGTGATGAAATAACCTCTTTTTCTTGGGTGGAACCAAAAGAAAAGATTTTTGATTTTGGGATTAATAGTGTTATAAAGAGCCAAAATTCAATAGCTGTGATTGATAAAAAAATTGAATTTCCAATTAAAAAAATTAATTCTGTTTATACAGAACCTGGGGAGTTAATAGATATTAATGATGCTATTCGTTTGCAAGCAAATGAATTAGTTCGAGGAGAAGATGATCTTTATATTGCTGTTTTTGAAGTAGCAACATGGGTTGAAAATAATATTGAATATGATTTATCAACTTTGACTGCAGAGGTAGTCCAAAAGTCTAGTTGGGTTTTAGAAAATAAATATGGTGTTTGTGATGAATTAACTAATTTATTTATTTCAATGGTTAGATCTTTAGGTATTCCTGCTAAATTTGTATCTGGCATGGCTTATACAAATATATTGGGAGATTGGGGGCCACACGCTTGGGCAGAGGTATATTTCCCAGATAAGGGTTGGGTTCCTTTTGATGTTACTTATGGTCAGTTTGGATGGATTGATCCTTCCCATATAAAATTAAAGGAATATATTGATTCTGGAGATCCTTCTGTTCGATATTTCTGGAAAGCAAATGGTTTAGAATTTGAATCTATTGGGGTTGATTTAGATGTAGAGTTATTAGAAAAGGGTGAAAAAATTACATCTTTATTAGACTTTGAGATTGAATCTTTAGCGGATAATTTTGGTCCAGGAAGTTATATCCCTTTGCAAGTTAAAATAAAGAATAATTATAATTATTATGTGCCAGATACTTTTTTTGTTAGTAAATCTCTTGAGTTGGATGGTAAAAATTTTCAACCAATAATTTTAGAGCCTTATAGTGAAAATAGTTTATTTTGGTTAATGAAGGTTCCAGAGGATTTAGAAGAGGGATATTTATATTATACGCCTATAGAGGTTCAAGATCTTTTTCATGAATCTAGACTTATCAATGTATCTTATAGTAATTCTTTTGATATATTTAGTAAAGAAGAAGCTTTAAATTTAATAGAATCTTATGAAAATAAGCCAGAAAAGAGTTATTCTAATGAATTAGCTTTAAGTTGTAAGAGTAGTAAGAGTTTTTACCTTATATACGAAAAACCATTAATCATATGTGATATAGAAAATATAGGAAATATGTTTTTGGAGGCTATAGAGATCTGTTTAGAGAGAGATTGTAAAAAAATAAATGTTGGAATTTCTGAAATAAAAAGAATTGATTTTGGGGTTGAAGACCTTAAAAAAGGAAGTTATCAATATAATTTAATCGGTAGATATAAAGATCAGGAGATGAAGAATAGTGTATATTTCCAAATTCTAGATAATCCTGGATTAGATATTAGTTTATTAGATAATTTGATGTCTATAGGTTATAAAGAGGAATTTGATATGTCTTTTAGTTTAACAAGTTTTTTACCTGTTAAAAATATTGAGCTTGAAATTGATGGGAAGAATGTGGCTAATCTTGAATGGTTAAATGAGACAAGTAAAATAACTGTTCGAACTAAAGGTAAGAATTTTTTGGATGGAAATATTAAAATTAAAGTAATTTATCTAGATGAGTATAACCAAAAATATATCCTAGAAAAAAAATATTTTTTAGAGATTACAAACATTCCTTGGTATATAGAATTGTTAATGAAAATAGGGGTTTTCTAGGTGATAAATTAAAAACCTTTATAAGAATAAATTCTCTTTTTATTTTATGAATCCTTATTTATTGCAATCTTTAGATAAAAAAAAGATATATTTTATTTGTTTTTTAATTTTGGTTTTGGTTGTATCTTTTTTATTGTTTTATCCTAAAAATTGTAAGGACGATATTAATTGTTTTAATGATTTAGCTTTAAAATGTTCACGTGCTAAAGTGATTGCTTCTAATAATGGAGATCTATATTCTTATGAAATTAAGGGAAAAAAGGAAAACGGTTGTATAATAATAGTATTTCTAAAGTTTATTCAAAATAATAATAACCCTATCTTAAAGGGTATGTTAGAAAACAAAGGGATGATTTGTAATGTTCCTTTGGAAATAATTCAATTAAAACCAATTTCTGATTTAGAGGATCTTAGTGATTATTGTACTGGTCCTTTGAAAGAGGCAGCAATAGAGGTTACTTTAGAAAAATTATATTCTATTGTTGTAGCTAATTTGGGTGAAATTGGGAAAGAATATCAAAATGTATTAAAAGCAGCAACAACAAATAATACATTAATTTCTAATTCTTCTTAAGATATAAAATATTTCATTTTTAAAATTTAATATTTCAAATTCATAATTTAATCTTTTTATCATGATTTCAAACCATCCTCTTCTCAGATAATTCATTTTTTTTCCTTTTAAATTGATTTTAGAGAAACTTACAACTTTAACTTTAGAATTTACTGATTCTAAAATTCTTTCTGCATCTTTATGACTAAATAAATCTAGAAGTTTAAAGAAAAATGAAATATCTCCAAATAATTTGAAATTCTTATTTAAATCTATTTTGTAAACCTTTCCTTTAATCTTTTTTTCAATAAAAAATTTGTTTAAAAAAATACAATCATTTTCTGTTAATTCACTTACAATAAATTCTTTGTTTTTATAATCTGGAATTAAATTATAACTTAAAATATTCATCCCGCAACTAATATCTACAATCCTCTTAAAATTATCAAGAGAAAATATTTTTTTATACAACTCATGATAAATCTCTTTTCTCTCCACATAAGACTTATGTTCTTTACCCCAAAATTGACCATAAATCTTATTCAAATAATTTCTTATTTCTTTTACTGCTTTAACAAAATCCTTTTTTTTCTCAATTTTATTTCTTTTTAAATAATCTTCAGCTAATTCTTGAACAAAAGAATCATCTAAATTTTTTAATGTTTTTTTTTCTTTTATTTTTTTAACTAATTCATTAAACATATAATCTAAAGAATAATATAAGTTTAAATAATTAATTAATTCTAATAAATTATGGAATATCAAAGTAGCAATTATCATAGATCTCATTGGAGAAGAAAAACAATTAAAGAAAGACCCGAAAAACAAAAGGGAAATCTAGCAGCAATTGTGAATCTTAGTCTTGCTGTAAGCTTTATAGGTGTTAATCTTATAGCCGGGTCTAACCCTGAACCAATACAAGTTCCCATTAAAGAAGTCTGTTATTGTGTGAGTGGTACTATCTTATTATCTGCCTTTGGCTATAATTTTGGTAGGTATCTATTTAAGAAAACCCCCTAAAAACTAATTAACGATCATATCTCTAATTGCATAGACCAACAGAATCAATGCTACCACAATGATCAAAACCCCACTAGTTGTCAAATCAGCAATTCCACTAGCAAAATTACAGGTCCCTTCTTTAATTCTTAGCCAATTATTATCTCTTTCTACCATTACCCAAATAGCTCCAAGTGCACCTGTAGCCCCAATAATACCTAATAAAGACACTAATGTGGTAGCTCCAGTTTCTTTTCTTAAAGAGCTAGTTAAAATTTGACCTTTTTTATTTAAATCAGTTATAGATATTATCCCTTCTCTTTTTATTATTTTTTTTGCATCAACAACAACTTCAGGAGGGACCTTTTCTATAACCAAACTTTGAAAGTTAGCCATAATAGCCACAGGGTTTTTTATTTTTCTAACTGCTTCACTAATTAAAATTGTTTGATATTTAGATTGTTCTTTTAAACCTTCAAAATCTTCTTTTGCAAATAGATCCATCTGTTTACTAATGCTCTTCTCCAAATTTTTAACCAAACTTTTTATTCCAGAAGCATAATCAAAAAATTCCTTAAACATATGTTCTATAATTTTTCCTTTATCTAATTTAGTTTTTCTCAACAAAGAAACTAAACTACTTTTATTTGCTGCAATATCTTTATATGATTCATACATCTCATTAAATACGTTTAATTCTATTTCTAATAACCTTCCTAAATTTTTACCAGAAGATTTATCTTCTTCTAAATTTTCAATAAACATTAATTTATCTATACCTTTTATTTTAGAAAGTTTTATACTTAATTGCGTCATATCTCTTTGTTGAGCAGATAATAATTCAATATAACCATTTAATGCATTTAAATCTTTTTGATTAACCATAATCCTCTAATTAATTTAAACTATATAAATATTATGCCCAAATGCAAAAAACTTATAAATTATGTTCTACTGTTAATTATTGGTAAGCTAGACTGGCAGGTTAGGTCTCTGCTGTAACTTTAAATGGTCTATAAAAGAGTCGAAGCTGGAAGAGAGGCCTAATTATTTCAATGGGTCTTGATCACTACTAGGATACTCTGTCCTAATTGACTGTTATTATTGTGAAAAGTGTCAGGGTAGGAATACAGCAGCACTAAGCTTTAATAGTGGTGCTTTTAGGGTAGCGGGGTTGAGGAACGGTCAAGATAAAACCCTTTGGGGTAGTTAACCCATCTTTTGGCGTGCTTACCTATTTTTTAAAAAAATAAGTAATACTTTAATTCCTAACCCAAATATGATTAAGCCACTGATTATCCATACACCATAGCCCTTACCAACAAAAAGATTAATGTTTCTTACTATAGAACCTGTAGGGATTATTTCTTTTTTGTTGTTTTCTAGGTTTATTAATTCTTTTGCTTTTGAAGGTTGATTATTTTCTATGATAGGCTCTTCTTTTTTAATAACTATTTCTTGAGTTGGTTCAAGTATAACCCCTTCAGAAGGACTTTCTTCTAATCTTCCAGATGAACTTCCTACATTAGATCCACTTATTATACTTGCTGGGGGGTTTTCTATATTCTCTTCAAATTTAATAACTGTAAAATTGATTTTTTCTGTTTGATTTATGTTGTTAGAAGAATCGTTAGCTATGATTGTAATATTAAAAACACCTAATAAATCCGGCATTAAAAATGATGTATTGAATTTATTTGAATATGATAGGTTTATTAATTCTAGTTGTTGTGTTGAACCATTAGGAAATTCTAAATTTGCTAAAACTTTTTCTAAAAAATCATCAGTTACATTAGCCGAGATTTCTATTCTATCTGAAATATTAAATCTTGAATTTAATAGTGGCCATAATTCTATAACTGAAGGATTTATTTGATCTATTTCTTTAACTTCGTATCTTAATTGAAATTCATCTAATTTACTTTCACTTAAACCGTCTGAAACTAATGTAAATTTTAAAATGATTTTTTTATCTGTTTTATTTATAATATCTTTAATTGGGTACCAATTAGATCCAGAATCATTAGAATAATCTACATTTACCCAGCCAATATAACTTATTTCATAATTATTCCATTGTTTTAAATCATTAATCTCTATTTCTTTAGTTTTAATAATTCCTGTTTCATTATATAGAAGAGGATAAACATAAAATTCAGTCATACCTGCACTTAATTTATTTTGTTTAGAACCTGGATATAAAGAAATAGGGTTAAATTGTAGATTTTTAGCATAGATTGGAGTAAAATTAAAACATTCAATAGGTCTAATTTTTTCATCATTTTCTTTAATAAAAGAATTGCTCAAATTGACTAAAAAACTATTTTCGTTAAAACTAATATTTGTTACATTCCAAAGAGGGTCCTTTGTACTGTCTAATTGCATAAAACAGATTTTAGATAGGTTATAATTCTCTTTAAGACTAAAATTAATAGATGTGTTTAATCCATCTTGGTTTGTAGCCCAATATTTATCTGTTCTGTTGTCACAACTTTTTTCTTTTTCATGATTTTTCTCTTCACTAGAAACTGAAATATTATCTCTATCTAAATTAACTATTAAACTATTATTACTTATATTTTGTAATTTTTTAAATTGAGCAAAACTATTAATTATTTCTAAGGTTTTATTATCATATATATATAAATTAGGATTATCCAAACTCCAGTATATTGAAATAAATTCTGAGATTATATTTTCTTGATAGTTTGCTTCTACATAAAATATGTTAAAACTTAAAAGTAGAATAAACAATAATATTTTTTTCATATTTTTAACTAAGAAATTTTATTTTAAAAATATTCTTATTTTAAATGAAATTCCACAATATCTCTTTCTTCTAATTTATGCTCTAAACCAACACTAATTCCATTATGTTTAACAGATTTGCCCCAAATTTTAGCATATTTAAATCTTTTAATAAAATCTTTATGAACAATTTCTGCTAAATTTTGTACTAAACTACCTTCTTTTAAGGCTACTGGAGGGTAATCTTTGGCTTTTCCAGGCATTTTAGTGTACACATATAATAAATCTAATTTTTTCCAAATATTTTCTCTTAAATCAGAAATAAAACTAATCTTATATTTTGTTTTTATATGCTTAAATTCTTTATTTATTACAACAATAACAGGTATAACATCACCATAATCAATTCTCTCTTTTTTTTCACCAAAAGAAATAAAAGCACCACTAAATTCTTTTTCAATTATCTTTAATTGTTCATAACAATCTTTTTTTCCATCTAAAACAATTACTATTAAATCACAAGTTCTTATTATACTAAACCATGTTGGACCCATTCCTTTGGTAGACATTCCAGGAAAGAAGGCTGGAATTTCTATTAGTTGAATCTTTATTCCTTCATAATCTAAAACACCTATTTCTGGTTTTTTAGTTGTATACACATAATCTGCAATTTCTACTTTAGCGCCTGTTAGTCTAGATAATAAAAAACTCTTTCCAACATTGGTAACTCCTACTAAAGCAACCTGCGCAGCACCTTCTTTTTTAATAAAAAGTGATCTTCCAGAACTCTTTTTTCTTGCCCTATCCTTTTCTTGTTTTTCTTTTAATTTAGAAATCTTAGTTTTAAGTTCTTGTTGCAATTTTTCTGTTCCTTTATGCTTAGGAACTGCAGTTAACATTCCCTGAAGAGCTCTTATCTTTTCAGAATTACTTTTGGCTTCATTATATATCTTTTGAGCTTCAAAATATTCATATCCTGCATTAATTGGCATAGTTTAGATAGACTCGTGTTGTTTAAATAATTTATTAGAATTAAATTAAAAAAAATAATTTACTAAGGGAAAGTTTTTACCTTTACATTATAGATTCTTGGATCCGGGTAATATGTATGAAGCCCAACCCTAGATACAAGAATCTTATCTACATATGTAGGAGATGTAAAGGAGTAAAAGAAAGCATCCTTAAGAGGAGTTTCATCATAAGCCACCAATTTACCCCCTAGGTATACCCATTCTGTATTATTTCCATTATAATTTGCTGTATAGAATACTTTTACACCTGTAGGTTCATACTGATATTCTCCATAACCCCAGTCGCCATAATTTGAAATATTCACACTTAAAGAACTATATTGACTAATATTTGCCCCGTAATCAAACATAGTCCAACCCTTAAAATATTGATCTGATATTGATTCATAACATATTCCATTATTCTGATATACAGAATGTGTCGTTCCAGCAGGACAAGTACCAGGATTAGCTCCAGGAATACTATAAGTAGATAAGCTAGCATCAATTTGATAACTCGGATTAGTTACATGATCATAAGAGTTTATAGAAAGTGCTGCATATACGCCAACAATTAAACCTAAACAAATAAAGAAACTAAAATTTTTTTATTCATTTTTTTGCCTCCCTTTATTTAATTATTATAAAAGATATTTTAATACTTAAAATTTTGTAGTCATTTAATAATGTAAATATAGAAAAATAATCTTTATAATTTAAATCAAATTACTAATCAGTATGGTTTTAAACAAATATTCTTTTAAAGAATATTCTAAAACTTATAAAATTCTTTTTAAAAAAGAAAGGATTAAAATAAAAAAATCCTTTCAAATGCAATTATAGAACATATAGGAAGCTCTTCTGTCAAAAATTTAGGAGGAAAGGGAATTATAGACATTATAATCTCTATTCCTAAAGATAAGATAAAATTATCAAAAGAAAGATTAGAAAAGAATAGATATGATTATATCCATTCTGGAGGAGATAAAGATAGAATATTTTTTCAAAAAATTATAAAATACAATGGAGAAGAGAGAAGAGTGCATATTCACTTATCTAGCAAAGATACCTATGCCTGGAAAGCAGCTATAGCTACCAGAAATTATTTAAATAAACATGAAAAAGCAAGAATAGAATATGAAAAAGTAAAGAGAAATGCAGTTAGATATGCCAAAGGTGAAGGAGCAAAATATAGAAAATATAAAGACTCTTTCTTAAAGAAATTAGAGAAAAAGGCTTTGAAAGAATAATAAAACAAAGAAAACAATTTTTAGATGATTTAGATTTAAAACAGCATTTCATAATGACAAAAGAGGCAATATGATTGGAATGTGACAAATTTATAAGAATTGCAAAAGAAAACCAACTAATTTATTGGTTGGTTGAATTTTGCACTGGACATGGACATACAAAATATATAAATAAATTTCACTTAGTTTAGTTATGATAAGCTATAAGTTCAGGTTATATCCTAGCAAAGAACAACAAGATCGATTAGAGTACACTTTAGATATTTGCAGAAGAACTTATAATGAACTTCTTTCAGAGTTAAATAGTGGATTTACTAAATTAGAACTATCAAATTATCTTTTAGATTTAAAAGCTTGTTACCCAGAAATGAAGAACGTATATTCTAAGGCA
>DATDVT010000026.1:0-53777 GCA_035289905.1 Candidatus Nanoarchaeia archaeon
TGTTTTTGATGCATTAATCTCAGAAAGACCATATAGAAAGGCAATTCCAGCAGAGAAAGTATACGAAATAATGAGTAAAGGAGATGGTAGAACAAAGCCAGAGCATTTTGACCCAAACTTTTTAAAAATTTTTTTAAAAAATTATCTCAAATTTACTGAATTATTAAATTAACCTTTATTTTATTCTAAAGCAGCAAAAGAAAGCGGAGAAGTTGTAGGTAATGCTAGAATAGAAGCAGAAAAGAAAATAGGAAAACCAATATCCTCTGGAGAAAACTATTTAGATGCAGCTGAAAAGAGAAGAAGAATGAAATAAAACCAAAACTTATTTAATCTAATAATTAAAATTATAATTATGATTTACATTAACTGTGATGGCGGTTCTAGAGGAAATCCTGGAAAAGCAGCCATAGGAATAGTTCTCTGGGATAAAGATCATAAAAAATTAAAAGAATACAAAGAATACATAGGAATAGCAACAAATAATATTGCAGAATACAAATCTTTAATCAAAGCACTTGAATTAGCAATAAAATATTCTAAAGAAGTAGAAGTTAATATGGATTCAGAGTTGGTTATTAAACAAATCAAAGGAATATATAAAGTAAAAGCCACCCACCTACCCCCTTTATTGCAAGAAGTAAAAGCTAATGAAAAACATTTTAAAAAAATAATTTATCATAACGTTTCTAGGGAAAATATCTATCAAAAAGTAGCAGATTTTTTAGTAAACAAAGTCCTAGATGAAAATTAAAATCCCCTAGCCATTATCCATTTTCTTTTAAAATACCAAATCCTTATTTTTTCAATAGGATACAAAATTAATTGACCAAAAACACAACCAAAAATAACTAAAATAACAAATAACAAAAAACTAGTCCCTAAATCTGGTAAAGTATACATCAAATAAGGACTATTTACTGTAGGATTCATTGTCATCCACAATTTAGTATTATAATAATTAGTTAAAATCTTAGCAAAATAAAACCATAATCCCAATAATCCTCCAAATAAACCTCCAATTAACCAACCCCTCATACTTGGTTCCACCTATAAAATAATATTCCAGCAATTAATAAAGCAATTACTAAACTAATAAACACACCCCAACCTAGACCTACGCTAAATAATAAATAACTCAACACAACAAAAATTAAACTAATTACATAAATCAATTTACCACCAAAGAAAATATAACTACCATCTAATCTATGAAAAGGAATATAATTAAAAATAACCATAAAAAAAGTAATTCTAACAAACAGATCAACATCAAAACCAAAAAATTTATTCAACACATTCAAAACAATCAAAAAAACAGCAAGCATCATATACCCACCTACACAAATTAAACTCCTTTCATAGTCAGTAACATGTGTCCAAATTCTACCTACCCTTTTAGTTCGTATTCCTTTAGAAACATGTTCACCAGTAAAAGTTAAAGCTAAACCTCCCTGTGTTAAAAAACTAATTAACAAAGGTAACCAAATACCTAGTCGAAACGGTTTTTTTAATTTAGATGAAGCACTAAACCATAAACTACTAATTGTCCAAACCCTATACTCTACTATACAATCCCTCCACCTAGCCATAATCTTATGACCTGATTCTTTAAGAAAAAAAACTATCAAAACCATAAAAAACACCTTTAGCAAATTCATTAACCAATTTTCTAAAACAAAAATTTCAGAACCATCATCAAATCCAAAAACAAAAGTTAAAACTAACAAACTATATACATAAGCGCATAATTCCTTTTTTTGAAACATATTCTCTCTAGTATTTTCTCTTTTAAAAATTTAATCTTTAGAAGAAACTTTAAAAAGAATAAAAATCAAGTTTAAATAAATGGCCGCCTTAGCAATAATTTTTGTAATTATCACGATAATTGTAGGTATTTATTTAATATTAAAACTATCAAAACATTACGTATTCGATAGAACCTTAAATTCAAAAGAAAAAGGTAAAGGAATAATTAACTGGTTATCACCAAGTGCAAGAAGAGAAAGAAAAAAACAAAAATTAGGTCAACAAATAGAAATTAAAAAGTTAAAAAACCAAAAAGGAAAAAAAATTAAAGATACAATAAGAGAATCTAATAAAAAATATTTAGCTGAAATTCAAAATATAGAAAGAAACTTACCTAAAAAAACAATAACTGATAAGGATGGAAGGGTAATGCCTAACCCAGAATATGTTAATGAAGTAAATAAAACAGAAATATTAAAAGATACAATCCAACTTAATGATGCAATTGGAGAAAACACAGATGAAAGAACAGCTACCACCGAACAAATAGCAACAACCATATCTGAAATAGAAAGTGTTACAACTAATTTAGCAGGATCAGTTACAAAAGAAATAATAAAATCATTAATTGGATCTACCCTCTCAAAAACAAAAATATATCAATCTTTAGAAATAAATCAAAGAGATTTAAATGAAGAAGAAACAAATAATTATGCAGACGAAACAGAAAGAACAGTTTTGGCACTATCCAACTACAAAACAGAAGACCTAACCGAAACAAAAATAGAATATACAAAATTATTTGATCAACAGAAAAAAGATATAGAAACTTTAAAAAAAATAATAATAATAAAGTCTAAATTAGCCGCAGGAAATCACCTACCAGAAATAGACAAATTTAACAGAGGTATAATTCCAGCAGAGAAATCACTTTTAGAACTTTATAGACAGATGCAAGAACTATTGATCTTTTTTTTTAAAAAAACAGAAGAAATAGAAAAAAATATAGAATCTTGTATAGCCTCCTTTATCCAAGAAAGAAACATTCTAAGAGGAGATAAAAATAAAAGACTGTTATTAATACAAGCCACAAATCAATTAAATATTTTAGAATCAATTCTAAAAATAATTGAAGAAATTGAAACTAAAGTACTAGAGCTAAAAAAATTAATTGAATCCTTTGAAAAATTAAATGAAGAGATAAATACATTAGAATTGGAAAAGCAAAAACAACAAGAAAAAAGTATGCAAGAATATCTTACATCTCTAAGAGTTTAACCTCTTCAATTAAATCCTCAACATGTCCAGCCCCAACAATAGCAACAATTAAATCAAAATTATTCATTAATTTTTTTAATCTAATTGCCATATACTTATTTCTATCAACAACTAATACATTATACAAAGAAGGATATCTATCCTTCACCTTTAATAACATCTTCTCAATTAATTTATCATCAGGTACCTTATTTAAATCAAAATTTATCTTTTCACCAAAACCAAAAACAGCTTTCAAAACATCTATAAAAAATCTTCCCCTTTCTTTCCAAGTAATATATTTATTCAAATTTTTTAAAGTGACCTCAATTCTTTGATCAATCAAAGCTACCTTAATCTTATGTTCTTTAGCAATCATTACCGCCTTTAACATATCCTCTCCAGGTTTAACACCTACTTTTTCACCAAGTTTATTTTCTATCCATTCAACTAGTCTAGCAAAAATATATCCTTTAATGCCTATTCTCCTTATATCTCCCCATTTCGCTCTTCTATCTACGTTGTCTTTATTTAATAAAGCATACAATCTTTCTTTATCTAACTCCAAAGCAACAACATCAGGTTTTTTTTCTAAAATAACCTTTTCTACATCATTCAGACTTTGTCTAGCAATATGAGATGTTCCAACAATAACTAAATTTTTATATACTTCCATAACTTTAAAAACCTACACAACTATAAATAAATTACTAAAAACGAGGAAAAAATGGTAAAGACATTAAAAATAACCGATTTAATTGGTATGCCTGTATATACAGATGATGGCAACTATTATGGAGATATTGAAGAATCAGTTCTTCTTAACAATAAAGTATTTGGCTGGAGAGTTAGATCCACAAAGCATTCACAACTGAGTAAAGTATTAAGTGGTGCTAGAGGGGTTACTGTACCACACCAAATGGTAAAAGCTATTGGTAATATAATTTTAATCTCCAAATCAGCTATGCCTGCAATAGAGGAAATGCCAGATTCTTTTTAATTTTTCTTTAATAACTTTTTTTAATATAAAAATTATATTTTTATAAGAATTGCAAAAGAAAACCAACTAATTTATTGGTTGGTTGAATTTTGCAGTGGACATGAATGCATAAAATATATAAATAAAAAATACTTATTCTGATTATGATAAGCTATAAGTTCCGATTATACCCTAATAAAGAACAACAAAAACGATTAGAATTATCTTTAGATATTTGCAGAAGAACTTATAATGAACTTCTTTCAGAGTTAAATAGTGGATTTACTAAATTAGAACTATCAAATTATCTTTTAGATTTAAAAGCTTGTTACCTCAAATGAAGAATGTATATTCTAAATCATTGCAAGTAGAGAATGATAACCTCGAATGTTCTTCTTGTGGAAGAATACAAAAAATAAAATTATCCGAGAGAATATATAATTGTTTTTGCGGATTAATTTTAGATAGAGATGAAAATGCAGCTAAGAATATTATTAAATATGGAAGGCTAGGAATTAGCCTTAATGGAGAAGAAACCAATACTCAATCAAATGAGCAAGTGTCTTCTATGAAGTTAGAAGCCTATCCTTTTAATGGTGGGTGATTCACTATGGATGATTATGAATTTCCATCAAAACGTAAATCTAAATCTGATAAAAAACAAAAAAGAAAATTTAGAGTATATAAAAAAGGAGGGCCAAATAGAACATAACCTTTATTAATCAACTAAATTATAGGTTAATAAAAGGGGAAATATGGCAGCAACAGTTTTAGGTAGCGCAATTGAATTTTTTAAAGAGTTTGGTTTATTTGATATTATTCTTCCATTCTTATTAGTTTTCACAGTAACCTTTGCTTTATTAGAAAAAACTATGATTTTAGGGTCTGAAGAAAATGAGAAAGGCAAAAAATATCCTAAAAAAAATCTCAATGCAATGGTTGCCTTTGTTATAGGCCTTTTAGTCGTAACAGCAAATAAAGTAGTGAACGCAATTAATGTTGCTCTACCAAATATTGTTTTTCTAATCATCATCATCATATCTTTTTTGATGTTAGTAGGTACATTCTTTAAAACAGGAGAATTAGATTTTATGGAAACATACGGCAACAAAGCAAAAATCGGATTTATGATGGTTGTTTTACTTCTAGTTATTTTAATCTTTCTAGATTCAATTCCAACAGATTCTGGAGAATCTTGGCTAGAATACGCATTTAATTATACTCTAAATAATTTTTCAGGGGCAGTTGTAACCTCTTTGATTCTCCTTTTAGTTGTAATAGGCGCCATAGCCTTAGTAGTTAGAGGTAATAATAAAGGAGGAAAAGAATAATGGCATTAAATTTTAATATTGGTCCAATAGTTGAATCCCTTCAAGATATGGGAATATATGATTATTTATTACCATTCATACTAATATTCGCAATTATCTTTGCTATATTAGAAAAAACAAAAGTTTTAGGTTCAGAGGGAACAAAACCAAAAACAAATATTAATGCTTTAGTTGCCATAGTTATTGGTCTTCTTTTAATCGTAAATCAAAATATAGTCTATATAATAAATTCATTCTTACCAAAGGTTTCATTATTAATAATAATCTTATTGATGGGTCTTTTAGTCATTGCCATGCTCGCTGGAAAAGAATTTAAAGGACTGCAAGGCAGTGTATTTGCAGTGGCTTTTATTATTTCAATTATAGCAATTATTATATCCTTAACTCCAGATCTTTCAATACCTGGTCTAAACCTCTCTCAAAGCGATAAAGAACAATTATTAGGAATAGGTGTTTTAGTAGGAATTATTTTGCTAGTCTATTTTTTGATTACTAGCGGAGGCAAAAAAGAACCAGGAAAAGGAGAAAGTGGTTGGAAAAAATTTGTTGATGCCCTGAATGACGGAGTGAAAGAGTAAATGGCCACAATAATGGATGTTTCAGCTTTATATTATTTTTTACCATTTGTTATATTCCTATTTATATTTGTAGCCTCTTATGGATTCTTAAGCAAAATAAAAATTTTAGGAGATAACACAAAATTAAATCTAATAGCTGCCCTTTGTATTGGTTTACTAACCATTTTTATAGGAGATTTAATTGATATTTTATCTTTTACAATTCCATGGCTATTTTTTATAGTAATTGCTTTATTAATGATATTTGGTCTATTCCTATTTTTTAAAATTGGAAAGACTGAAGAAGAATCTTATGCAAAGGTATGGGACTTAATTGGTTCAACACCAGTTTTAATTATAATGCTTATAATTATCTTTATAGCAATTACTCAAGTGTTTGAATCAACCATCTCCCCATATAGTTCTGAAGACGGAACAAAAACACCAACAAGTGAAACCCTTAGAACTCTAACACATCCAAGGATACTAAGTGCATTATTTATCCTAATCATTTCAGGTGTAGTTGTACGCTATCTAGTAGATCTAGTAAAAAGTTAAATCTTCCTATTATGTTTCATATCCTGAGTTATTCTTTCTAATTCTTTTATATTCATAACTAAAGGTTCTAAAATCTTTTCAAATACCTTTTCAAGTGCTTTCATCTCATCATGAATATTACTTAAAGTATCATCATAAATCTTCACTCTACCAACAATAGAATTCTGTAAATTTTCAAATCGATCACTTAACCTAACCAATTCTTGTTTAACTGCAGTGATATTCGTATCTACCCTCTCCTTCCACAAGGTTAAATTTCCTAAATTACCCATTAAATCATCCCACTTTTCATTTACTACTGCTTCAATTAATTCATGCATTCTGTCTACATCCACATCTGATGTAGGACCAGGAGTAGCCTCTTGTGCAACACCCCATTCAGAACTACCTTGAGGACTAATATCTGTAGTTACAGCCACAGGCATTTCTTCTTGAACATTTTCTGTATTTTGCCATTCACTTGTAGGTGCAACACCAGAAGGAGATGGAGCATCTAAACCACCAGATGTTCCTGCCTTAGTATTTACAAAATCTTGACCATCAACCATTTTCTTCACCCTCTTTTTTTATGTTTTTTAATTAATTCTATAACTTCTTCTTCTGTTACAAATTTCATAGGGTTCCACAAATTAATATACTTTTCTAAAACCCTAATATCCCCCTTCGAGGCATATTGCCCCAATTCTTTTACAACATATCTTAATGTCTCAGTAATTTCAAAAAGTTCAGATTTCATTTTTTTTAAATCTTCATCAACTATATTTATATTTCCAGATAATTTTTTATGTTGTAAAATTAAATTCTGGTTTATTACAAGCAATCTATCTCTTAATAAATTATATTGTCCCTCTAGCCCTCTCAATCTAGAAATCATATCTACATAAACATCTTGTTCAGCATATTGCTCATCAACCATTTGTTTAAAATAAATTAGTTTAACTAATAAAGTTTATGTAGTACCTTAAAAAGGTACTTTTGGAATATTTATTTATTATTGGTTTTTTTATAGCTTATCTGCAGATCCTGTTGAAGCACAAGAGTTTCTCAAGAAAACGATAAGCAAGAGAAAACCAAAGTATATCCAAACTGATGCTGGAATGTTTTATTCTTTAAGTGACGTTAACTTTACAGCTCAGCTCAAGGTCATTGTGATATAAAAAACTATTCTGCTAAAAAAATTAGTGATTCTTTTTCTAAATAGACTATTATACCACAAGTTAATATTATTTTCAAGAGAATAACTTTATAAAGGAATTATTTTTTTGTCAAGGATAATGGCAGAAAAAGTAGCAGCAGAGTTAATGGCAGAGAATCAAAGAAGTATTTCTGTTTCAGAATTTTTTGCAAAGAATAGACATCTTTTAGGTTTTGATAATCCTTTAAAGGCATTAATGACTACTGTAAAAGAAGGAGTTGATAATTCTTTAGATGCAGCTGAGGAAGCAGGAATTTTACCAAGTTTAAAGATAGAAATATATGCTGTTAAAGATAGAGAAGATAGATATATTATTATTGTCGAGGATAATGGTCCAGGTATTATAAAAGAGCAAATTCCTAATATTTTTGGTAAATTATTATATGGAAGTAAGTTTCATACTAAACGGCAGCAAAGAGGTCAACAAGGTATTGGAATTAGTGCTGCAGCAATGTATGGTCAATTGACTACAGGAAAAGGTATTAAAATAACTTCTAGAATCTCTAAGAATCATCCTGCACATTATTTTTATTTGCAATTGAATACTAATACCAATGAAGCTGAGATTGTTAAAAATGAGCAAGTTGAATGGGATAAAGAACATGGAGTTAGATTAGAAATTGAATTAGAAGCTAAATATCAAAAAGGTAAGAAGGGTGTTGAAGAATTTTTAAAACAAACTTCTGTTGCTAATCCTCATTGTATGATTGAATATTTGAGTCCATTAGGCGAAAAAATAATTTTTCCTAGATCCACTGATAAATTACCTAAACAAGGCAAAGAGATTAAACCTCATCCTTATGGTATTGAGTTAGGTATGTTAATTAATATGTTAAAGAGTTCTTCAGCTTCTACAATCTCTGGATTTTTACAGAGTGAATTTTGTAGGGTTAGTGATAAAGTTGCTAAAGAAATTTGTGATAAAGCTGGAATATATGAGAAATCAAGACCATCAACAATAGCTAGGAATGAAGTAGAACATTTGTTTGATGCAATGCAAAAAGTGAAAATAATGGCACCACCTACAGACTGTCTAAGTCCAATAGGCGAGCAATTATTAGATAAGAGTTTAAGAAACGAATATCAAGCAGAATTTTATACCGCTGTCACTAGAAGTCCTGTTGTTTATAGAGGTATACCATTCCAGATTGAAGTTTCAATGTGTTATGGAGGAGATTTAGAAAAAGAAGATTTGGTTAAAGTAATTAGATTAGCAAATAGAGTTCCACTTTTATATCAACAGGGTGCTTGTGGTATAAATAAAGCAATATTAGAAACTAATTGGAGAAGTTATGGTTTAAATCAAAGTAAAGGTGCATTACCTTCTGGTCCTTGTGTTCTTGTTGTGCATATAGCTTCAGTTTGGGTGCCTTTTACTTCAGAGAGTAAAGAGGCTATTGCACACTATCCAGATATAATTAAAGAAATGAAATTGGCTTTACAGGATTGTGGTAGAAATTTATCTAAGTACATAAGAAAGAATGTTAGAATTAAGGAGCAAAAAGAGAGAGCAAGTTTATTTGAGAAATATATTCCAGAGGTTGCTGTAGCAATTTCTAAATTAAGTGAATATGATGTTAAAAAGATAAATGAAAAATTAATGATAGGATTAAGGAAAAATTTACCTCTTTTAGTTGGGATAAGTCATGAAAAATTAAGGAAAGAAATGGAACATGGAGAAGAAAAACAAATCACCCTTGCAGAAAGCTAAAGAAGCCTTGGATGAATTAGGTAAGGATTTAGTTAAACAGATAAATAAAATAGAGAACCCAACAATTAATTTACCAGTTAGAGGATTGAGCAACATTAATTATAATAAAACTAAAGGAACATTGGAGTTAGGAGATAAGATGGCTTCAAGGTCATTCTTTAATTTGGGGCATGCTAAGAAATTTATGCAGACATTAGAGGTGGCTGCAGTTAGTAAGGAATTATTAAATGTTGGAAAACATGCATCTCTTAGAGATGTTTTTTATCAAGTAAAAAGAACTATTCCACATACTAATATCAATATGGTTGATGATCAAGTTGAGACTGATTCTGCTTTGGAGGATTTAGAATTAATTACTGGTTGTTCTAGAGAACAGTTGAATGTTAATGCTAATAAAAATGGTTCTGTTGCTGGGAAAGTTGTAATTGAAGATAGAGGGGATACTATTGATTGGTCTAAGTTAGGTTCAGGCGGTTGGAGTATTCCTAGTAATGTTGAAGAAATTGAATTTAAGAAGGTTAATGCTAAATATTTATTATACATGGAAAAGGCAGCAATTTTTGAAAGACTTCTAGAAGATCGTTATTGGGATAAACAGAATTGTATTATTATGTCTTCACAAGGTCAGACAACAAGAGGTATTAGAAGATTATTACAGAGATTAAGTACTGAGCATGATATGCCTATTTATGTATTAACTGATCTCGATAGCTGGGGGCACTATATTTATTCTGTAGTAAAATATGGAAGTATTGCTTTAGCTCACATGAGTGAGCAGTTAACTATCCCTAGTGTAAAATACTTAGGTATAAGGGTGAGTGATGTTGAAGAATATGGTTTGCAGAAAAATTTAATTAAATTGAATGAAAAAGATATTGCTAGATTAAATCAAATATCAGGTTATGATTGGTTTAAAGATCATCAAGGTTGGCAAAAAGAATTTAAGGCTTTTAAACAAATGAAGGCTAAAGCAGAGATTCAAGCTTTGAGTGCAAGAGGAATTAGTTTTATTTCTGATAAATATTTACCGGAAAAGGTAAAAAGGCAGGATTTCTTAGACTAGTCTTTTGATTGTAAATATACTTTATAAATTCTTTATTAGCTTATTCATTAGAGGTTTAATCGAAATCAAACTAGAGTAATTCCCTCTTAAGCATTTTATGAGCATTATTTATTTTTTTAAAAAGTTCAAGATCCCCTTGAGTCATGTCAGGATGATAGATTTTTGCTAGTTCTTTATATTTTTGATCTATAAGAGCAATATCTGAAGAATCAATATCTACACCTAATGTTTCTCTAGCTTGAATACGCTGTTCTTCAATATCCTTATTTTCTGAAAATTCATCAAGGAATTCATTCATTGTTATTTTGTTTTCAATTAAATCATTAACTTTAAATTCAACTATTTTAGACACAACAAAGAGATTTTCAACATGATTTCTTGCTCTTTTATAATTATAATATAAACGAGAATTTTCCATAAACCAGCAAACAGAGGCATGTGTATTCTTTAGAGCCATACTTTCTTCAAAGATTATATCATCTTCAGATACACCTATTTTTTTTAATGTTGCAATAATCTTGTTTCTATATTGAATAGCTCTTCTATCATGTGCGCTAGTTATTGGTAAAATCCCAAATTCATACCCTTTTATTGTTATCATTGTTAAAGATTGAATAGAAAGTTTTTTAAAACTTGGCTTTTAGAATTTCAATTTTTGTATATATTATCATGATGGTCAAAGTCATCAAAATTGATTTCTTGTTTTTCTTTATTAAATTGAAATATTAATACAAAATAGTTAATATGTACTCTTTTTGAATCTTTTAATTTATATTTTAAATTTTTATAATGTTCTATGTTATAAGAATTAACAATTTCATTAATTTTATTTAGTAATTGTTCATAAAGAGTTTTGTCTTTTTTAGAAAGTTTGCTCATTATTTCTTTTAAATTTTCACTTATTTGTGCCTTGTACATTAAACCTCTTAGCTCGTTATTTTTCTTAGCTCTTCAATTGAACTAAATTTTATGTACTTACCTTTTCTTATTTTTTCTAATTTTTCTATATATTCTGGTCTTAATTCTGGTTCTAGAATGGTTTCTTCATATTGTTTTACTATTAAGTCAATTGCTTGAGATTTATCATTAAATCCGAACTTTGCTTTGACTATGTTAATTACTCTATTTGTGTTTTCTTCAATATTTATCATAGCTTGTACCATATTATTTCACGTATATAACTATATATTCCATATATATAAGCTTTACTATTTATGTGTCTACATTAAATCTAATTTATTTATTATTGTAGATGTAATTAAAAAAATAATTTGTTTTCTTTAAAATTTTTAATTAAATATTCTATAAATAGCTTTAAATTGCCTTTTTGTGCTTCTTCTAATGATTTGTAATATTCATATTTTGTGGAGTTACTTATACTAATCATTGAAAACTTGTTTTTATGCAAAATAAAATTCATTAATAATCTTCCAACTCTTCCGTTGCCATCAACAAATGGATGAATTATTTCAAAACCTGCATGAAAATATGCTGCTGTGACTAAAGGATGTAATTCATCTTTATTTTTTGTGTACCATTTTAATAAAGCGCCTATTTCTTTTGGAACTATTTCTGGTTGTGGAGGTAGCCAATTTGTACCTCTAATAAATACTTGAAGTTTTCTAAATTTGCCTATTTGTGTTTCTAATTCAGGTTTTAATGTATTAATAACTACTAATTTATGCAATTCTAAGATAAATTCTTTGTTTATATCTTCTTTATAACTTAATGAGAAATCAAATGCTTTTTTATGATTTACAATTTCATTAATTTCTCTTAATGTTTTTCTAGGTGTAATATTTTCAAATAATAATTGGGCTGTTTCTTGTAAATTTATTGTATTACCTTCTATGGCTGTTGAGTTATAAGTAAAATTAGAGATAAATGCTTCATATCTATTTTCTAGGGTTTCTTTCGGTTCTTGTGAGTATTTTTCTTTGATTTTTTTTAAAAATTCTAGATCTTCTTTTGTTAGTAAAGTATTTAGTAATTGCATTTTTTTGTCAGCTTCTTTTTCAGCTAATTTTAATTCTTCTTTCTTTAAATCTTTGCCCATATATCTTCTTTTTTTTGTTATTTTATTGTTTTTTCTTATTGAAATAGTTCTGTAATAGTATTTTTTGTTATTTTTCTCTTTAATTTCAGTATATACCATAATAATTATACGTCTACTATATTTATAAATCTTTCTTTATTGTAGACGTAAGAATGATTAGATAGCTTTAAATGGTTTTTTAATGGATTTTAATTATGATACTTGTAAATTTGTTAGATTTATGGACAGAACAAAAAGTAGAATATATTTTAGCTGGAGGTCAAGCTTGTGTTTTGTATGGTGTTCCTAGAATGACTTTTGATATAGATTTATTACTAAATTTAACTCAAGAGAATCTAGAAAGATTTGTTAAAGTTCTTGATCCATATGGTTATAGACCAAAAATTCCTATTTCTTTATTAGATTTAAAGGATAAAGATTTAGTTAGTTCTTGGATTAGTCAGAAAAATATGAAAGCATTGAATCTTTCTTCAGAAGCTAATCCTGAAATAGATGTTTTATTGGATGTTCCTGTAACCTATGAATCTGCAAAACTAAATTGTGAATATAAATCTTTTAGATCTATAAAAATACCTTTATTAGGATTAGATGATCTTATACTTTGTAAGAAGGTAGCAGGCAGGCCACAAGATTTGTCAGATTTAAAGGCTTTAGAATTGATTAAATATAGAAGGTGGAAAGATGAATGATCAAGGAGAATTTACTATTGAAGAGATCATTGAATTTTCTAAGTTAACTATAGAAGAAAGATTACTATGGGTAGAAAGAACTTATGATTTTGTAATGGAAGTTATGGGTGAAGAGGGAAGGAAGAATTTTAATTATTTAAGACATCTTAATGACAATTACTAGTTCTATACTTAATTTTATTAATTTGAAAAGAGGAATGAGAATATGCAACTTGATCATTGTATTTATGCAATTTTAAATCCTTCTCAGTTGGCTTATTTTTGTAAAAGATTTAATTTTAGCTTTTAGAAGAAATATGTGGAAAATATATTTGAATTTAAATGTTGAAAGTTTAAATTTATTTTATACTTTAAATGAGATTACTGGAATTATTCGATAAAAAGAAGAAAAAGAGATAGGATATAATGGTTTGAATTTTACTGAATCTATGAACTTGTATGTTTTTAGGTTAGAAGAAATCGATAAAAGACTATTTTGAATATATTTTTAAAGAATTTTGTTATTGTAACTTTAATGTTTAATGAAGTTAAGTGGGATAAAGAATTAAGAAAGGTAATGGTTAAAAGGGGCATTCAAGAGTATAAGCTAAACGCAGGTTTAAAATATGATGAGCAATTAATTAAAAGATTAGATAAAAATTTAACAGATTCAAGTAAAAAAGTTTTAAAAAATAAAGTAAATAGAAATTTATTTTTGAATTGTTTAGATTTAAGTTTAAGTGATAAATTAGGAAGATTAAATATAGAGTTTTATAAGAATAGAAATATGATAATTAAGAATAAATATTGCAACTGGAGTAGTTGGAGACAGTTCGCTAGTAATTCTAGGAGTCCTAAATTAAGGAAAGAAGTTTTCGACGATTTTTTAAAAAAATCTGTAAAACTTAAAAGTAATGTAAAAAAAAGAACAGAGATTGTTGCTAAAGAATATGAAAAATATAATTTAAATGTGGTTGATTCTTATTGTGAACAGAATTTTTTAACTAAAATTCAATTAAAGAATGTTTTAAAAGAATTAAATGTTAAAAAACAATTTAACAGAGAAATAGAATTATTTATGCAAGAAAAATTTAAAAAAGGCTTTGAATATTATGATGATTTATATTATGTTAGAAATGTTTTATTTGATGATTTTAATATAAAAAATGATCCAGTAAAAGAATGTGACCAAGTTTTTAAAAAAATGGGTTTTGATTTGAAAAAAATAAAAATAGATGATAAAAATAGAAAAAGTAAGACTGCGACAGCTTGTTGTTTTGGCATTGATCCTGGAAAGGATGTTAGAGTTATGTACAAGAGAGAAAACGGAATAAATGACTTTTCTTCAGTATTTCATGAATTAGGGCATGCTATACATTTTTATGTAATGGATAATCCTTTGTGGTGGAAAAGAAGTTTTGTTCCAAATTCTGTTGCTGAAGTTTTTTCAATTTTAACTGAGAATATATTCTTTGATAAGAATTTTTTAAGTAAATATAATTTAGATGTTAATTTGTTAGATAAAAGAAGAAAACTAAACGAAATGTATTTTTTAGCGTTTTATATTCCAAATTCTTTAGTAAAAATAGAATATTGGGAAGGAAAAATTAAATTTGATGAGATTTCTTCTAGATACTCAGAATTGATTAAAGAGTATATGGGTGTGGATTTAAACGGGAATTATTGGTTATTACACCATATTTTACCAGAAGAAATCATTTATTGTCCAAGTTATATAATTGCTTCTGTTAGGGTGTTTGAATTAATTAATATTTTAAAGAAAAAGCATGGTAATGAATGGTGGAATGATAAAGAATCTGGTTATTATTTAAGAGAATTAATGCGATGCGGAGTTGATATTGATTTAGGATTTAGTAAGTTAGATACTAGTTATTTTAGGAGTGTAATTGATAATTAGTTTTGGATCTTTTTGTGAAGTTAATTTATTTGAGTGAGAAGTTAGGTTCTAATTAAAACAGTTGCTCTGTATATTCCTGTTTGTTTATCTTTATGACGACCGTAAAGTTGTTTGGAAATGACTACTTTAGCTTTGAATATTCTTTTTATTTTTGGAGCTAATGTTGATCTGGCAAATTTTTGTGAGGAAATATAAATATCTATTCCTGTTTTTAGTTTTTCTTCTTTTGAAATCCAAATTTGAGGATATTTTTTAATTTGTTGATATATAAAATCATAGATTGTTTGTTTATATGGTCTTAACTGGATTTTTGCTTCATAATACATACAATGCTTAGATGCAGTAGATTTGACAGTGAGGGACATTTTTAAAATAAACTATATTTTCTTCATTAATAAGGTTTAGCTTTTTTGCAAGTTTAATTATATTTTTTCCGATTATATTTATATTAGGACATTCTTGTAATAAAATTGCTGCTTTTTTTTCATTACAAAGTTGACCTTTATAAAATTGTTCTGATATGTTTATTTCTATTATTTTATCCTTTATTTTTTTTCCAATTAGGTTTTCATCAGCTATTGCTATTACGTATGATCTAATTGATTCGTGGGTTTTTATATAAAATTTCATTTTATTGGGGTTTGGGTGCCACAAGCACTACATTTTAGATATGTTTTATTTTCTTTTTCTATAATTTGTGTATCAGGTTTTTTGCATATTGAACATATTACATAGTATTCAGTGTATTGTTGTATTTTTTGGTTGATTAGTGTGGAAGAGATTTTTCTTCCTAAAATTAATGAATTACTTTCTAATTTTCCTGGACTTGCTAATTCTTTTAGAAGATATTTTAAAAAATGTTGTTCATTTCTTCTTAATGTTTGTGCAATTTGGTGGAAATTTATGATTACTGTTTTATTTCCTTGGATATGACCTTTTGCTTTAGGCATTTCAAATCTTTCTGTTTTAATTATTTTCTCAGGTAAATTTTTTATTCCACGTTCAAGCATTTCTTTATAATTCATAAATATTTTAAGGAGTGAAGGATTTATAAATCTTATAGTCGTCCTTGAATAGACTTTTTTGCAAGTTTGAATTGTAATAATACAAATAAAATTGCTAATATTCCTATTCCTGAAAGGATAAGTGATTTTGGTGAATTCAAGGTAATTGTTAAAATAATTCCTAAAATTAATAAAAGAATTCCAGTAATTAGCGAGCCTGTTGCTTTTAATCTCATTCTCCATCCAGCTAATTTGTAACTTGTGGATATTATTTTTTCTCCAGTTGTTTTTGGATTGTTCGATTAATTACTTTTTTTCTAGAATAAACAATCCAAATAGATGCTATTATTATTAGAATGATTATAGTAACTATTAATTTTATACTTGTTAACATATTTATGATATTTCTTGCCCAAATAAAAATTAATATTACTAAAGAGATTATTGTATAAAAAATTAAAGATAGATAAGATTTATTTTTTTCCATAAATTATATATATACTTTATAAATCTTTTTTAGGTTATAGTTCTTAGACGACCTGATTTAATTTCAAATATTTCTCCTTCTTTTATTAGTTCTTTTATGATTTTTTCTGCTTCTTGTTCTATTAATTTTGAGTTTTCTATAACTTCATTGATATCTGCGCCTTGTTTGTCATCTAGTTTTTCAATTAGTTTTAGGATTATTTCTCTTTTGGATGTTGGTGTAATGTTTTCTATATTGATTATTATTGCATCATCTGATTTTTCAAGAATTTTTTCTTTTAGAATAGGTTCTTTATATTTTAATTTTAATTCTAAGTGGCGAATTTTTAACCATTCTTTGGTTGTGTTTTTGATTATTTCTGGTGAGAGATATATTTGATTGTTAAAATATCTTATTTTTCCAATTACAATAACTATTTGTCCTGGAAGGATATTATCTAATAATTTTGTGTCTTCATTCCAGGTTCTAATATTTATTTGTGCAGTAGAATCATCTAGAATAATGGAGCTATAATTTTCTTGTTTTTGTATATTGGTTGTTATTCCTATAATATTTACTCTAGAGATTTGTAAATTTCTTGTTGTTATAAAGTTGGGTGTCATTTGTTCTTGTGTTTGGGTAAATGGAGCAATTATTATATCAGATATCCATAATTTGTATGCTGTTTGTCTTAGGAATTGTTCTGTCATATTTTTTGTATGAATCCTTTTTTTGGTTCAAATATTTCACCTGATTTTTTTAATTGTTCAATTACTTGTTCTGTTTTATCTTCACTTAATCCTTTTTGTATTGCTTGTGCAAAGATTTCTTCTATTGGGACTGTTTTAAGGCCTGCGTCGTTTAATTTATTTAAAATTTCTTTTATTATAACCATTTTATTTCTTGTTGATGCAGTTATTATTCCTGAGATTCTGTCTTGGTCTATTTGACCTGTTTCTGGGTCCATACCTACTTGTGTAAGACAATAAGTTAGTAGAGATATTGCTCTTTCAGCATCTTCTTTAGTTGCTTTTGTTGATAGTCTTAGTCTAGCAGAGGCTTCAGTTAAACGGATTAGACCTTCTAATTGTCTTGCAGATATGGGAATTGGTTTTATTAATTGATTATCTGTTTTGTTTGAGTTTCTTAGACTAACGTAAAAATTTTTAATTTCATTGATTGCTTGTTTTGTTAGTGTAGGTTTTATTCTTTGTTTGATATATGATATATACTTTTTTAGAAATTCTGAGGTAATTGTGTCTTTATAGCTTTCTTTTATTTGTGTGGTTTCAAGAACATGGATTGCAATTTCTGCATCTCTTTCTTTATCTGGGATATCTCTTATTGGAAATATTAAATCAAATCTATTTAGTAATGTTGGTGGAAGATCTATTTGTTGAGGTATTGGTGTATAGGGATCGAATCTTGAACCTTTTGGGTTTGCTGCAGCTAGGAGAGTTGTTTCTGCTCTTAAAGATGCTTGAATATTTGCTTTTGAGATTGTTACAGTATTATGTAAAATCATTCCATTACTAATAAAAGTATGATTTGGTTCAATTGTTACATCATAAACCCATTTTATGCCTTTATTTTTTATTTTTGAGATTTTTTTTATTTTCATGTTATTTAAGATAGTCCTATTATTCTTAGTTGAAGGCACATTATATCCTTCTTTTAATTCATTTGCAGGGATTGTTTTATAACCTTCTTTTTGAAATATAAAAATTGGATGTTCTGAAGTGACCACGATTCTTTGTTTATTTGAAAATTCTATTTTTATAAATTCATTAGGAGCTATGTGTCTACTAACTTTAGCAATATTAGTTTCAAAAATTTTGTTAAAATCAGTAGAAAGTAATTTATAATTATTAATATTAAGTATTTCACAATTTATTCCTTTTATTACTTTCTCTTTATTTGTTTGGATAAGTTTATCGACAAATTCTCCTATTTTTTTAGAGTTTCCATTTGAAAAAGTTATTTTAAAATCAGGGTGATAAGATTGTTGCTCTAATGCTTCGTGAAGGGCACTTCTATCTTCTGGGGTCATTTTATCTAGTTCATCTACTACTGCAATTCCTTTATTTGCTAAAACTAATGCGCCTGCTTCTAGAGACCAACCTCTTAAGAATTCATCTTTTATTACTGCTGCAGTCAATCCTGCTCCAGAATTGTGACAGATTATCCCACCAATCCCCCCTACGAAATTTTCAAATTTAGGTATTGATACATCATATACATATTTGTTAGTGGGGTTAATTCTTTTTATTGATTTAATTCTACAGAATCCAAATCCACTTTCACACATTTTTTTTAAATTTTTAAATTTTACAAATAATTTATTTCCATAATTTGTTAAAGAAATATAATTGGTTCTTCCTCTTTTTATTTTGTTGTAAATTTTAGGGTTTTCTTTGAAATATTCCAATGCACCGTTTCCATATTTTTTAGTTAGTATTGGAGCATCTACTACTTTTTTGTTACCAATAAATAAAATTCTTTCAATTAAACTGAGATATGGCATTCTTTGCCATTTAAATCTTTTATAATCCTTTTTTATCATACTTTTACAATATTTTTTAAATATTTCTTTATCTATTGCTTCTAATGGAATATTTTTATACCTATTAGAATATAATTTAGATATATGGGGGGATTTTAAGTCAAATCTATCTCCTGAGCTCTTTATTATTCTATCTCTTATTTTAGTTTGTTTTATGTCTTCTCCTTGACTAAACCCTGCAAGTATATTTTGTTCAAGGAATAAATATAATAAATCTGACATAAGATATTTAGATTTTGTGACTCCAGAATCTCCTTCAATATATGCGTTAATGAAAGCTTTTTGATTTTCTTTAGTTGTATTAAATATAATATTTGGTATTCTTTTTTCCTTTGCTTTTTTTTCATAGGCATTTTCCATAAAAGTTTTAAATTTTTCATATGGCTCTTTTCTATAAATTGTTACTCTCATGCCATTTTCTCCATGTTGATATTTTTTTGCAGAAATATTAAATAGTTTTTTAGAACATTCGTTAATTTTATTGTATATATAGATTTCATTTTTATTTAATGTAAATTCCATTTTATAAGATCCTTTGGAGTTTCTCATATGTCCTTCTGCTATGAAATAACCTAATAAGGTTGCCATTTCTTTTTCTAATGGTTCTTTTTCAATAAATGGAATATTATTGGGTACAAGAACGACATCATTAATTTTTAGCAATGATGCTTTAATACATTTAATATTTCCATTTTTTATTACGAATATACTATGATCTCCAGTAACTTTAATATTTCTGCCAGTTTCAAGAAAGAAATGGTATAATTTTTTTGCGGTTTTATGTTTGTATCCAAATTTTATTTCTTTCCATTCTAATTGATAATCATTATGATTAAATGTCAATGCTTCAATTTTATTTTTAAAAGGTAAAAAAATATTTTCACTATTTTTGCAATTGTCTTCTATAAGCTTTCCAATTAATTCAATTCTTATTCTCTTATTTTCACGGATAAGTATTGGTTCAGAATGATCTAATGAAGATCCTTTACCAGATACGAACCTTGCTTTTGGAGCATTTTTTGCTATAAATTGAATTATTTGTGATTTTCCGCTCCCAGGGTCTCCAATTAGTAAAATATGTATGTCGCCTCTAGTTGTTGTTCCATCTTCTTTTATTTTTTTTACTCCACCTGCGAGTTGTAGACACAATGCTAGTTTTATTTTTTCATAGCCATAAATAGAAGGTGCAATTGATTTAGTGAGTGTATTAAAGATGTTTGGGTCTTTACCAAAATTTTCTATTTCTTCTTCGTCTTTTCTTGTTAGTGAGATTTCACTAAAGTCTTCTTGGGTAGCTTCTACATTGTTTGCTTCCATTATTATATCATAGCGTATTGATTGTGCTCCTGTTTTTAGTAGTGTTGGTATTTCTTTAATTAATCCAGTGATTAGAATTCTACTTCCAGGGGTAGTTTTTTTAACCATGTTTGATTCTACTAAATCTTCTTTTACAAATACAGATAGTCGTTTTGGCTGTTCTCCACCTGAAAGGGCTTCAGGGGATTCTTCTATTTTTAAGTGTTGGACGTCTATAAGTTCTTTCGACAATAATTTAAAAGAGGATGCACCTTTTCTTCCGCATGTACATCTCGTTGGTTCTTTAAACTTTTGATCTATTTGGAGTATTTTAATTTGAAAACCACATGATTGACATTCGAATTTAGCTTCTGTAACTTGTGGCCTGATATCAGAGGCTTGTCTGACTATACCTTCTACTGAGATAAATTTTCCTAAATGTATGGATCTTATATCTGTGATTTTTGTTTTTTGAGTTTCAGGGAGATTTTTTATTCTAATTCTTTTTAGGATGCTTTCTTCTGGTAGATCTATTTGTTCAATGGCTATTTCTGCAGCTTTTATTATTTCTTCTGGTTGTTGAATTAATTCTTCAGCTAGTTCATGATCATATCTAGCAAGTTCTTTGAAATCTATAATTAAGGATTGTTTACCCTTTTGGATTGCATCATATATTTCATCTTTGTAATTTTCTTCAATAAACTCTGTTAGTTTTTCTATTTGTTCATTAGCATTCATGATTAAAAAATAAGGCTTTCTTTTTTAAAATTATTTGTGTTATTAATAAGTAAAAGAAATGATTATTTTTTAAGAGATTGAAGGTTTTTAATTAAAAGGTCTACAGCTTCTTTTAATCTAACTTCAGATCTTGTACCCGTACATACTATTTTTCCATTACTAAAGAGTAGAAATGTAGCTCTAGTTTCTGGTAATTTATATACTAAACCTGGAAATTGTTCTGGTTCATATTCTGTGTTTTGTAATTCCATAGCTAGGGAGTTTAGGTTTAAATCCATGCCTATAGACCCGGAGGCTACCATATTTTGAACTTTCACACGTGGTTGTATTTTAATTTTAATTCCGATTTTTTCTATATTTTTAATTATTTGTTTTATGCTTTCTCTTAGTTTTTGCATAGAACGAGCACCAGTACAAACTACTTTACCAGAACTGAATATTAAAGCAGAGGTTTTTGGTTCTCTTATTCTCATTACTAAACCTGGAAATTGTTCTGGATTATATTCTGTATTAGGTAGTTTTTCTGTTAGTTTGATTAAGGGAATATCATGCTCTAGGAATGTTGAAGCTACAATATTAACTATTTTGAGTTCTTTCTTTGCCATTTAATTGCGGTTCCTTATTTGTATTTATAAATCAATAAAGTAAAGTTTATAAAGGTATTTATAAAGGAGGTTCTGTCCTAAATAGTTCTAAATCTGCCCAAAAGCCTATAAAAAGGATTTTGAAAATATTTAAAAGTATTAAGTTGATTTAGTTTATATGATTGATAGATTTAGGGTTGCTGCTGTTCAATTGGATTTAAGTGGAAGTGCTAGTAATATTTTTGAAAGGATTAAGAAATATATGGTTTTGGCTAAGAAAAATAAGGTAGATATTATTTGTTTTCCAGAGGATACTTTTTATGCTGGCCCTAAAAAGAATAAATTATTAATTAAAAAGATAGGCGAGGAATGTAGAAAGAATGGTCTTTCTTGTGTATTGACTGGTCATTTAAGGGAGAAAAAACATGTTTATAATACAGCTATAATAATTGATAGTCATGGAAATATATGTGGAAAGCATAAAAAAGTACGTGTTTGTGATAGTCATAATGTTAAGGCAGGTTCAGATTATGAGATAATAGATACTATTTTTTGTAAGGTTGGTTTAGCAATTTGTTGGGATATTTCTGATTCATATGCAATGAATTCTTTGGCTAAAAAAGGTGCAAGAATAGTTTTTTGTCCACTCTATTGGTGTTATGATGAATGGTCACATAAAAAACATCATAAGAAACATGAAAAGAAGCTTTTAGAATCTTTGGCATTGGTTAGGGCTTTTGAGAATTTGATTTATATTGTTTTTTGTAATGCTTATTCTAAGAAAGAAAAAAGTTTGGTTTCTTATTCTGTAATATCTGGACCACATATGATTAAAAAAGAAATTTTCGATAGGGAGGGAATGATTATTGGAGATATTGATCTGAATTATCTTGATTATTTGCGAAGAATGTATAAAAAAGATTATAATACCATTATTTCTAAATTTTAGATATTAAAAAATTAGACAATTTTTTGGAAAGTCTTTTGCAATCGTCATAGATAAAATCCATTCCTGGGCAGCCATTTGCTTCTATAAAATACCATTTATTGTTATTTTTTATTAAATCTAAACCACAAACGTCCATGCAAAGTATCTTTGATGCTTTTTCACATAGATCTTTTGTGTTTTTGTCTAGTTTTATTGTTCTATAATGTGCTTTTTTTTCATTTCCTGTTTGTTTCCATCTTTTATTTATTTTTACTATTGCTTGTTCTACTTTATTTCCAAATAATGTTACTCTATAAGATCTATTTTGATTTGGAATAAATTCTTGAGCTATAATTGGGGATTCAGGTAAAATTTTTTTTATTTTTTTTATTTTTTCTTTGAATTCTTTGTAATTTTTTACTCTTTCTACACCAATCCCATTATCTGAATAAACTGGTTTGAGAATTAGATTATTTTTTTTTAATATTTCTTTGATTAGATTTGAATTTATCTTTTTTTCTTTTGGAATTAAATATGTTTTTGGGGTTGGGAGTTTATTTTCAAGACATTTAAGATAAAACATCCATTTATCTTCGTCATATAATAAAGAATGTGTTGAATTTATAACTTTTTTTCCTAGTTCTTCCATTGTTTTAGAGAGTTGTATTGATTCAAAGGTTATAGGCCTAAATGTTGCGCTATTTAATATTAAATTACATTTTTTTGTTGTTTCTTTAATATCTTTAATATCTATTTGATCTTCTATTGATATCATGATAACATTAACTTTCTTTTTTAGTTCATTTATTATAGTAAAATCTTCAGGAAAGTAATAAGTTTTATAATAAATGTAACCTATTGATTTCTTCATCTCTTGATTAAAAAGTTTTCATTTATAAATATTCTTTATTATATTTTTGTAAAAAAAATCTTAAATATTTTTCCTTTTATTTTAAATTCTTCTTTTATATTATATTGACTTTTTGGAATTTCTTCTGAAATTGTAATATTTTTAGCGCCGACTGTTAGTTTTATTTCATTGTCTAATAATTCTTGCGAAGTTTCAATGTATAAGTTAATTTCTTGTTCTTTTTTCATAGATTGTTTTTTTCTTAAATCTTGTATTTTTCTAGTTATTTCCCTTGTGAATCCTTCTTTTTCTAGTTCTTTGTCAATTGTTGTATTTAATGATGCTTCTCCGTATTTGAATTCAACCTTTGTTTCTTCAATTTGCTTTTTTGTTAATTTTATTTCTTTTATGTTTGTTTGTTCTTTAATTAATTCTTTTAGAGATTTTGGGAATTTTTTTTCTTTTAGATATATTCTAGCTTCAGAAAGTGGCCATCTTATTCCTATTTGTACTTTATTTCTTGAGGCAAGTATGGATTCTATGATTAATAAAGCAGTTTCCATTTCCATTTCTAGTTTTTTCTTTATTTGCTTTTTATTTACTTTTGGCCAATCTTCTAGATGAATCGATTCTTTATTTTTGTATAATTTTAGATAGATTTCTTCTGTTGTAAAAGGAATAATCGGGGCGAACAATTTAAGGATTGTTTTGAAAACCAAATGTAAGCTTTGGATTGCTGATCCTCTATTTTTTCCGTTTTCGTTTTGAACTCTATTTCTAATAAATTTTATGTAGTTTTTTGAGAAATCATTTGAAAGGAATTCTATTAAAGTGGTTGTTGAATTGTTTGGTTTTAATTCTTCTAGATTTTCTGTTGCTATTTTGATTGTGTTATTTAGTTTAGATATTATCCATTCATCTTCTAGATTGTATATCTGTGTGTTTGTTTCATGGAATTGGGAGATATATGTTTCTAGATTTATTAAAGTATTTATTACTTTTTTATTTTCTTCTGCGGAGTTATAACCGAATTTAAGATTAAGTTTTGGATTTTGTTGGGTATAGATTAAACGCATTGCATCAGCGCCTATTTTTTCTACAGCGTCATTAAACCAAATTGTATTACCACTACTCTTATGCATTATCTCTCCTTTTTCATCTCTAACTTCTTCATAACAAAATACTTTTTTATATGGTGCTTTGTTTTCTAAGGTTGTTGACATGAATAATAATGAATAAAACCAGAGTCTTATTTGAGCACGCATTTCTATTACTAGGTTTGCAGGGAACCATGTTTTCCAATATTTTTTATTATTTAGATATTTTAATGTTGAAAATGGGACTATTCCTGCATCTAGCCAACAATCACCGACTTCTTTTATTCTTTCAATATGTTCTTTGCACTTTGGACATTTTATTTTTATTTCATCTATCCAAGGGCGATGTAATTCTGGAAGATTTTTAATTTTAATCGGTTCAATTGCTAATTTTTTTAGTTCTTTAATTGAACCTATGACTATTATTTCTTTACATTTACATTCGTAAAACATTAAGGGAAGCCCCCAATATCTTTTTCTTGAAATGCACCAATCTTCCATATTTATTAGCCAATCTTCCATTAATTTTTTGCAATAAGATGGTTGCCAATCCACTTTTGAAGAGTTTTCTAACATTAATGGTCTAATCTTTTCTGCGGATATAAACCATTCTGAAACCATTCTGAAGACTAGTTCTTCTTTACATCTCCAACATATAGGATAACGATGAGTTATTGGTTCTGTTTTAAACAGTGCGTTTTTTTCTTTTAGATCTTCTAAGACTTGTTTGTTTACGTCCCAGACAAATTTATTAGTTTGCCACCCATAATTTTTTTTGAAGGTTCCATCTTCATTTAGAGGAGATAGTGCTTGGAGGTTGTATAGTTTACTTAATTCAAAGTCTTCTTCACCACAACCTGGAGCGATATGTACTATACCCGTACCTGTATCTGCACCTACTTCTTTCCAAGGAATTATTTTATGGATTATATTTTTTTGTATTTCAAAGTCATCATACGGAGATTCATATTCTAAATTTAATAGATCTTTTCCTTTTAAATGATTTAAGACTATATAGTCTTCATGGATTGTTTTTTTTAGAGATGCTTCTGAAAGATATATTATTTTATTTTTTATTTGTATTTGTAAATATTCTAACTCTGGATTAACAGCTGCAGCGATATTGGATGAAAATGTCCAAGGCGTGGTAGACCAAATTAGGAGGTATTCATTTTCTCTATTTTTTAATTTGAATAAAAAATAAACTGAGGTGTGGGTTAATTCTGTATAACCTCCATCGCTCATTTCATGTTTTGAAGATGAAGAACCACATCTGATGCACCAAGGCATTATTTTTGAACCTTTGTATAACCAATTTTTTTCATGACATTTTTTAAGGAAATACCAGATATGCTCTATGTTACTATCGGACATAGTATAATAAGAATTATTCCAGTCCATCCATTGTCCAAGACGAATTGATTGTTCAGTTTGAATTTTTGAGTATTTATCTACTCTTTCTCTGCAGGCTTTTGAAAAGTTTTCTAAACCAAAGTTTTCTATGTCTTTTTTTGAGTTAAAATTTAGTTGTTTTTCAACTTCTACTTCTACCCAAAGGCCTTGACAGTCAAAACCATTTTGATATCTTTGATCGTAACCTTGCATTGCTTTAAATCTTTGATAGACATCTTTGTAGGTTCTTCCCCATGCATGATGTACTCCCATAGGATTATTAGCTGTAATTGGGCCATCTATGAAAGAGAATCTTTTTTTTCCTCTATTTTTTTCCTTTAATTTTTTGAAAATCTCATTTGTTTCCCAGTAATTAAGGATTTTAAGCTCGTTTTCGGGGAAGTACATGGTTTTAGACTAAAAGATATACCTTTATAAATTTATCTTTGATATCATTTTATGCTTGGGGTTAATTCTCTAAGTTAAACTTCGGGGTGTTATATATTATGTATGGAGAAAGAAAGAAAAGATATGCTCCTGTTAAAGAAGGAGACATTGTAGACTTAAAGATTGAAGCAGATGGCACTAAAGGCGATGGTATTGCTAAAGTAGAAGGATTTATTGTCTTTGTCAAAGATGCGAAGAAGGGTGATGAACTAAAGGTAAAGATTACTAGGGTGTTGGATAAATATGCTTTTGGTGAAGTTCTTGGAGAGGGATCGAGTAGTGAAAGCGAATCTAGTGAAAGTAGTGAAGATCATTATGAAGACAATGAAGAGGAAGAAGGATTTGATGATGAAGCTTTTGAGGATGAAGAAGAGGACACGGTTTGATTCTATTAAAAGATATATTGAATAAATCTTTATAAATAAATTAATTTCTTTTTTTATATGAATAATGAAATCTGGGTAGAAAAATATAGACCTAAGACTTTTGGTGAGATTAAAGGACAAAGACATATTATTGAGAGGATTAAATCTTTTGTTCAAAAAAAAAATATGCCACATTTATTGTTTAGTGGTTCTCCAGGTACTGGTAAATCAACTGTTGCTTTTGTGATTGCTAATGAATTATTTGGAAGTAATAAAGAAAATTTTTTAGATTTGAATTCTAGTGATGCACGTGGAATAGATGTTATTAGGATGCAGGTTAAGGATTTTGCAAGGACTAAAAGTATTAAGGATGTTCCTTTTAAGATTATACATTTAGATGAATCTGATGCTTTGACTAAGGAGGCTCAGCAAGCTTTGAGAAGAACAATGGAGAATTATTCTAAAACATGTAGATTTATTTTAAGTGTTAATTATCCGTCGAAAATAATTGATCCTATAAAGAGTAGATGCGCTTTGTTTAGATTCAAACCTTTAGATAAATTAGATTTGTATGAATTGATTGATGAAATTATCAGTAAGGAAGGTTTAATTTTAGGAGATGGTGTTAAATCCAGATTAGTTGAAATTTCTGGGGGAGACGTAAGGCAAACTTTAAATTTATTGCAAAGCTGTGCTTCTCTTTCGAATGAGGTAAATTTAGATGTTATTAAAGAGGTTTCTGGAATTGTTGAATCTTTTGATATTAAAGAGGTTTTGGAGATGGCTGTTGGGGGTGGTTTTTTAAATGCTAAAAAAAGAATGTTAGATATTATGTTAGAGAATGGTTTGAGTGGAATTGATATTATTAAACAGATTCAGAAGACTATTTATGAGTTGAATATTTCAGATGATGAGAAGTTAAAATTAATTGAAAAATGTGGAGAGGTAGAATTTAGACTTGTTGAAGGAGCCGATGATTTTATTCAAATAGAGGCATTATTGGCTGGTTTTGGATTAGTTGATAGATATCATCCTTAAGGTTTGTATTAATATAAATCTTTATTAAATCTTTATTTTTGTTTTTTATATGATTTTTGTTGATAAATATAAACCGCAGAAATTAGAGGAGATTCCTCAAGAAAATGTTATTAAATTGAAGAAATTATTATCTATCAAAAAAAAAGGAATTTTTGTTTATGGACCTACTGGATGTGGAAAGAGTGCGACTATTGAAATTATTTTGAAGGAGTATGATGTTATTGAGATTGATCCAAGTGATTATATGGGTAGGGAAGAAATAGAAAATAAATTAATTAAATCTTCTAAACAGAGTAGTTTATATGGCAAGCAGAAATTATTTTTAATAGATAATATTAATGGTATTTCTAGAATAAATGATAAGGGTTGTGTGGAGGCAATTGTAGAACTAATTGATAAAAGTGTTTTTTCTGTGGTAATTGTAGGTAATGATCCTTATGATATTAGATTGAAGGCTTTGTTAAAGGTATGTAATTTAGTGGAATTTAGGTTGGTTGATGGACATAGTATTTTTAATATTTTAAAAAGAATTTCTGAGATAGAGGGTATTGTTTATGAGGAAAATGATTTGAAGACTATTTCTAGGAGGTGTGGGGGAGATCTGAGGGGGGCTATAAATGATTTACAAGTTGCTTCTTCTTTAGGTTATATTGATCTGAAGGGGGTTGATGAAAGAACTTATGAAACAGATATTTTTAATGGATTAAAATTAGTTTTTAAGTCTAGAAGTTTAAATATAACTAAAAGTATTTTTGATAATGTTAATTATGATTTTAATGAATTTGTTTTATGGCTTGAAGAGAATTTACCGTTAGAGTATAAGGGAGAGGATTTAATGAATGCTTATATTCAATTGGGAAGAGCTACAATTTTTGAATCCAGAATTAAAAGATGGCAGTATTGGAGGTATTTAGTCTATGTAATACATTATATCAGTTCAGGTGTTGCTTTTGCTAAGAGAGATAAATGCGTTGGTTTTGTTCAATATAAGAGGACTATGAAACCTTTAAGGATTTGGCAAATAAATATGAAATTGGTAAAGAAGAGGAGTATTGTGGATAAACTGGTTAAATTAACACACAGTTCAAAAAAAAGATTGTTTAAGGATTTTAATTATTATAGATTATTTTTATTAGATTATAAAGATGAATTAAAGTTAGATGCTGATGAGATTAATTGGCTAAGAAATAACGTCTAATAATGTTACATTAAATGTTAATGATTTCCCTGCTAATTCGTGGTTTAGATCAATATCGTATGTTGTATCATCTAGTCTTGATATTTTTCCATTTATCATTCCTGTTTGGGTTGGTATGAATACTTGCATATATAATTCAGGATACTGATAGAGTGTTATTTTTTCTTCTGTTATTCTAATTACTTTGGATGGCCAACTTATTCCTGGGAGTGTAATTTCTTGATTTATTTTTAAATCGTTATTTAATGTAATATTCTCTGATATTTCTTCTACAGTTAGACTCCAAGGTAGTTGAGAAACATTTATTACTAAACCAATTGTTGGTTCTTGCTTAATTGCCTCTTCAAACTCTTTTTTTGTTAAACTTAATTTTGTATCTATTTCAACTTCTCTTTTTAAATTTTTGTTTATTAATTCTTCTTTGTATTCTCCATATGCTTCTTCTGGTAGAATTGTGAATATTTTATTTTCATTTATTTTCATAGTTTTAATATTTTTTTCAAAACCATGAACTACTTTATTTGCCCCTATTGTGAATTCAAATGGTTCATAGGTTTTTTGTTCGTTAAATAGGTTATTTTCTATTGCTATTTGTTTTATGTTTGTATCAAAAATAGTTCCATCTTCTAGGGTGCCTATATAATTAACTCTTAATTTATTTCCATCTTTAATTTTATTATCTTTTATTGAATAGATGATTAAAGCGAGTAATATTATGGTTAATGTAATTAATAAGAAATTTTTATATTTATCTTTCATGTTTTTTTGGTGTTGTTTTTTTATTTAAGGATATTGGAAATATTTATTAGGGTGGTTGTTATTTTAAGAATATGTATGAGATTGTTGTTGGTAGAAATGATATCGAGAGAAAAGAGCTTGGGTTAAAAGGTTCTGTTTTTTTAGGTAAACATTATGTACAAATGGGTTCTGTAGTTTCTTTGTCTAATAAGGTGTATATGGATGTTGCTAGATCACATGTTGTATTTATAGTGGGAAAACGTGGAAGTGGAAAGTGTATACATGGAGATACTTTAATAACTTTAGATGATGGTTCGTTAGTACCAATTAAGAATTTAGAGAATAATGAGCGTAATATTTTATCTTTGAATCATAATCTAAAGATTAAATCTACTCAAAAAAGTGAATTTTTTTCTAGAAATGTTGATAGATTACTGTATATTAAATTAAGAAGTGGAAAATCAATTAAATTGACCCAAGAACATCCTTTGTTGACAGTTAAAGGCTGGGTTCCTGTTCAAGATTTAAAAGTGGGGTCTAGAATTGCTACACCTAGAGTAATGGATTGTTTTGGTAGTTATAATATGCTTGATCATGAAGTTAAATTGTTAGCTTATTTGATAGCTGAGGGTCATACAAAGAAAATAGTAATTTTTTCCAATACTGATAAAGATATAATAAATGATTTTAAAGATTCTCTTTATTCTTTTGATTCAAATTTAGAATTGGTTGAAGAAAGATTTGGTTCTTATAGAATATCTATGCCTTTTTGGCGAAATGAAGTTTTGGAAGTTAATGTTGCTAGAGATAAAATGGGCAAATTTATATCAAGTGAAGATAAAAATATCTATAAAAAAAGGAGTATTAGACAATTAATAGAAAGGGAGGAATTATTTGGGTTGTTATCAAAAGAGAAATATTTATCACAAAATATTTTAAGATTGAATAAAAGTAAATTAGCTTTGTTTTTAAATAGGTTATTTAGTTGTGATGGAAGTATATATTCCTCTAATAATACTTGGGAAATTAGTTATGCTTCTTCTTCAAGAAAATTAATAGATCAAATTCATCATTTGTTGTTAAGATTTGGTATATTATCTAGAATAAGGACTAAAAAGATTAAGTTTAATGGCAATTGTTTTGATAGTTATGAAATTGTGATTGGTTCTTCGAACGTTGTAACTTTTATAAATCAAATTGGTTTTTTTGGAGAAAAAAGTCTTAAGCAAAAAATAGCTTTGGTTGAATTGAGTAAAAAATCTTGGAATCCCAATACTGATATTATCCCTAAGGAAATTTGGAATGTTACACAACCGAAAGATTGGACTAATATTGGAAGAGCTTTAGGCTATAAATATCCAAAAGCTATGAGAGAAACATTAAGATATTCGCCATCTAGACAAAAATTATTGCAAATTGCAAATGTTGAGCAAAATGAAATACTTTTGTCTTTGTCAACGTCAGACGTTTTTTGGGATGAAATTGTTTCTATTGAATTACTAGAAGGAGATTTTATGGTTTATGATCTTAGTGTACCTGTTAACCATAATTTTATTGCAAATGATATTATAATTCATAATAGTTATTCTTTAGGGGTAATAGCTGAAGAGATGTGTAATTTACCAGAAGAGGTTTCCAATAAATTAGCCATTTTAATTTTCGATACGATGGGTATCTATTGGACAATGAAATATGAAAATGAAAAAGATGATGACTTATTAAGAGAATGGGGGTTGAGAAAAAAGGCTTTAGATGTTGATATTTACACTCCTGCGGGCTATTATGAACAATATAAAGAAGAGGGAATGCCTGCTAATTTTAAGTTTACGATTAATCCTTCTGAGATAGAAGTGAATGATTGGTGTATGGCTTTTGATGTTGGATTAATGAGCCAAGAGGGAATTTTAATTGAGAATGTTGTTGGTAATTTAAAAAAAAGAGGGGACTTTAGTTTAGAAGATGTGGTTGTTGATTTAGAACAAGTTAAGGATGTTGATGAGAATGTTAGGAAAGCAGTAATTAATAGATTTAAGGCGGCAATAAGTTGGGGCTTGTTTGATATTAAAGGAACCAAATTAAAAGATATTTTGAGGGGGGGTAGAGCGTCAGTATTAGATATTAGTTGCTATAATAATTGGACTGTTAAAACTTTAGTAGTTGGTTTGATTTGTAGAAAGCTAATGTTAGAGAGAATGGCCGCTAGAAAAAAAGAGGAATTAGTTGATGTTGAAAGGGGTTATTCTAGATTTTCTAATCCTTTGGAATTGGCTGAACAAATGCCAATTGTTTGGTTGTTAATTGATGAATGTTTGCCTTATAATGCTGAGATTATTACTAGTAAAAACCATACTGCAATAGGAGATATAATAAATGATTTTGAGAAAGGTGAAAATATTGATGTTTGGGCTTATAATACTGAGATAAAACAATATGGTTACTATCCTGTTCAAGCAGTATATAGAAAAGGTAAAAGATCTTTAATTAAGATAATTACTGAGACAGGAAGAGATTTGATATGTACACCAAATCATAGAATTTTAACTAAAAACGGTTTTATTCATTCTAACTTAGCGAATAATGTTGGTGTTCCTGCGGTTTATCATCATGATCAAAATCTAAATAGTGTGAAAGCAAGATTATTAGGTTGTATTTTTGGAGATAGTTGGTTGTCTAATAACAGATCTGTTGAATTTAGTAGAAAAGGTTGTGAAGACGATTTGTTAAAAATAAAAGATGATTTATTTGTTTTAAACTTATCCTCAGGTTTAATTCATTCTAGAGATACTAAATCTAAGATTTGTGATTCTGATGGAAAAATAGTTGAAGTAAATGGATTAAGTCAAAGTATCTGTTATTCTAGAAAAGCATTTAATTTTTTTAAGGATTTGGGTGCTCCTGTGGGTATTAAAGTAATTAACGTAGTTAAAATTCCAGAATGGATAATTAATGGAGATAATAAAGTTAAATCAGAATTTTTAGCTGCATTATTTGCAAGTGATAGGACTTCTCCTTCACTGGCTAAGAAAATTTATTCTGATTATAATCCTATTGAACTTTCTTTTAATAAATCTGAATTATTTATAAAAGAAGCATATTTTTATGCTAATCAAATTACTAGTTTATTAGATTCTTTAACTATTAAAAGTAAAATTTCACAGAGAAAAGGAAATATAAGAAAAGATGGGGTAAGAACTATTAAAATAGTTATAACTATTGATAAGCAGTTAGATAATATGATTTTATTTTTGAGTAAGGTAGGATATAGATATTGTAAAAGAAAAGAAATTGAAGGAAAAAAGTGGTTGAGTTATTTAATGTTTAGAAATAAATGGAAGCAAGATAGAATTGAATTAAAAAGAAAAGCTTTAAATTTATATGATATACGGGGATTACGAAGGATAAAAATAACAAGAATTTTAGATATTAAGGATTATGAAGTATACTATAGTAAAAATGTTTGTTTCTCTAAAATTATAATGAGCTTTGATGATTGGATAAAAACTAGATATAAAAATGAAACCATATTCGAACAAATTATTGATAAACAAAATGCAGGGGAGGAGGAAGTTTATGATCTAGCAGTTGAGAATGTTCATAATTTTGTTTCGAATGATATTGTGGTTCATAATTGCCACGAGTTCTTACCTAAAGAGGGAAAGACGTTAGCTAGTGATGCTTTGATTCAAGTTTTAAGAGAGGGTAGACAGCCAGGTGTGAGTTTGATAGCAGCTTCTCAACAGCCAGGAATGATTCATAATGATATGATTACCCAGACAGATATTGTTATAGCACATAGATTAACTGCTAAAAGAGATATTGCTGCTTTGAATGCAATGATGCAATCTTATACTGGCGCAGATATAAGAAAATATTTGAATGCTTTACCAAATCTCAAGGGTAGTGCTTTAATTTTAGATGATAATTCTGAAAGGTTGTATCCTATAAGGGTAAGACCTAGATTGAGTTGGCATGGTGGCGAGGCGCCAAGAGCAGTTAGACCTGAGAAAAATATTTAATTGGGTCAGAAGCTACTCCATCAGTCATTCTTTAATCCTAGGGTGTTCACTTCATCATTCCCTTATTTTAAAAGTGATAATGATATTTATTCATTTCCTATATATATTTCATTATCTATGAGTTTTTTTTGGCTGCCAATTTTGAATGTAACTGGGTATTCATTTACTAGAATTGGATTTCTATTAGCGTCATAGGATATAAAGTATTGATTATTATTAAATTTTATATATGGAATTATATCTGATTTATCCCCATCCTTGATTTCTACACCTTTTAGTTTAGTACCTTGTTCGGATAATCTATCAGTAATATCTGATCCACAACTTCTCATTAGGAATGTACTACTAACACTAAGCCCGGCTGTTAAAATCCAGGATCCAATTAATATTGGCCATCTTATTTCAGGCATTTTGCTATCTCCAAATGTTACTATTATAAAGTGATATTATTTAAAGCTTTCGGTTGAGGGCTTTACACATAATATAAGTTTTTGTAATTAAAGTTGATTTATTGTGCAGAATGAGATTTTTGCATTAAAATTAATTATTACTAATAAAAACGAAATAAAAGAAGAATACAATTAATCCTATAAAGAATAGTATCTTCCAATTTCTGATTAACCAATCAACTATTTTCATTCTAACTTATTCCTCATATAGGTTAATAATATTACTGTAAGCAATATATATATAGTTAATGCCATAGGTAGTTCACAAATAAGGATAATTTTGGTCTTCATTTAAAACAAAATTTTTTTAAAAAATTATTATTGATTGTTTATAATTTTTTTTACTATATTATTCCTTTTTATCTTTGCATAGTTTTTATTAATTGTTCCTATGTTTATTGTTCCAGTATTTTCTATTTTATTTACTTTTATTACTGTTATCTTACTATTTTCATTATTTTCTATTGATTTTTCATTATTTTCTTTAAGATTTAAGAAATTTTTATTAATTGTTCCTATGTTTATTGTTCCAGTATTTTCTATTTTATTTACTCTTATTATAGTTGGTTTTTCTAATCCAATTAAATTTTTTAAAAAATTTATCCAATTTGGCTCGTCAATTGGTTCTTCTTGAGATAGACATTCAGCATTCAGAATGTCACACTCATCATGGGTAATTCCTAGATTATCACATTCATTGTGAGTCAATTGGTTGCAGGATTCTTGGGCGAATACTCCAAGTGTACTTAATATGAGACAACAAAATATAGTTAGAACTTTTTTCATTTTTTCACCTCTTTGTTTTTAAATAATAGTTCTAAGGTCTATATATAAACTATTTAATCTAAATATTTCTTTTGGTTAATATATATTCTAATCATTATTTTTTAGATCAAGGCATACTCTATAAATTCTCGCTGATTGTTGACCACATTTTGTTGTCTTTAAATGTAAAAATTTGAATTGTTTTTGAATTGTTTTTCTTTTTTCTTTTATTTTATCTAATTCAGAAAAGAGATATAGATGAATGAATGTTTTTTTCTTTAATAGATTTTTTGTTATTGAGATGTAGTCTTCTGCATTTTTAGGTGCAGGCATAATGATTCTATCGAATTTTTTATTTATTCTTGGAATTATTTTTTTTACATCTTCATTGTATAGGGTTATATTTTTACAATTATTTATTTTTATGTTTTCTTCTGCTAGTTTATTGGCTTTAGAATTTATTTCTATTCCTATAATTTTTTTTGCTTTTGTATTTTTTGAGATATTTATAGGATAAACTCCACACCCAGAGAACATTACTAATATGGTTTCGTTTGGACGAATTAATTTATTAATTCTATTTCTTTCAGTTGCTAGTCTTGGTGAAAAATATGTTTCATTTATTTTTATTTTTAATTGTATGTTGTTTTCTTTATGAAGTGTTGTAAATATTTTTTTCCCTGCTAGGAATTCATATTTTTGAAGTCTAAATTTTCCTTTATGTTCTGAGGCTTTTCTTACTATTGTTTTTATTTTTTTGTTTGTTTTTAATAATAGTTTGGCAATTTCTTTTTTTTGTTTTAAATTTTTTATATCGATTTCTAAAATGGCAATTGTACCTATTACATCATAACTACTTTTAAGTTTTGGGTTTATTTTCTTTAATTCTTTTTTAAAATTCAATATCTTTTTTATTTTCTTTAATTTTAGTTTAACTTCAGGATATTTTTTTTGGGGTTTTTTTGTTGCTAGATATGCGTTTTCGTTGACAACTTTTATTTTGTAGTCTTTTGATAAATTTTCTTTTAAATCATGTTTTACTTTTTCAATATCTTTTTTTTTGATTTTTATTGTAGGCATTATCAAAACCTTTATATAAATAAATTTCTAGGAGGTATATATGTTTTATCTCCTAAGAAAGAGAATTGTTTTAGTGTTAGCTTTTTTATTAGTTATACCTTTTGTTTCTGGGTTAAGTTTTCCTTCTTTAATAAGTACATATAATCAATTTTCTGGTTGGTTAGATTTTTTAATATTTTTTTTAATATTCTTTAGTTTGCCTAAAATTGTTTTTAAGAAGCATTTTGAGGGCGAAGAATCAGGGGCATTTAATGCTTTGTGTTTAGGCATTGGTCTGGTTTTAAGTTTTGCTATGTTGGGATTGGAATATTATTTCGGAGTTAATATTTTTAGTTTTGGTCCTTTGGCAATTCTTGTTTTGGTGCTTGCAGTTTTATTACCTTTAATTGGGTTGTTTAAGAAAGAAGGTGAAGGGGGAAGTAATAGATGGTTAGCTTTTTTGATAATTTTGTTAATAATTCTGTTAGCAGTTTGGTTTTTTTATCCTGAATTATTGACATATATTCCTTACGGTGATGACCTTTGGTGGATTTTGATAGTTATTATCGGTCTAATTTTGTTGCTTTTATTATTGAAGGGGGTATCTAAGCATGTTAAATGGCCTGAGTGGAGCAGGAAAGAGAAACGACCTGATTATAGTAAGGAGGGATTGTCTCCTTATGATGGTTCTTCTGCTGGTGTTGAGAGAGAACCTTTTAAGCACGGGGATTTGGTCGATAATAAAACTGGACAACCTAATAAAGAAGACAAGGTTTTAGGTTATTCTAAATTAAAAATAAAGATAGAGTTTAAGCCTTCTAAGAGAATTTTTGGGGATACAGAGGATTTTGTTGTTGTTTCTAATGTTAATGGCGGTTCTGGAGATTATGTATACCAATGGTCTTTACCTGGATTAGCTGGTGTAATTTCTGATAAACCGTATGTTCAATTAAGTGGACGTAATTTTCCTTTACCTTCAGGTAAAGATAAGATTGAATATGCAATTGAATTAGTGGTCAGGGATAACACTACCGGGAATCTTGTTAAGGCTGTTAGTAGGTTTAAGATTAAGAGGATGGATATTTTTACTAAAGAGAAGATTGGTATTGTTGTTCAGGATATGATTGATGGCCGGTCTTTGCAAGAGGGTAGTAAATTTATACAGCTTAGAGATCCTATTTTTGTTGCTTCTAATGGTGGTGATTTGTTAATAAGTGCAGTAATCAGTGGGGGTTATGTTGTTGGAGAGCATGATATTGTTTGGGATGTAGGTGTCCCTTTGGGTGTAAGAACGAAGGCAGAGTCTTTTATTTTTAATAGTGGTGATTGGGGCTTTGGTAAGGGATTTTTTACTGGTAAACAAAAAAATGAAGAAACTAAGACAATAGGGTTAAAGGTAAGGTATAAGGGAAAACTTGTTGAGAAGGCTTTTAATTTAGTGTTGTTGAAAAGAGAGCATGAAGATCATGTAAAGATTAAGATTGATAAGCCTATTTCTCAGGACTTTGCTATTGGTGAACAGATTGAGTTGTTGGCTAGGGTTGAAAGAGATGATTATAGTGTTGTTGAAAAGATTGTTTGGTATTATATGTTTGGGGGTTTAAAGGGTTTTAATAAGAAGAGTTCTAGGCCAATAATGGTTTCTAATGTAGTACTTGAAACTGATAGCGGTGTTTCACAAACTGTAGTTTTGCCAGTTATAAAGGAAGGATCTTATGTTATTTATGCTGTAGCTAAGGGTACGGGTGGAATAATTGATAGTGATTATGATAGGGTTCTTGTTAATTTTTTTACTAATAAATTAGAGATAATTAAACCAAAGAATTTGAGTAGGCATTTTAATCATAATATATTGGATTTAGAATGCGATTTTAGAGATTTTACAGGAAGGATTCAGTTTTTGCAATGGGTTTTGTTTGATTCTACAGGAAATAATGTTATGAAAGATAATAATGGGAATCCCATGGTAGTGATGGATGATTTATTAAAGATAAGTGGAAAACAAGGTTTGAAGGTTGCGATACCAAAACAGTTAGATATTAGTGATCTGGATTCTGAAGTTTATGTTGTTGCTTTATTTGCTTTGAATAGTTCAAATGATATATTTGATCAAAAAAGGGTGAGAATTAGGGTTGAAAAACCACAGAATCCTGTATTGAAGATTGTAGAACCAGAGGTTCGTAAGAGAATTACACAGGGTTATGTGCCTGGAGAATCTTTAAAGTATAGGATTAAGTTGACTGATCCAGATAAAATATGTAGTCCTTCTTTATTTGAATGGGAAATATATGATATAAATGGAATGCGTATTCCAATTAAATTATCTTCTGTTAAGGGAGGAACTTTTGTTATACCTAAAACTATGCCTTTCGGAAATTATACGTTAATGGTTAGTGCTGTGAACGTTAGAGTTAAGTCTAGTTTTAAGGGTTATTATACTGGAGAGATTGATAGAAAAGATTTATTACCCTTTAAAGATAAAGTTGATTTTGTTGTTAAGAATCGTTTAGTTAAGATAAGGAGAATAATATGGCCGAACCCTTAATTATTAATGTAAAGATTGGAGAGGGAAAAAACGTAGAGGTTTTTTATTCTGATAGTTCTAATTTGGTTGCTAAGGTTGGTTTTATTTATAAAAAGGTTGATGAAGAGTTTTGGCATAAAGAAATTTCTGAAGTTAAGTCTTCAAAACAATTGTTTGATTCTTGGAAGGAAAAAGAAACTGTAAAAATGGTTAAGTTAAATATTTTATTTGATGAACATTTTAGTGGAGCTTATGAGTATAAGGTTGCTTTATTTAATTCAAATGAAGAGGTTTTAGTAGAATCAGATGACAGTTGTTTTTTTGTAATGCCAGAGAGTGATTTAGGTTTAAAAATAATTTCACCAAGGGACGTTATTGAAGATAATAATGGAAAGATTGGTTTACAACAAGGATTGAATTTTGTTTATGATTTAAAGGGATTGTCTCCTTTGAGTTCTAATGTTTTTGTTAGGTGGTTTTTAGTTGAAGGGGATTATGTTGATAATGGATTGTTTAGTGAAGGGGGATTGATTAAGAACAATAAAGTAAAATTTCTTTTTGATTCAGATACAAAAGACTTAGATAAATTTAAGCGTTATTCTTTAGAAGATTTTGATATTACTAATAAAGGGATTTATACTTTAATTGTTGGGGTTTTTAAAGAAGAAATTATTGAATCTAATTTAATAGATCAAGATAGTATACTCTTAGATGTTGTAGATAGTGATTTAAATGTAAAAATGAAAGTGATTGAGGTTGTTGATTCGATAACAAGAGAAAAAATATATTCTGTTTTAAATAATAAGGACATAATAAAATTGAGAGATGATATTGACTATCAGTTTTATCTGGAGATAGAAGATAGTGTTGGTGTTCTTGAGAATATTGGTATTGGATATAATGGGAGATATAAAACCATTTCTGCTTTAAATAAAGAGTTTACTCTTAAGTTTGATTCGCCTTGGGTTGGGGAAAGAATAGTAGAGATTTCTCCAATTGGTTTAAATGGGAATTTAGTTGGAGAAATTTTTAGGTTTATAGTTCTTTGTGAGGAGGGTGATAGGAATGGAGTGAGGTTTAAGTTTTTAGCTTATAAAGATCTTTTAGGGAATAATGTTACTAGGCTCTTAAAGGAGAATAGTAATAATTTTATTTCAAAACAACTTTATGAGGTTGGGGTTAATGTTTTTAATTTTAGTGGAAATGTTGAGGCTGTTGAATTTGGTTATATTGTAAATAATTTAGAGGAGCCTTTATTTCTTGTAAAACCTATAAGTGTTCTTAAAGGTAGTGCAGGGGATATTTCTTTTCCTTATGATTTTAGTGCTTTGAATTGGAGGGGAGATTTAATATTGTATGTTAGGGGGGTTTTGGGATTAAGGAAAAATAGTATTAAGTATACAACACCAAGTTATATAAAAATTAGTACTTCTGGCGTTGAGGTTTATTTATCTGATTATAGAACGGGTTTAAAACCTTATGGTGTAAAATTTGGTCAGATTCTTTCTTTAAATGTTAAGGTTGAAGATCCTTCAGATAAAGTAGGTTCAGTTGTTTTATGGTATCAATGTAAAGATAAGGGAGAGTTTGTAGTAGCTGTTGATTATCCTGAAGGGGATGTACTTAATGAGGGTGAAAATTTAGTACGAAGGATTGGGAGTAAGGATTTTTCTATTGATTGGAGTGTTAGTTGTGATGATGATTTTTTGTTAATTGTTAGAGCGTATGGTAAGGGGGATAAAACTAATGTTTTAAATGAACAAAGGATTAATTTTGAATTATTAGAGGTTGTAAGTGTTATAGTTAAGTTTTTGCATAATTTAAATTCTGAGGGTATTTATGAGGTTCCATTTGGAGACTTTAATTTAGTTGTTGATTATGATAATAGTGTTGGTTTAGCTGCTGAAGTTTATATTAAATATGATAATTATTTTTTAGGAAGGATTTCTATACCTAAGGGAAAGAATAGACTAGTTTTACCTTATAATTTTAAATTGTTGAGGGGCTGGGATGGGGAGAGAAAATTTGTTACACAATGTGTGGATAGTAAGGGGTATCTTGTTGGTAAGGGAGATGTTCTTAGGGTTAAATTGATTGATAAAAAACTTTCTGAATCTACTAAAATTGAATTAAATAGTGTGAATGCTAAAAGATTTGATGATTATTATTTATTAAATAAAAGGGTTGGTGAGAATTTATTTAAATTAAAGATAGTTAATAAAGATAAAGATATAGATAGAATTGTTTTGGGAGAGGTTATGGGTGGTGGTATTTTTGAACTTCTTGGTGTTGTTTTTGATAAAAATAAACATGTGCAGATTTTAGATGTAGAGGATATTTTTGATTTATGGTGGGATGGTAATAAAGAGGTATGTTTTGTTGGTTATGATAAAAAAGGGATTGTTAGTACAAATGTTGTTAAAGTGATTTTAAGGTTGCCTGAGACTAATGTGAAATTAGTTGGTTTAAATGATATTAAGGTTATTAATAAGGGTGAGAGGTATGATATTTATAGTCTAGAGAATGAATACAGGGTTGTTGTAGACGATAAAAGGGGAATAATAGATCAAGTTAGATTTGGTTGGTTTGATGAATTTGGTTATAATGTTTATATTGATCTGAAAAAAGATAGAATGTTTAAATATGAATTTAGGGCTAAGGAATTATGGTCTGGTGATAAGGATTGTTATATAGTTGGCGTAGATAATAATCGTAAATTTGTTGGACCGGTTTTTAATTTTATTTTAAGGAGATATTCAGAGGATGATTTAGCTTTAATGTTGAGGGAAAAATATTTGGCTAGATATCTTTGGTGGGGGAGTAAAAATCAATACTCGAGCGAAGATTTGTTAGCTATTGATCTAGGTGTTGTGTTATTACAGAGTTTTTTTAGTTCTTTAAAAATTAATCAAAAAAATATTTACGGAGAATTGGTTTTGGGAGGCAATTTAGAATTAAAAAAATTTCAATATTTTAGTATCTTAAAAAAAGCAGTTGAATTGTTTAAATTAAGTGACTTTAGAGTTTATCTTAGAGATAATTCAATTAGGTTATTAAAAAATGGAGAATATTTATCTGAATCTGAAATTGTTATAGATGAGGGTGTAGAGGAATCTATAGTGAATTTATTAATTGGGGCTAATGTTTATTATATTCAGTTAGTTTATAAGACAGTTGAAAAGGGTGAATGGTCTTTTGGATTGTATCAGCCAAAATACAACGGTGAAAGGGGGATTGTTGGATTGCATTTAGATATTGATGTTTCTATTTTAAAAGAAGAGGGGCAGCTGTTAGTTAATTTTATTCCTTTAGGGGAAGATAGGCTTGTTATTGGTGGTGGTCTTGATTGTTTGAGAATAAAATTTATAAAGGGAAAAGAAGTTAGTATAAACTATGATTTGTTGAGCGATAGGTTCATTCAGAATTATTCTGATGCTATGTTTGAATATTTAGGTGATGAAGAGTTGAATGGAGCTAGTGTTGGGGAGTTTATTAGTGATGAATTTAATAAGGATGATAGTATTTCTTTAAATGAACAGTTGATGGATGCCTTAGGGCAAAAAAATATAGAGTTAGGTCTTGTTGAGCTTAATATTTTGATTGATAAAATTGTTGAGAAGCTTAGAAAATAGAGAAAATGTTTTTAAATAAATTTCTAAAACGAAAATTTATTGAGTTAATTGTTAAAAAACCCAGATAAATTATTTTGCTCTTTTTTTAAAAGATTTTTTGATTTATTTAGGAGAATATCAATTCTTTCTTTTGAGAAATCATGTTTTTCAATTAAAATTTCTTTTAGTTTTTTTTCATCAATTGGATTCCATTTTAATTTATAATCTTTTGTTACAGGTATTTTTGTGAATATATTATATATTTCTCTCCAATTAAAATCTGCTTCTTTAAATATTTCTTCAGGTGATTGGGTTTTTATAAGTTTTAATGCTTTTTTTGGACCAATTCCTTTTATTCCTCCTGGATTAAAGTCTGTGCCTACAAGAATTCCTAAAGTGATTAATTGATCATAATTTATTTCTAATGATTTTAATGTATCTTCTAATTTTATTTCTTCTAAAAAAGTATAGATGATTTTTCCATAAACAGTTTTTCTTTTTTGTGATAAAGTTAGATTTCTGATTAAGATTGGTGTGCCAAATAGTAAGGAATCTGCATCTTGAGATGCTGTTGCGTAAACATCTTTATTTTTGCACATGAATGCGGCTTGTGCTTCTGCTTCAGAGGGGGCTTCTATTATTGGCAGCCCTAATGCTTTAATTAATTCTTTTGCTTCTTCAGTCATTTCTTTTGTAAGTCTAGATGTTGTTTTTGCATATTTTAGCATGTTCTTAATATCTTTTTCTTGACTTGCTTCTAGGTATTTATTATAACCTTTAAGTTTTTGTTCTTTTCTTAATTCTCTTTCTCTTTCTTTTAATTTTGGTGCAATACCATCAAAAATGTAGATAATTTTTATGTTTTTATTCATTAAATTTATGGTTCTTGATAGTAATCCTTGTAGATGAGAGGTTATGTTTCCTTGAGTATCCATTAATGGTGTTCCATCATACTGCCTTATTGATGAGAGAAATTGATATAATACGTTGAATGCATCGATAGCTATTATTTTGTTATTCAAATCATTAAAACTAATTTCTTTCTTTGGTAATAATTCTGAGATGTTAACTCCCATTTTTAGTTTAAGATTGTTTTATATTTAATAAAATTTATTAATGTAGAAAAATAAATAGTTTTGTGATATTAAAAAAGAGCTTTAAGCATGGATGGTTTTATATGTATAGATTACATAAAGATAAAATAGATCATTTGTGTTGTGATGAACTAAATAATTATTTGTTTGATGTTTTACATAATTGTGATGATGAAAAATTTTGTAATGGTCCAAGGAGTAGCGCTTTAAGATTTGATTTAGGGATTAATGTTAAAGAGGTATTGAATCATGAAGTTTGTGGTTTGACTTCTAGGGGATTAGAGGAAAATTTTGAGAGGTTTAAGACAGCACATTCACAAGTTCAAGTTTATATGTTAGAAAACGATGATAAGACTATTGGTGTTGAGGTTCCTGTTTGGTTTGAGAAGGAAGAAATGAACACTTTTAAGAATATTTTTGGTGGATGTGGCGGTGTTTTGAGTGGACATATCGATATTTTAAGGGTAGATAATGAAAAGGTTTGGGTTTTGGACTATAAACCTAATGCTTATAAAGAGAAGTATGCTGCTACACAGGTTTATTTCTATGCTTTGATGTTAAGTGCTAGAACTGGGATTTCTTTGAATAAATTTAGATGTGGTTATTTTGATTCTTCTAGGTGTTACATATTTAAGGCAATTTTAGAATAACTTTATTACTTTATTTAGTTTTATTTGTATATGAATTTTTTATTAATTGTTTTTGTAGTATGGATTGCAATGATTGCTCATTCTTTTTGGGAGGCATCGGTTGAAGGAAAAAACGCTTGGGATAAGAATAAATATGGCTGGAAGTGGAGATTTGCTAAGAATATCTCTCTAACAAGATATCATTTTTGGTTGTTTGTTATTTATTTGCCTATATTAATTATTCTATTACCAATTGTTATTGTTGGATTTAGTTGGAAATTATTTGGGATTCTAAGTAGTGCTTACTTTTCAGGAATGGTAATAGAAGATTTTTTTTGGTTTGTTGTAAATACTGAGATTAAATTTAAAGATTCTTGGAATCCTAGCTTTGCTAATTATTATCCTTGGTTAGTTATTGGGCGATTTAGGATTCCTGTTTATTATTTAGTGGGTATTGGTATTGCTGTTTTGTTTTGGATATTTTTTGTTTAGGACAGAACTTATATAAAAAATCTATCTATATTGTCTTTCTAATCATAAAACTTATAGTTTTTAACAATTAATTAAAGTTAATTATTTATAGTCTATTTTAAATAAATTAACATAACCTTTTTATAGTTTATCTCTAAAAATCAATAAATGAAAACCCAATTAATAATAACAGAGAAACCATCCGTAGCAGAAAAAATAGCTCAAGCATTAAAAGAAACAAAGATAGAAAAACATAAAGAAGGAAAGGTTGCTTATTATATATTAACAAGAAATAATATAAAAATAAGTATAGTTTGTGCGGTTGGTCATTTATACACAGTTACCGAGAAAGATAAAAAAGGTTGGAAATACCCCACATTCAATACAGAATGGAAAGCATCTTATGAAGTAAATAAAGATTCAGCATATATAAAACCTTATTTAACAATAATAAAAAAACTCTGCAAGGACTCTGAAGAAATAATAATAGCTACAGATTGGGATATAGAAGGAGAAGTTATTGGAGAAAGAATTCTAAAATTCATATGCAAAAAATCTGAAGCAAAAAGAATGAATTATTCTACAACAACAAAAGAAGATTTATTAAGTTCATACGAACACCTAGCAAAAACATACGATAAAAAATTAGCAGAAGCTGGAATTACAAGGCATGAACTAGATTTTATATTTGGAATAAATCTTTCTAGAGCACTAACCCTTTCAATAAAACACGCGTTAAACAGATTCAAAATACTGTCTTCCGGAAGAGTTCAAGGTCCAGCTCTAAAAATTTTATATAATCGAGAACTAGAAATAGAAAATTTTAAACCTGTTCCATTCTTTGAAATATACCTAAACTCAGAAACAAAAAAGAAAGAAATAATAAAGGCTCAACACGAAAAAGGAAAAATAGAAGATAAAAAAGAAGCAGAAAAAATTTATAAAAAAATTAAAGATGAAAAAAATGCAACAATAAAAAATATTGAAAAAAGACAATATAAACAACTTCCACCTTTCCCTTTCGATCTAACAACTTTACAAACAGAAGCATACTCCGTACTAAAAATTACTCCAAAAAAAACATTAGAAATAGCACAAAACCTCTATACAAATTCCTATATCTCCTACCCTAGAACATCCTCACAAAAACTACCAGAATCTATAGGATACAAAAAAATATTAAAAAAATTAGAAACAAAATTCAAAGAAGAATGTACTTTTTTGCTTTCAAAAGAAAACCTTAAACCAAGAGAAGGAGATAAAACAGATCCTGCTCACCCCTCATGTTATCCCACAGGTGAAATACCAAAAAAATTATCGCCTCAAGAAGCAAAATTATACGAATTAATAGTTAGAAGATTTTTCTCAGTATTTGGAGAACAAGCATTAAGAGAAACCCAAACATTAACAATTGACGTAAAAAAAGAAAACTTCGTTGCCAAAGGTACAGTTACTTTAAAACCTGGTTGGCATGATTTATATAAACCATTCTTAAAAATAAAAGAAGAAACATTGCCTATAGTTATTTTAAATGATAGTTTACACATTAAAAAAATAAATCTTGAAAAAAAAGAAACGCAACCTCCTGCAAGATATAATGAAGCTTCAATAATTAAAGAACTCGAGGCCAAATCACTTGGAACAAAATCTACAAGAAGCACCATTATAGATAATTTATTCCAAAGAAATTATACTGAAGGAAGACCCATCAAAGTAACAGAATTAGGTAAAAAAACTATCAATACTCTATTGAAATATTGTCCAGAAATACTAGATGAGAAGCTTACCAGAGATTTTGAAGAAGATATGGAAGCAATCCAACAAAAAGAAAAAAAAGGTTCAGAAGTAATAGAGGCTGCTGAAAAATTCCTGACCATAAGTTTAAAAAAATTCAAAACACATGAAAAAGAAATAGGAAAAGAACTTGGAGAAGCAAATATAGAAACACAACAAAAACAATCAAAAATTGGTCCTTGTCCTATATGCAAAAAAGGAGAACTAACAATTAAAAGAGGAAAATTTGGTTTGTTTATAGCTTGTACAGAATATCCTAAATGTAATGCAACCTTTAAAATACCACAAGGAAAAATACTGTCTAACGAAAAATCATGTGAACAATGTAACTATCCAACAATAAAATTAATCAAAGCAAGACGTGCCCCTCAAATTTTATGTATAAATCCCGATTGTCCAACAAAAAAAATTAACGAAAAGGAGATATTATCAGAAAAAAGAAAATGTCCAAATTGTGGCACAGAATTAATAATTAGAAAATCTGCATACGGTGCATTCTTAGCCTGCCCTAACTATCCAAAATGCAAACATATTGAAGCAATAAAACAAAATAAAGATTATCAAAAAAAATAAATACCTTTATCATTAATTTCAAACTCCAAAGATTTATTATCAAAAATTAGTTTTCTAGGATTTTTAGATAAAAAATATTTGCTATTACAGTTTTCCATAACAAAATTCCCACCAACACACTTAACCACATTATTATTAATGTCACAATATACTTGATTTAAAACCAGAACACAACTGTTTACACTAAATTTTTTTAGAATATTAAAATATTTTTTTACAAGAGTATTAGCTAAGAGATAATTCATCTTCAATTCTTCTCGATAATAATAACCTAAGCTATCTAATACCAACAAATCACACTTTAAAGGTAATTTTTCTAATAATTTAAATTGTTCTTCTAAACTATGCACCTTAAAAACAATAAGAGAATCATAAACCTTTCCATTTGATATTTGTTTAAATCTATCCATATTAAACCCATTCTCAGAATCAATATAAAATACCTTTTTTCCCTTAGAAGCAAAAAAATTGCTTGCCATCATTCCTAAAGTCGTCTTTCCAGTAGCACACGCTCCATAAATTAAATTAATCCCCCTAGAAAAACCACCAATTCTCAAATCTAAATCCCCACAACCAGTACTAAACATAATCAATCTAAGAAATTCAACTTTAAATATATTTAGTATAAATTATTTACTACCAAGAAAGAATAACAAACCAAAAGCCTTAAATACATGAAAAAAAATTAAAAAAATATGAAAAGATTGCCAAAACCCATATTGCCAAAAGAAGTATATGAATTTACAGAAGAAGATTGGATATCCTTCGAAGATTCATGTAAAGAAATCCCACAAAAATGTTTAAACGAAAAACCTTCTAAAAAAAATGTAGAAGATTTATCTGATCAATTACCTACTGAGGAAGATTTATCTGATCAATTACCTACTGGGGAATATTTATTAACAAATTACCCTGGAATTCACCCATTATCTCAATTTATAAATGGCAGAGCAGTTATTAATTTTTATAGAGCATGGGATCACAATGAAAACAAAGGACCTCAAGACTATCCATCAACTAGTAATAAAATTCGTGTAATAAACATTCCTGATCCTAATGAAAAAAAACTTACAGAAGAACAACTAAAAAGTCTATATGAAACACTTTTTAAAAAAACCAATATTTTTACAAAGGGAGATATAAAAATTATAAATCAAAGATTAATTAATAATTCTGGACTAGAAGTCTTTGTTAATGAACAAAGAACCAATAATATTGAATTAAAACATAGAGATAGAATTGGTATAGGAACAGAATACCCCCCTGAAATAGAATTTATTTATTTAATCTCTCAACCATATTCTCAAAACCAGTTAAAAAATCATCAAACAAATCATCCCCCTTCTTAAATCTCCTAAGTTTATAATATTCACTAACATTAACCAACTGTCTAGCTAATTTATTAAACACTCTAATATAAATCACCATATCTTCAGATTTACCAAAACGTATTATCTTTTCTAAAGCAAGTTTATATCTTTTATAATCACTTTTATTCTTCATAATTCTCTGTAAATTAATATATTCTTTAATAAATTCATTAAAATAAACTAAAGATTTATCATCCTCTTTTTCATAAGCCTCAACAGCCCTAATAAAAGGATCAACCATCCCCATAACAACCTTTCTTATCCTTTTAGCCTCTACAGAAGTATCAACCGCTTTCCTACCAAAAATCAACTCCTTTAATGTATCAAACATCCTATAATTATTCTACTCTACTTTAAAAATATTTCTAGAGAAAGGCTTAAATATATTTATAAATAAAAACAAATCATGGCTGAAGTCAAACTCAAAGTAATGGAAGCTCTCCAAGAAGAAGCTTATAAAGGTATTGTTAGAATAGATGCCCAAAATATGAGGGAGATGAATATTAGACCTGGAGACATTGTAGAAATAGAGGGCATAAGAAAAACAGTAGGAATTGCAGATAGAGCCTATCCTACAGATATCGGTCAAAATGTAATTCGTATGGATGGAATTTTAAGAAGAAATGCAAAAACATCATTAGGAGAAAATATAATAGTAAGAAAAGCTGAAGTAAAAGAAGCAATATCTGTAACAATTGCACCAGCACAAACAAATATTTCAATACAAGCAGACCCACTTGTTTTTAAACGAGGATTATTAGGTAGACCAGTTTTAAAAGGAGACCAAATAGCTCTAGGTGGAACAACTAGAAGAAAAACAACAATGACTGGCTCCCCATTTGAAGATATATTTGACTTTTTCGAACAAGATTCAGGTTCACCATTTGGTTTCGGCAAACTAAAATTTTTAATCCTAAACACAGAACCAAAAAATAATGCAGTAATTATCACAGAAAATACAAAACTGAACTTAAAATCAAAAATAGATGAAATACCAGAAGAAAAAGTAATTGACATCACATATGAAGATGTTGGTGGCCTAACTGAAGAAATAAAAAAAATAAGAGAAATGGTTGAACTTCCACTAAAACATCCAGAAATATTTGAAAGATTAGGAATCCAACCACCAAAAGGAGTTTTACTTCATGGTCCACCTGGAACAGGTAAAACACTTTTAGCCAAAGCAGTAGCTAACGAAACTAATGCTCAATTTATCCACCTAGATAGCCCAGCAGTCATGTCAAAATATGTCGGAGAAGCAGAAAGAAAAATAAGATCTGTATTCCAAGAAGCAGAAAAAAATGCACCAAGCATAATATTTATAGATGAAATAGATGCCATTGCAATAAAAAGAGAAGAAAGTTATGGCGAAGTTGAAAGACGAGTAGTAGCCCAACTACTTGCAACAATGGATGGTCTAAAAGCAAGAGGTAAAGTAATTGTGATCGCTGCAACAAATAGACCAAACTCAATTGATCCAGCACTAAGACGTCCAGGAAGATTTGATAGAGAAATAGAAATTGGTGTTCCTAAACCATCTGCTAGATTAGACATATTAAAAATTCATACAAGAACAATGCCCTTAAACGAAGATGTTAATTTAAAAGAAATTGCTGATTTAACACACGGTTTTGTTGGAGCTGACTTAGAATCATTATGTAAAGAAGCAGCTATGATTGTCCTAAGAAGATTGCTTCCAGATATCCAATATAAAAAAGAAGAACCAATACCTAAAGAAATTTTAGAAAAATTAATAATATCAGACAAAGATTTAAAAGAAGCATTAAAGGTTGTAAGGCCCTCAGCATTAAGAGAAGTATTTATAGAAACACCAAATATATCATGGGAAGATATTGGTGGTCTAGAAAAACTAAAACAAGATTTAAAAGAAGCGGTAGAATTGCCATTAAAACACCCTGAAGTCTTCAAAAATTTAGGAATAAAACCACCAAAAGGAATTCTAATGTATGGCCCACCTGGAACAGGCAAAACACTTTTAGCTAAAGCAGTAGCAAAAGAATCTGAAGCTAATTTTATTTTGATCAAAGGTGCAGAATTACTCTGCTTAGATGGAAATACAAATGTATTTACTGATTTTTGTGGTGTGAGAAAGATCAGTGAAGTATATGATAATATGAAAAAAATAAGTAAAATTATTAAAAAAACACAAGATATAGAAATAAGAAAAATTGAAAAACCAGCATATGGTTATGCTCTTAATGAAAAAGGAAAGATTATAAAAACAAAAATAAATAAGATCTATAAATTATGGGTCGATGAAACATATAAACTAAAATTCAAAGATAATAATGAATTGATTATATCCAAAAATCAACCACTTTACACATTTAGAGATGGAGAAATAAAATGGATAAAGACTGAAGATTTAAAAGAAGGGGATTTTGTCGCAAAACCTACGAAAATACCTTTCTTCAACAAAGAAATTAAAATAGAGTTACCAAAATATAAACACCTAAAATTAATAAAAGAAGACAATAATTATTATCACACAAAAATATTTTCCACAAAGCAAATTACAAAACTTCCAAAAAAACTAGATAAAAATCTTGCATCATTCCTAGGATGGTTTGTAGCTGAAGGTAATATTTCTAAAGGAGATGTAGTCATTTGTAATACCCAAGAAAGAAATAAAGAAGAAATAAAAAAATTATTTGAAATATTCACTGAAAAAGAAAGAATACAAGAATCAAAAAAGAAAGTAGCGATTTCTTCTACACCTCTAGTCAAATATTTAGAAAACATATTCGAAATGAAATTGGGTGCAAAAAAGAGTCATAGTATCATCATCCCCTCAATAATAAGCAAGAGTAATAAAGAAATAATAAGTTCTTTCATAAATGCTCTGTATAAAGGCGATGGTCATATAGATAACCAAAAAATAGAATATGGCACAATGAGCAAAAAAGTAGCTGAAGTATTAAGCTATCTACTTTTAAACTTTGAAATAAAAAACAAATATTGGCAAAGAAGTGACGGTATGCACCTCATTACAATTAGTGGTCAAAGAGAAATAAATAAATTTAAGAATAGTATATTAAATGAAAACAATAGCTTGGAAGTTAGAAACGAATATAATGCACAATATATAATTCCTCCTATAAGTAAATATTTAAAATATTGTAAAGAAAAATTAAATATTTATTATGATAAAGAAGTAAAAGACGGTTCATTTGAACATATAATAAGTGGAAGAAGAAAATGTGGTTTATTACGTCTAAAAAAACTAATGGTTATAATAAATAAATATGCAACAAAAGAATTCAAAAAAGATAAAATTTTCAATAATTTACAAAAAATAGCCACAAGTGATTTAAGTTGGACAAGTATTAAATGTAAAACTAAAGCTGAACCTAGGATAATGTATGATTTTGAAACAGAACATGGCTCATTTATAGGAGGCAAATTACCTATAATATTACATAACTCTAAATGGGTGGGAGACTCAGAAAAAGCAGTAAAGAAAATCTTTGAAAAGGCACGTCAAACCTCGCCAACAATAATCTTTTTTGATGAAATAGATGCAATAGTTCCAAAACGAGGTCGTTCACACGACTCTGGTGTAACAGAACGAGTAGTAAATCAAATGTTAACTGAAATTGACGGTTTAATAGAATTAAACGATGTTTTAGTAATTGGAGCAACAAATAGGCCAGATATAATAGATCCTGCATTACTGAGACCAGGAAGATTTGACAGAATTATATTAACACAAACACCAGACGAAAAAGCAAGACTATCAATTCTAAAAATTCACACAAAAAATACACCACTTGCTTCAGATATAGACTTAAATAAAATAGCAAAAGAAACAGAAAATTATGTTGGAGCAGATTTAGAATCCTTATGCAAAGAAGCAGGAATGTTAGCACTAAGAGAAGATATAAACGCAAAAGAAGTCAAAATGAAACATTTCAAAGAAGCATTAAAAAAAGTAAGAGCCTCAGTAACAGAAGAAGACATTAAAAAATACGAAGAAATTGAAGCTAATTATATAAAAACTGCAAGAGGCGGAGCAATAAGAGAAAAAGATGTCCTTAGTTATATGGGTTAAATTTATTAACAAAAATATTTCTTTCTATTTATGTTTAAAAGAACTTCAAAAAAATTAACAACGGAAGAAATAAAAAAAATAAAAACCTATATAAAACTAATCTATTTATGGTTCAAATCCAAAAAAGAACCAGAAGAATTAATAATTGAACAAGCAAACAAATTATATACAAACAAGATCGAAGAAAGAAGAATTATAATAAATATACTAAACGAGCTTATTCCTTTATTAGAAAGATACAAATATTCTCTAAAAAAAGAAATAGAGATCGCAACTAAAATTCTAAAAAAATAAAAAATAATTAAATTTATATATTTCTTTAAAGAATAAATCTTATGACAAACAAAGAAATAATATTAGAGGAAATAATCAATTTAGCAAAAAATATAGAAATATTTTCAAAGCAGGGAGAACTAAACTTTACAAGAGCAGAAGTAAAACAATTCTTAGACAGTATAGAACTATTGACAATAGAACTTAATAACCTAAATAGAAAAATCAAAAAACTTAAAGTGTCATAACATCACAACCATCTTTAGTAATTAAAACAGTATGTTCTGCCTGACTAACTATTCCTCCACTTCTTTCAACTAAATGTGGATAACTATAAAGAAGATTACTTAAACTCCTTAAAGCCATATTGACCTTAAATTCTGAAAATTTACCTAATAAATGTCTCTTAGAAAAAGGTAATGTCTTCCTTTCATTCCAAATATATTCTAATATCCGCCTACTACTCATATCTCTCACATTTTTCTTTTCAATCAGTCTATAAATATCAGAAACCTTACCATCTCTAACAAAACCATCTCCATTAGTTGCAAAAGGTTCAATTGCAATAACCATCCCCTCAACTAATTTATTCTTTTCACTACTATCATAATTTGGAATATTAATGCCTGAATGAACCATATACCGCTCCATACTATGCCCTGACAAATTTTTAATAGGAAAAAAACCCATCTCTCTAATCTCCCCCTCAATCACTCTTCCAACCTCAGCTAAAGTAATCCCAGCTCTTATAACATTTATTGCCTCCTTCAGAGCATTCTCTGCAGCCTGAATTATTTCAGATTTATCACAACCAATACAAACACTAACAGCTGTATCTCCAATTGCTCCATTAACAGCAACCCCCAAATCCAATTTTACTAAATCATTTTTTTTAAAAATAGCTATATCATTATTATAAGCCGCATAATGCGCAGCTATTTCATTCAAAGAAATCTGAACAGGAAAAGCAAGTTCTCCATTATTATCCAAAATATATTTTTCTATCTTTTCAGTAACCTCTAATAAAGAAGCATTCTCTTTAATTAACTTTTTACCATAATCCCTCGCACTAGAAGTCAGTTTTCCAGCCTTATACCAATCTTCCATAGCACTTAATAAAATCAAATTTATATAAAATTATCTAAACAAAAGGCTCTGTCCTAAATTTTTTAAAAATATTTATTAATTTTTTTTAATCAACTTTATTAATTGCTAAAGTTTAATTAATTTATGAATAAGAAAGGTAGTTTTGGAATATTTATTACTATTACTACAGTTGTTTGTTTCTTTATTGGTTATGTTATCTGGCCTATTAATACTATAGAAATAAT